>NZ_UETR01000003.1:0-445892 GCF_900491745.1 Candidatus Amarolinea aalborgensis | reverse complement strand
CCGGTCTCCGGTCTCCGGTCTCCGGTCTCCGGTCTCCGGTCTCCGGTCTCCGGTCTCCGGTCTCTTACTCAATACGCGCGTCCAAACAGCGCCACTCTCTCCGCCGGCCGTCCGGTGTAGAAGCAGGTTCCGCTTCCTTCTGGCTGGTCTAGCGGGAAGCAGCGGATGGTGGCCTTCGTCTCTTCCTTGATGCGGTCCTCATCCTCACTGCTGCCATCCCACCAGGCGCGGCAAAAACCGCCCGGCCCGTCCAGCACTTCCTTCAGTTCGGCGTAAGATGCGACATCCACGATGTTGGCGTCGCGGAAGGCCGTCGCCCGCGCGAGCATGGCGGCCTGGATGTCATTTAGCGCCTGCTGCACGGCCGCGGCCGCGCCGGCGCGCTCGATGCTGCGCTTGCCTTCACGACCCGGCACATCGCGCCGCGCCAGCACGAGCTGGCCGTTCTGCACATCGCGCGGCCCAATCTCGATGCGCAGCGGCACCCCGCGCATCTCCCAGTCGTTGAACTTGAAGCCCGGCGAGTAGTTGTCGCGCAGATCGAGTTTGGCGCGCACGCCTGCGGCCTTCAGCTCTCGCTCCAGCGCGATGGCTGACTCCGTCACCAGCGCCTGCTCTTGCTCCTTGCGCCAGATCGGCACGATGACCGCTTGGTAAGGCGCCAGCTTCGGCGGCAGCGCCAGGCCCTGGTCGTCGCCGTGCGTCATGACGATAGCGCCCACCATGCGTGTGCTCAAGCCCCAGGAGGTGGTCCAGCAGAGCTGCAGTTGATTGGCCCTATCCAGGTACTGAATGTTGAAGGCCCTGGCAAAGTTCTGCCCCAAGTTGTGCGACGTGCCTGATTGCAAGGCCTTCTTGTCGCCCATCATGGCTTCGATCGTGTAGGACTTGTCCGCGCCCGCGAACTTCTCGCGTGCGGATTTGACGCCGCGGATGACCGGGATGGCCGCGTCATTGATGGCAAAGTCAGCGTAGACGTTGAGCATCTGCACGGTCTCCGCCTCCGCCTCTTCGTAGGTGGCATGCGCGGTGTGCCCTTCTTGCCACAGGAACTCGGTGGTGCGTAGGAACAGCCGCGTGCGCATCTCCCAGCGCACCACGTTGCACCACTGGTTGATGAGCACCGGCAGGTCGCGGTAGGAGCGAATCCACTGCGCGTACATGTGGCCGATGATGGTTTCTGACGTAGGGCGCACTACCAGCGGCTCCTCCAACTCCTTGCCGCCGCCATGCGTCACCACGGCCAGCTCGGGCGCAAAACCTTCGACGTGCTCAGCTTCCTTTTGCAGAAAGCTCATCGGAATGAAGAGTGGGAAGTATGCGTTTTGATGGCCAGTTTCTTTGAAACGACGATCCAGGCTGTCGCGAATGGCTTCCCACAGGGTGTAGCCGTAGGGCTTGATCACCATGCAGCCCTTGACCGGCGAATAATCGGCCAGGTCCGCGCGCTGCACGACATCGGTGTACCAGCGCGAGTAATCTTCCCCGCGCGGGGTAATACGTAGTTCTTCTGCCATGACGAAAACTCCTTGCTGAAAGTGCAAAATGCAGGGCGCAAAATGCAAAGAAAAGATGCAACGTGCAAAGTAAGAACGCCACGTGCAACGTGCAGGTCAACACCATGCACGTCGTGCGTGTCCCCGATATGACGTTGTGGCCCCCCGTGCGCGCGCCAGGCGCTACGCCAGGGGGCGAGAAGGGGATGGGAGCGTGGCTTGCAGGCGGGTAAGGATTTCTTGCGGTGAGGCGATCACTTCGGGCAGGGCCGCGACCGACGAGCCGATGTGGCTGTGGGCGCGGATGGCGCGCAGGATCGGCTGCCAGGCGTCGCCCAGCAGCAGGAACGGGCGCGGGGTCATGACCCCAATTTGCAGGAGATTCCACACGTAGGTCACTTCGGCCAGGGTGCCAACGCCGCCCATGACCGCGACGATGGCGTCGCCCATGCCAGCCAGAATGGTCATGCGCTGCATCAAGTCGCTTGTGCGGCGCTCTTCATGCACCCAGGGATTGGTGACCGAACCAGAAAAAACGTCGCATGTGACGCCAACGACATGGCCCCCGGCTTCGGCCGCGCCGCGACTGGCCGCTTCCATCGTGCCGTTGTAACCGCCGGTCGCCACGACGTAGCCCGCGCGCGCGAGCAGCGCGCCCAATTGGCGCGCCTCTGCATAACAGGTCGCGTCCGCAGAACAACGCGAGCTGCCAAAAATGGTGACCGTGATCGGTTTGCTCATGCCGATTCCCCAACCCTTTGCCGTCAGATGCATGCCTTCATACGTCAATCACCCGGTGTGGGTAGACATTGATGACGTTGGTTTCGCAATAACGCGTCGCGATAACCTGATTGCGATTGTACACGTGGACGTGGCCGTGCCAAAGATAGCGCGGCCGAAACGTGCGCAAGAGCCACAGAAAGCTCTTGAAACCCGTATGCGCGCGATCGGGCTGATCGTGAATGCCGAACGGCGGCGCATGGGTAACAAGCACATCGAGATAGCGGCCGTAGCGCAGCCGGTTCAAGATCAGCCGCGGCAGGAGACTCAGCGCCTGCTGCCACATCTCGCTGTCGGAATACTGAAAACGCCCATGGGGGCTGTAGCGCAAGCACCCTTCCAGGCCAGCCATCAAGACACCGCGCTCGTTGACCGTCGTCACGTGCAGGTTGGTGCCCACGCGCGGATGTGCAATGGCGATCTCGTCGGCGCGGTGTTCCAGCTCGAAGCCGTGGTTGCCAAAAACGAAATAGCTAGGAACGTTGAGCGTTCCGGCCAGGTATTCCAGGTAATAAAATGGAAGGTCCCCGCAACTGACCAGAAGATCTATCGTGCCTTGCAGCCTAACCGCGCCAGGGCCATAGAGGTGAGGCTCAACTTCGTCGCTAACAACCAGAACGCGCATGTATTTGCAGAGATCAGTGCTACGCACGCCAGCAGGCTTCGCCAGTGAATATCACAACCGAAGCTGCTCACTGCGCGCACCGTCAGGCGCCATGATTCGTCAGAACATCAGCCTGACCTTGCCAGCCAGGGCCGCGAGTATACCATAAACGCATAAGGGTGTCAACGCCGTTTGACGAGCCGAGGAGTTTGTGATATACTCTACCCCAGTATTGTACGCGAGGAGTCAAGCATGGCACTGGGCAGCAGTGAGGTCAGAGGCGATTTACAGCGGCGTTTGAAGCGTATCGAAGGCCAGGTGCGCGGCGTGCAGCGTATGCTGGATGACGACCGCGACTGCCAGGCCGTGTTGCAGCAGCTGGCGGCCATCCGCTCGGCGGTGCAGCAGACGAGCCTGGTGTTGATTCGGGCGCATGCCACAGAGTGTTTGCTGCATCCCGCGCCGGGCGCTTCGGCCGAGAAACTGGTGGATGAATTGGTGGACACGTTGAGCGGCCTGCCTATGACCACCGCGCGAGACGTCAGCCAATCGTCGTTGGCGTGATGGCGCCGCATGGCAGGGATTGCCACGTGTGCTGGGGTGACAACGTGAACGGAGACAGCGTCTATTGAACCAGGCAGATTTGATCGCCGATTTTGTCGGCCGTCCCACATGGGCTGTTGTCGGGGTATCGGCAAACCCAACCAAATTTGGGCGCCGAATCTATCAAGACCTGCGCCGCGCCGGCTACCGCGTCTATGCGGTGAATCCGCATGAGACCGAGATTCTGGGCGACCGGGTTTACCCGAATTTGGCGGCCTTGCCCGAACGACCCGACGTGATTGACCTGGTGGTGCCCCCATCTGTCAGCGAGATGATCGTCAAGGAAGCAGCGGCCGCCGGCATCCGGCGTGTTTGGATGCAGCCAGGCGCGGAATCGCAGCGGGCGATTGATTTCTGCCGCGCGTCTGGGATCGAGGTCGTGGCGCATGCGTGCGCCATGGTGGAAAAACGAATCTGGAATGATCCGCAGTAACCAGGCTCGGCCAGCTGCGAAACGGCTGGCGGCGCTTGTGACGCGGCTATAATCTTGAAAGGTTTTCGAGGAGGAACAATGGCTACCAAACCGATGCATGTCAGTGATGCGATGTATGAAGAAGTGGTGTTGAATTCGTCTATTCCGGTGTTGGTGGATTTCTGGGCGCCCTGGTGCGCCCCTTGTCGGATGATTGCGCCCTCGCTGGAGAAGTTGGCTGCAGAGTATGACGGCAAGCTGCGCGTGGCCAAGATCAACACCGATGAGAACCCGGTGTGGGCTGGTCAATACGGCGTGCAGAGCATCCCAACCATGCTGTTGGTGCGCGACGGCGAGCCGCAGGACGCCATCATTGGCGCCGTGCCTTATCCGTACCTCAAGCAGCGCATCGAGGATTTCTTGAGCGCCAAAACGCAGCCTGTCGCGGCTGCAGAAGTCGTCTAGGCCAGCCGCGAGAAACAGGTGGTATGATGAGCATTTTTAGGCGAATCTTGGGCGGCGACAAAGCGCCTCGCCCCGCGATCATGGATGATCCGAATCGGCCGTTGCCTTCCCCGGTCGGCGACAGCGACTTCGAGTCGCGCGTTCTCAAATCCGACGTGCCGGCGCTGGTTGACTTCTGGGCCGATTGGTGCGGCCCATGCCACTATATTGCGCCGTCTGTGGAGCAGTTGGCGGCTGAGTTCAATGGCAAAGCGGTCATTGCCAAGCTCAATGTAGACGACAATCCGGCGACGCCAGAGAAATACGGCATTCTCGGCATTCCCACCTTGATCTATTTCAAGGGCGGGGCCGAGGTTGACCGCGTGGTTGGCGTCACGTCATACCAGGAACTCGCGGCGCGCCTGCGCGCGCTGATGCCTGCCGCATAACCGGCGCAGACCGGTCGGCCCATTCAGATTGATTCGACAAGCCCTCCCATCACCGCAAGGCTGATAGGGGGGCTTGCCTTTCTGGCCGTTGACACGATGTGACATTGTGACATTGATGCCAGGCAAAGGCTTTGACGCCCCGCGCCTGTACCAGTATAATAACAGCGCAATCTGACCGATCAATTCAGAGCGCGACCCTGGCGAAAATGTGGCGCGCCGCGTTTCACGCGGTCTGTACATCCTGCCGGCGTCAAAAAACTGCAATCGGAATTGGGACACAGTAAGAAAGCGGTGGATTATGACGAAACAGATTCTTAGCCTGCATCTCGGACCAGTCGGCGAGACCGTCCAGGAAGTGAGCCTGCTGGGCCAGACGCTTACCGTGCGCCGCATAGGCGCCGATGGCAATCAAGACCGCGTGGCCGAATTGATTCAAGAATACGATGGTAAGGTGGACGCCATTGCCTTGGAGGGCATGTCTGCCAAGCTGAACCTCGGCTCTGTCTCTGTCACCCACGCCGTGGGCGCTCAGCTGCGCAAATCAGCCAAACAGACGCCCGTGCTCGACGGCGGCGGCATCCGGGGCGCGCTGGAGCGTTGGGCGGTGCGGCTGGCGAGCGAGGCGCAGCCTGGACTCTTCAGCCAGAAGAATGTCCTGATGGTGCCGGGTCTCAATCATCGTGGACTCGCCGCTGCCCTCGAAGAGACAGCGGCCGACATCAGCTACGCCGATTCCATCATCTACTTCCGTTTGCCGACTGCATTGGGCAACAATGTGGCGCTCGATCGGGGCGCCGGCCCCGTGCTGGCGCAGTTGAAGGATGAGCCGTTCCGCCGCCTTTTTCCGCTGGCTGGCACGCCTGGCGTTTCCCGCGTCGAAGCCCCGTTCCAGCGCGCGGATGTGCTGGCCGGCGACATGGGCGCTATTCGCCGCTACGCGCCGGCTGAACTAAAGCACAAAATCATCGTGGTCGAAAGCGCCAGCGATGACGATATTGCGGACCTGCGCAGCCGCGGCGCGGACATCGTGGTCACGACCATGCCCTGGGAGGGCAATGAGCTAGCGCGCTTGCCCTCGGCCGTGATTGAGGCCATTTTCGTCGCACTGCGTCCCAACCCGGCCGCGCCGCTGAACGAGGACACGTACCTGAACCTGATGGCCGACCTGGTGTGGACGCCGAAAATCCTGCATCTCAAGGAAACGGACGGCCAGATCAACCGTTTTGCCTTCGTCATCCATCCCCTCAGCCCGCGCTTCATTTATAAGGATAAGCGCCTGGCCCGTCTGCGTTTCTTGCCCGAAAAACTCGTGGAGCACTACGTGGCCGAAATTCCGCCCATGTACCTCTCTCGCATCACGGGTGCGGTGTCGCCCGCGACTGGTCAGCGCGTCGAAGGCATTCTCTTGACCCTGGGCGCGACCCCGCGTGAGCTGATGCGCCGCGATCCGAGCTTCACCTACCGGCGCTTGATCAAAGCCGCGCGCATGGCCGAGCGCATGGGCGCGCGTTTGATGGGCCTGGGCGCGTTTACGTCAGTCGTAGGCGACGCCGGCATCACCGTCGCGCAAAAGGTGGATATTGCCATCACATCGGGCAACTCGTTGACCGTGGCCGCCACCCTTGAAACCGGCAAGCAGGCTGTCATCAAAATGGGCGCCACCGATCTGAGCCAGGGCAAAGCCATGGTCGTCGGCGCCACAGGCTCGATTGGCGCGGTCTGTGCACGCTTGCTGGCGCAGGCAATCTACAACGTGGTTCTTGTGGCGCCGCGGCCAGAGCGCCTGATCGCGCTCAAACGTCAGATTGAATCTGAAACCCCCCAGGCCGTGGTGACCATCGCGACGCGGGCGGATGAGTACCTGGGCGATGTAGACCTGATCGTCACGACGACGACCGCCCTCAAGACACGCATCATTGACATTACGCGCTGCAAGCCGGGCGCCGTCATCTGTGACGTGGCGCGTCCGCCGGACATTTCCGCGGAAGAGGCGGCCCTGCGTCCCGATGTCTTGGTGATCGAATCGGGCGAAATCTTGATCCCCGGCGATGTGGACTTTGGCTTTGATATTGGTCTGCCGCCGAAGACCGCTTATGCCTGCCTGGCGGAAACCACGCTCCTGGCGATGGAGGGCATCTTCGAGGATTACACCCTCGGTCGCAACATTGAAATGGACCGCGTCAAAGAGATTTACCGGCTTTTCAAGAAGCACGGTTTTCAACTGGCTGGGCTGCGCTCCTTCGATGAATACGTGACCGATGAAGACATTGCCCGCAAGCGCGCGATCGCCGACGAGCTGCGACGCGACCCGGCGCGCTTGCAGCGCCTGGTTGAGGATGCCCGGCGTTCGCGTGAAGCGCCGAGCGTGGCCGACGCGGTCAAACCGACGCGCGCCCTGGCCAATCTGTCGCCTCAGACGATCGGGGCCGCGGCCGGCGCTGTGGCCGCTCTTGTTGGCGGCATTCTATTTAGCCGGCGCAAATCCGCGCCCTGAGCGCGGCGCCAATCGGATAGGCCTGGCGTTTTCCAGCGCTCGTCTCCTCACAGGCGGGCGCTGGCAACGTTCATTGCCAACAGCGACAGGTGCAAAATGAACCCTGGGTGTGAAGGAGGTCATGGTGGCATTTTATCGAGATGAGAAGCAGTTTTACGCGGTCATGGATCAACTGTTTGGCCGTTTGATGAAAAATTCGAATGCAACGGATCAGTTTGCGCGTTCCAACCTGGTGATTCGACTCAACACGCGCCAGCCCAACGCGCAGATTCTGCTGGATGGTCGCGGCCGACCGGTGGAAGCGCTGTTTGGCCCGCAGGCCGGCAAGGCCGATCTGGAGCTCAACCTGGAGGCGGATACGCTGCACAAGATTTGGCTGGGCGAGGTGCGGCTGCGCGACGCCTTCTTCGGCGGCCAAATTGCCACCAAAGGCTACGTCTTCAAGGCAATGCAGCTAGGCGATCTCTTTGTCGAGGCGGAACGCCAGTATCCCCAAGTGCTTACGGAGATGGGACTGCGCTGACCGCCTGGCGGCCGCGTGATATGACACTGCAAGCGGTGATAGACTTCACTTCTCCGCTCAACGCGCGGCGCGCATGAACGCCGTGTATGCGCGGAAGATGGCGGTGGGGTTCAGGCTAGGCCAGGCAAAGAGGTTGCCGGTTGGGTACACATCATCGGCTGTGCTGTACCAGCACCAACGCTGCACCAGGCGATTGTCATCGTCGGTATTACCGATGTGGGCATCGCGGGCCGTGGCAAAGTAGGTGAAGCTGTCTGTCAGATACGCGGCCACGATCTCAGGCGGGAAGCCGTAATCAGCCGGCATCAGGATGCCGTATTCGGACACGATGAGCGGTTTCTGGCGTTGGCCGTGCGCGGCCATCCACCGGCGGAAGGCGATGACCTCCTGCTGCAGCAGGTCTATGCGGTTATGATCTTCGATATTCCACAGCGTGCCGTCGGCTGCGTCGTCAAAGCCCGGCGGCAGACCAACGCCCCACGAATCCTTTTCTTCGCGCAGCACGAAGGTGTGGATGTTCCACACGTCCACCGGCATGTCGGCGGCATACTGCGCCCGATACAGATCCCAAATCCTTTGTAGATAGCGCATGCGCAGCGGCGTCACCTGGCTGATGCCGCCAATGGCCAGCCGCGCCGTCGCATCAGCCGTCTTGATCGTTTGATAGAGATCATGATAAGCTCTGACATACTGCTCTGGGGTTGAGTTGTCTTGCCAGGCGACATCCGGCTCGTTCCCAATCAGCCAGAGCGCTCCCGGGTGCGTCTCGGCTGCGCGCCGTATGTTCTCCGGCGTATTGCGGGCTTCGCCCTGCTGCAGGCGCACCATCTGGACAAACTCGATGTCCGACGTGCGTTCAGGCGTGACGTGAATCTTCCAATCCAGGTACCAGCCGGGTCGTGCGTCGCCCCATGCAATCTGCTCCAGGACGCCGTTGGCGACACCCACGCCGATCCGCTGACGCCAATCGCTGGACAGCTGTTGGACTGGCGCGCGCGTGGCGCTGGGGGCTGCTGTGGTCGGGCTGATGGTCAGAGTGAGCGGGGCGCCGATCGTGGGCGTGTCCACGACGGCCAACGCGGCGGTTGGCGTAGCTGGCGGCGCCAGCGTCGGTTTGGGCGTCGGCGCGAAAAAAGCCACGGGCGGCAGTGAGGTTGGCACCAGAGGCTCGGCGGTTGGGGCCGGCGTCAATAGTGGGCCAGGGCGGCATCCGCCGAGCAGGAGAATCAACAGCAGGATCAGCGCCGCGCCTGGCAGACGCGACCTCCGGTTAGCAGGCTTGGAACGGCGCATGTTGCAAAGCAAACGGCGGGCTGTCTGGCCCGTCGTTTGGTGCATCGGTCGTTGGCGTTCGACATGGGGTCGGTCAGTGACGGTGGAACGGATCAACGATTGGCTCCGTTGGTATGTGAGCGGCTGTCGTGCAGCGTGTCGAGCGTGCTGTCGAGCGAACGCAATGCCTGATCCAACTGGCTGATGATCGGATTCGACGCCACAGTCGCCGGCGCCGTTGGCGACGCAAGCTCAGCAGGAGGCTCATGCTCTTCCACGTGCGTGAGCTCTTCGAGGTGTTGAATCACGCGGCGGCGCGAAATATGGAGATCATGGCGAGACAGAATGTCCTTGAACTCATGGTAGCGGTCGGCCAGATCCAACGTCACCGATTGATAACCGTGTTCCGCGACGAGGAGGCGGGCAGAATAGCGCATGATGTTGTAGAAGAACATCTGATAGTCATCGGCGCGCGGTTCGATCAGAATGATGTCCACGTCAGGGTGACGGCGGCGCAGCGTCTTGATGTGGTAGTTGAGGCCGGAGCGCATCATGATGCGGATGACCTGCGAGCCGATCGCCTGCATGCCCTTGTCGCTGATAAAAGTCCCATCCGGGCCGAGCATCGGCACGCCACGCTTACGCTGGTTGTTGAGGGGGACAAGGGGATTGATACAGACGATCAGCTTGGCGCCGTGCTCGATCGCAAGATCAATGCTGGCATTGCCGCGCATTCCCCCGTCAATGTAATCGCGCTGGCCGATGCGCACCGGTTTGTAGAGGAGCGGCACGGCCGAAGAAGCCGCAACTGCCAACGAAATCGGCACATGGCTGTTCTGGTCGTTGCCAAAGACAGCGCGGTGTCCGGTGTCAAGATCAGTGGCGATGATGTACAGCTCTCGGTTGAGGGCGCGGAAGTCGTTGGATAAGCCGGGCCGATTGAGCGCCGAGGCCATATAGCCTTCAAGCGCGGTGCCATCATAAAGACCAGATGGCAGGACTTCGATCAGTGTCCAGATGAAGTCCCACAAGTTCATGTCGTGGACGTTGCGACTATAGTGACGCAGCGCGTTTTGAACCGTGCCCGGAAACCGGCGCAGGCGTCCAAGCACCTCGCCGTAGTTGGGCCGGAACAGGTCGCCCGCCCACAGCGCGCGCACTTCGACGTGGCGGCCGGCCAATGCATCCATTGCAGCGGTCGGGCTCATGCCATTCGCCAAGAGACTGCCAACGATGGCGCCCGCGCTGGTGCCCACGATAATGTCAAAGTCGTTGACGGTCCGGTCTTGCAGGAGATCATTGATGGCCCGCAGAGCGCCGATTTCGTACACAGCGCCGGTCAGGCCGCCGCCGGCCAGAACAAGAGCAATCTTCCTGGAGCGTTCAGTCGTCACGTGCTGATCTCCTTGGTTGCGGAGGAATTCCCTACAGATGCGGCTGCTGGCGGCCCCTGGCGCGCTTGCATCAGCGACTCAAGCTCAACCGTGAGGGCTTCCAGTTGAGCTTGCAGAGCCAGGATATCGGCGCGCGTCGGGATGTTGAGGCGGCCAAGAATGCTCTCTTCGAGCGCAGCTTCAGGTCCTTTGTGATCAAAGGATGGCGGCGCAAAGCGCGCCAGTTCAGCGCGCAGGCGGTTGGCTTCCGGCACGCCCAACTCGCCCCGTTCGACCAGGGCGTCGAGCCGGCGATTGATTTCCTGCTCCAACAGGCGCACGGCGCTGGTTGAGGCCTGGAAAGACCGCCACAAATAATCAAGCGTGTCGCTGCCCGTGCGAATGAGGTTGGAAAGAATTGACTTGGGCAAGAAGCCGGCGCGCTTTTTCTCTTGCTCAAAGATGATTTGCGACAGTGTGACCGTCGTGAGATCTTCGCCTGTCTCGTGATCAACCACGTGCAACTCCTCACCGCGCTGAATGAGCTCGGCAATGCCTTCGAGCGTAACGTAGCGTTTGGCTTCTGTGTCGTACAGCTTGCGGTTTGGATAACGTTTGATAACGAGCATGATCTTACTCTCCACTCACGGCCTACATGGCGCAGCCTATGCTCTCATTATAATGGGCTTGCCGCGTTGTGTCAAACAGTTCGCCAAAAACAAAACCAGGCTTCGCGGCGCTGCGGTGATGGCAGGCTGGAAACCTGGTATGGAAAAACATGCAATGGCGCCATCCGGCGCGCATGCTCAGGCGGGCGTCTTCTTCAGATCGTCTACCTTCTTCGTCAGGTGGGCGATCTTCTTACCCAGTTCTTCGATGTCGTGCTTGGTGGGAACGTTCAACCGGTTGAGGATCTTCTCGATCTGCTCTTCAACCATGTTGGAGGCGTTCTCGACGCTCTTCTCGACTTGCTTCTCCGCGCCGTTGCGGCGGGACAAGACATCCTTGACCAGCTTGCGGCCGTCGCGTTCGGCGATTTCGCCGCGCTCGACCAGGCGATCCACGAAATCCTGAACTTCATCGGTCGTCAGCGCCACGGCGCCGACGCCTGCCAGCAGGACCCGATGCACCGTTTCGAACAGCGGTGTTGCTTTCTCGGTGGTCTCTGCGACTTCGGTCTTGACAACTTCTACAGCCTTCTCGGCTTGCTCCACAACTTGTTCTGTCACTTTCTTCTGTGCCATAATCGTTTCTCCTTATCGTTGCGTTTGCATGATGCATCGGGCAGACGATTGGTCTCAGAGCGATGGTGGTTAAACTATAACGCATCGCGTCATAAGCGATTATAACATGGTTCTGCGGCGATGTCAAGCACGACGCGGATTTTTTTATCGCAAACCGATCAACGCCTGCTTCTGAGCGCGACCGTGATCTCTTGTCGGTTATGAAAAAGCTGACGTGCGCCCACGATGCGGTACGCAACCTTGAGATCATTCAGCGCCCGCGCGACCAGGCTTTCCAGCTGTTGTGCAGGCAGCTTGAGGGTGATGAGACCGAGGCCGCCCGGCTGCAGCCAGGCGGCCGCACGGGTCATCACCTGCACCGAAGCCAGGGCGTCCATGCGCAGGTCGTTCGTGACAACGACAAAGCGCTGCGCGCCCGGATCGAAATTTTGCACCAGTGAACGCACATGGCGCACGCCAGGCATATTGAGCAGGCGGCCGTCCAGCTCTGCGGGGTCCAGGGCAACGACATCCAGGCCGCGCAGGCGCAGGATGCGCGTCCAACCGCCGGGCGCGGCCCCCAGGTCGAGCGCGGCGCCGCGCGTCGGCAGCTCCAGTTTGAATACATCCAGCGCTTCCAGCAGCTTGAACTCGCTGCGGCTGATCTGCTCGCCCTCCTCACGCGCAAAGCGCATCTGCCCGCCTGACCAGGCGCTCAAATTGAGGCTGACTGGCGAAATGCCGAGGTAGGCTCGCTCCGCGGTGGCCGTCAGCGAGAGCACCTGGGTTGGCGCACGCACATCGAGCGGAGCGCCGGTCAGCGTTTGCAGCAGGGTTGCCAGGCGTTGATTGATATCGAAACGCTGCTGCGGCCACGGGCCATCGCCTACCAGGCGGCTCTGCACGGAGAAAGGGAGGGCTGCGTCCAGCGCGGCCGCCAATGGTCTGGCGATTTCTTCCAGGCGGACAAGACCCGGTTCACCTTCCAAGAACGGCGCCGTGGCGTGGACGGGATGCACATGCCGCACCCAAATGGGCGGCGCTTGCTGCCAGGCCGGCAGCAGCGTGTGGAGCGGATCGTTGACCGCGACCAGCAGCGTGCCAGGCTCCAGCCGGCGCACCACCTCGGCGTCCGCGGCGACGCGGCGCAGCTCGGCGACGGCAGCAGCTTCCGAAGCGGGCGCTGCAGAAAGAATGACGTGTGATGGCGTGTGTTCGTTTTCCATGCCTCGATTGTACCTTGCGCCCAGGCAGGCAGCAAATCGTGTGTGGTTGGCGCTGCTTTTGGTGAGGCTTTTGCACCGTGCTACAATAGCCGGCATGATGGATGTTCGGGCGGCCGCGGCCGCCGCAATCAGCGATTTTGCCCTTTTCAGCCCTGGCGCTTTGGTGGTCGTCGGCGTCTCAGGCGGCGCTGATTCGCTATGCCTCTTGCACGTTCTCTGCCATTTGCCGCCTACGCACGCACCGCGCATCCATGTTGCGCATCTGCATCATGGTTTGCGCGGCGCGGAGGCCGATGCGGATGCCGCCTTTGTGGCCGACCTGGCTGCGGCCTGGAATCTGCCCTGCACCATCGGCCGGGCTGATGTGCGTGCAGCAGTCAGCCGCGACAGCCTCTCGGTGGAAGAGGCGGGGCGACGTGCGCGCTATAATTTTCTGGGCGAGGTTGCGCTTGCGGTTGGCAGCGGCACGGTCGCCGTGGCGCATAACGCCGATGACCAGGTGGAAACCATTCTCATGCACTTCTTGCGTGGCAGCGGATTGTCAGGTCTGCGCGGCATGTTGCCGCTCAGCCCGCTGCCCCGGCCGCCCTGGGGGCGCGCCGTGGTGGACAGTCCACTGGATGCGCTGGCTGGCGCGCCGGCTGAGGGCGGCTTGCGCCTGGTGCGCCCCTTGCTCGATGTGCCCCGGCTGGACATCGAGGCCTACTGCCAGGAACACGGCCTGACGCCGCGTATGGATCGCACCAACCTGGATGTGACCCTGTTTCGCAATCGCCTGCGCCATGAACTGCTGCCTGTGTTGGAAACCTACAACCCGGGCGTGCGTGCGGCGCTGCGCCGATCGGCGCAGGTGATCAGCGATGAACAGCAGGCGCTGCGCCAGATGCTGGCGACTCTCTGGCCGCAGGTGATTATGCCCAGTGACGTCGGCGGGATCACATTCGCCCTGGCGCCCTGGCGCCAGCTGCAGGTGGCCTGGCAGCGCAGCCTGCTGCGCGAAGCGATTCACCGCCTGCGCCCTGGCCTGCGCGATGTGGGTTTTGAGCATGTCGAGCGCGCGCGGCGTCTGCTCGTCAGCCCCACCTGCGTCACCGGCCAATGCGTTACCCTGCCGCGTGGGCTGGCGCTGACTGTTGGCTACACCACCTTCACGGTGGCTGATGCCGATGCCCGACCGGACGACCGTGCTGGGCCGCAGTTGGTCATGCCAAGTCTCCCGGTGATCATGCCGGGTGTCACGCGCCTGCCGTTCAGCGGCTGGCGCGTGGAGGCTGAGATTCGACGACCCGATGAGTTGCCCTCGGGGTGGCAAACGGAGAATCAGCCCTGGCGTGCGTTTCTCGATGCTGACGTAGTCGGCCCCGCGCCCGTTCTGCGCCCCCGCCAGCCGGGCGACTGGCTGCGCCCGCTTGGCCTGGGGGGGCGCCGCACCTCGCTCAACGCCTTCATGATCAACCACAAGCTGCCGGCCGCGCTGCGACCGCGCTGGCCGCTGCTCGTCGGCGCGCAGGGCATTGCCTGGCTGTGCGGCCTGCGCATTGACGATCATGCGCGCGTGCAGCCGACTACGCCGCGCATCTTATGCTTGACCTGGCGCTACGCGGCCGCAGATGGAGATTGAACCATGCGACCACTCATCCTCTGGGCGCGCGACCATCGTGGGACCTTACGTCTCACTGAGCACACGGCAGCCAAGGTCAGCGGGCAGTTCGTGCAGGCTGATCGGATTACGCCGTTTCAGTTTGATCTGCAAACGCGGCGCCTCACGTTGGGCGCGGGCGCTGCGGCGCGCATTATCCAGCTGAGCGACTATGGCTGGGAAGAGAATTGAAAGCCGGCGGACCGCGCGCCGAAGATTGGAAACTGAATCAGGCATGGGAAAACACACAGGAGACGGTTTGCATGGGGAAAGCTGAGGTTGGCGCAGAGCTGCGCATGAAGCAGCCGCACGTTGTGCTGAAACCGGGCAAAGACAAGCCTGTGCGCCAGCGTCATCCCTGGGTCTTTTCTGGCGCAATGGCGCACATCGGTGGCGAGCCGGCGGATGGCGACTTGGTGTCGGTTTTTGATGCGGGTGGGCAATGGTTGGCCTGCGGCTATCTCAACCGCCGTTCGCAGATCACGGTGCGCCTGCTAACCTGGCAGCCCGATGAAACCGTGAACGACGAGTTTTGGCGCGGTCGTCTACAGCGCGCGTTTCATGCGCGCCAGGCCCTGGCCGCCAACCAGGCTACGAATGCCTATCGCCTGGTCAACGCCGAGAGCGATGGGCTGCCCGGCTTGATTGTTGATCGCTATGGCGATTGGCTTGTCGTGCAGTTCTTGACGGTGGGCGCGGCTCAGCGTCAGGATTTGTTCGTGCGTCTTCTGAACGAACTGCTCACCCCGGCCGGCATCTACGAGCGTTCGGATGTGGATGTGCGCAGTCATGAAGGCTTACCGCCTGCCAGCGGGCTATTGTCTGGCCTGGCGCCGCCATCGCCGTTGTGGATCACTGAGAATGGGCTGCAGTTTGGAGTCAGCCTGGCTGAAGGTCAGAAAACCGGTTTCTACCTGGATCAGCGTGAAAACCGGGCGCATCTCGCCCGCGCGCTCGCGGCCATGCCCGGCGCGCGTGTGCTGAACTGTTTCTCCTACACCGGCGCTTTTGGCGTCTACGCGCTGGCCGCTGGCGCCGCACACGTTACCAACCTGGACAGCTCCTATCCTGCGTTGGTGTTGGCAGAGGAAAATCTACGTCGCAATGGCTTTGATCCCGACCAGCAGGCCAGCGGCGTGGCAGGCGATGTGTTCCAGGTTTTGCGTGATCTGCGCGGGCAGGGAGTCGCGTTCGATGCGGTGATTTTGGACCCGCCCAAGTTTGCCCATTCCCAGGCGCAGGTCTTAGCGGCCACGCGTGGCTACAAAGACATCAACCTGTTGGCTTTGCAGTTGGTGCGCCCCGGCGGATTGCTGGCCACTTTTTCCTGCTCCGGCCTGGTCAGCGCTGACCTGTTCCAGAAAGTGATCTTTGGCGCGGCGCTCGATGCGCGCCGTGACGTCCAAGTCAGCGGACGGTTCACGCACAGCGCTGATCATCCTGTACTGCTGAGCTTCCCGGAAGGCGAGTATCTCAAGGGGCTGCTGTGCCAGGTCTGGTAAACTAGGCGACTACCGTTGGCTCGATCATATCGCTGCGCCACCAGGCGTGCGTCATGGCGACTGAATTGAAGGCTGCGGCCACCTGGCCTTGCCGGCTGAGAACGATCAGGCCGGCCCAACCGCCTGTGCGCTGAGCCAGAAAGGCCAGGGCTGCTTGCGCCGCAGCCTGGGGATCAAGCCCGCGCTCTATGCCTTCCACGGCGCGGCGCGCCAACACCACGCGTGCGATGGTCTCGCCCCAACCTGTCGTCGCGCAGCCGCCGATCAGGCTATCAGCATAGTAGCCGCAGCCGGGCAGCGGGGAATCGCCTACGCGCCCTGGTTTTTTCATTGACATTCCCCCGGTGGAGCAGGCCGCGGCCACGTTCCCCTCAGAATCTAGCGCCACGGCGCCTACCGTGTCAGCCGCGGCGCGGGGATGGTCGGGAACGGCGGCGACCAGTCCTGCGGCTTTCATCTGCTCCAGTTCCTGGCGGCGCCGTGCTGTCAGCAGCGCGGCCAGGGGCGCCTTTTCCACGCCGTGCGCTTGCGCAAAGGCATCCGCGCCAGCCGCGGCAAAGAGGATGTGATCGCTCTTGTCCATGACGAGCCGCGCCACGGCGATGGGATGAGCCACATGGCGGATGCTTGCCACCGCGCCAACCCGGAGGTCGCGACCATCCATCAACCCAGCGTCCATCTCGATTGTGCCTGCGCTCGTCAAGCACGATCCACGGCCGGCGTTGAAGATCGGCAAATCCTCCATGAGCATGACCGCGCTTTGCACGGCGTCTAGGGCCCGAGCGCCAGTCGCCAGTTGATCATAGCCAATTTTCACGGCCTGGTAGATTCCCGCCGCGCGTTCTGTGCGCTGCGCGTCAGGGATGTCACCGGCGCCCCCGTGAACCACGATGGCAAATGGCATGGCGGCTATTGTCCTTTGGTGCGATGAATAAAAGAAACGGTTTGCAGCCAGGTGATCGAAATCACCGGGCTGCAAACCGAATTGACATAAAAAATTTGCGGCAAGAGCGCTGATCAGCCCATAGCGGCTGAAATCTGGAGATCAGGCAGCCTGGCGCAAGCGCAACGTGCGTGCGACGATGTCTTCTTGTTCCGTGCGGAAATCATCCTGGCGGCGACGATCGCGGTCCTTCTCCAACCGCTTTTGACGGCGAGTGTCCTGCTCCGCGTCCTGCACCATGGCAGCCTGCAGGGCGAGGGCCATGGCGGTGGGGCCGGCCTCTTCGTCGTCTTTCAGGTAGTCGTGCCATTCTTCCTTGTCGCGTTCACGTCCACTGCCGCGGTCGCGACGGGAGCGACGTTCGCCCCGATCGGCGCCGTTGCTGCTGCGGTCGCTGCGACCGCCGCGCGGTTCACGCTCACGCCGGGTCTCCATGTCAGGGACTTCCTCGTTGGAACGCCCACGCCCACGGGCATCGCCTGTGCGCGGTCGCTCCCCCATCTCCTCGGTTACCACCAACTCTGGAGCGGCCATGACGGCTTCTTCTGGTCGGAGGCCCTTCAGGCTGAGGTCAATGCGTTGGCGGCGGCGATCCAGGCTGAGGACTTTGACTTCCAACTCGTCGCCGACGTTGGCCACATCTTCGACGCGTCGCACGAAACTGTCTGACATTTCGCGGATGTGCAGCATCGCATCCCGGCCAATGCCAATGTCGAGGAACGCGGCATAGGGCACAACGCGCGTGACAATGCCTTTGACCAACTCGCCTTCTTGCAAATCGCGGATGGTCTTGGTGCCTGGTTCAATCAGCGTCAGGCTGATGCGATTGCGATCACGGTCAAGTTCCTTGATCCAGGCCTTGACCGGATCGCCTTCCTTGAGTCGGTCGCTGACCTTGCCGACGCGTCCCGTGGACAACTCAGAGATGTGCACGAGGCCATCTGTGCCGACGCCGATGTCAATGAATGCACCAAATTCGGCCACGCGTCGTACTACGCCCTCGATTTCCATTCCAACGCTGAGGACCTTAACTACTTTTTTGGGCGGGATCACGCGGATGGGAAGGACGCCAGGGCCATTGCCGCGCGTGCGACGACGGCGACCGCTGCGGTCAGCGGAACCCTCCTGGGCTTCGGGTCTTTCGGTATCGTAAGGGGCCTCGGTTGCTGCATCCGCAATCGGCTGATCTGCGGGTCTTTCGGTATCGTAAGGGGCTTCGGTTGCTGCATCCGCAATCGGCTGATCTGCGGTTGGTTCCACGGGAGTACTTTCCGTGTCACCGGTGGCGGTCATGGTGTTTGTTTCCTGAAGATTTTCCTGCACAGTGCTTCCTCACTTCATACCCAGGCGCTGTCATGAATGGCAGCGCCTGCTTCTTTATCTCACACCCATGGGTAACTAGCACCATTCATGCGCGCGGGCCATGCCGAAGCGAGTGCCTAACTTTGTGCCTGTCCAACCACGGAAGAGCACTGCACGATCAACGGAAATGGCGGGCATTGGGGCGTGCGAGCAATTATACTATTCTAGCAATTAACGGCGCAATTATACAGACGTTCTTGCTGTGTGTCAAACCCATCAACCGCCTTCGCGCAAATAACGCCGTGGACGTTGCGTGACCCGCCGATTCTCTGAACGGCGGCGCGCGGTGGGGGGGGCGGCCTGCGTTGCGCCGACCAGGCCTGTCAAGCGGACGCGCTGGGTTCTGCGCTCGCCGCCCGTCGTAGACGCAAAATGAAGACGGACAGACCGGCCAGGCCTGCGGCCAGCGAGAAAAACTGACCCAAGGTCAATCCCAAAGCCAGCGGGGTGCCCAGGCGGATGAATTCCACCAAGAAGCGCCCCAGCGGGTAGGCTACCACATACAGATTGAAGATCGAGCCCGCGGGCCATTGACGGGCAAACCGTCGCGCAAGATAGAGCAGCGCCAGTCCAACAAACAGGTTCCAGAGCGATTCGTACAGAAACGTCGGGTGAAAGCGCGTGGCCTCGGTGAAGTCCCCAAGGGGGGGGCAGAGGTAGGGAGTCACGCGGTGCGCACAGTCAATGGCGATGCCCCAGGGCAGGTTCGTCGGTCCACCATACAACTCCTGGTTGAAGAAGTTGCCCCAACGGCCAACGGCCTGGGCAAAAGGCAGCCCCAGGATGGCGATGTCGGCCCACTGCCAAAACGGCAGCCCGTTGCGCCGTGTGTACAGATAGTACGCGAGCAGGCCGCCGCCCAACGCGCCAAAAATGCCAACGCCCCCCTCGCGCGTGTTGATGATGTTCAGCGGATTGGCCAAATACATCTGCAGATAAGCAGGGTTTTCGAGCGACGCCGTGATCACGAATTGCAGGCGCGCGCCAATGATGCCGCCAATCAGACACCACATGAAGGCTGACCAGATGTGATCTGGATCTTCCCCGCGGCGTTTCGCTTCCTGGCTGCCAATAAAGGCTGCCAGAATAGCGCCTCCCACAATCAGCAGGCCGTACCAGCGCACGAGGGCAACCGACCCAATTCGAATGGCAACCGGATCCACCTATTCCTCCACCCCGTATGTTTGTTAGCGCAACGAGATGCAAGCGGCTATAGACTCCGCTTATGCACCCACGATGAAGGCGCGCTGCGCGCCTGTTGCCATGTGCATCTGCCGGGAATGCATTTAGTCAATGCACCCCTTTTCACACGCGTTAATCGCAGCCAACGCCCGGTTGACTGCGAGGCGCTGAATTGTAACCGCGCCCGCGCGCCTTGTCAAAGATGATTGATCCATCCAGGTATGATTGGAGCGCCCACGGTTTTGTAGTATACTGCGCTGAGTTTGCAGCGCAGTACTATCACCCCGCAAGCTGGAGGAAATGTCAGATGCCGCCACAGCCGATCTCATGGCACAGCCAACCCCTTGAGTCCGTCATTTCCCATTTGCAGACACGCCTCGACAGCGGCCTGACGTCACAGGAAGCCGCCGCGCGTCTACAGCGCCAGGGCCACAACGAATTGCGTGAACGCCCACGGCCGCCGTTCTGGAAACTCGTCTATGAGCAGCTCAGCAGTTTTGTCGTCGTCCTCTTGATTGTTGCCAGCGTGGTCTCGGCCCTACTCGGAGATTGGGTCGAAGCCGGCTTGATCATGACCATCGTGGTCCTCAACGCCGTCCTGGGCGTGACGCAGGAGAGCCGGGCCGAGCAGGCGCTGAACGCGCTGAAGAAGATGGCCGCGCCCGAAGCCGAGGTGCTGCGCGACGGGCATCGGCAGAAGGTGCCTGCCCGCGAGTTGGTGCAAGGCGACGTGGTCCTGCTCGAAGCGGGCAACTATGTGCCAGCCGATTTACGCCTGGTTGAGACGATCAATCTCAAGATTGATGAGGCCTCGCTCACCGGCGAATCGGTCGCGGTGCAGAAACAGGCCAGCGTGACATTGGCCAGTGACATTCCTTTGGGCGATCGTCACAATGCCGCGTACATGAGCTCGCTCGTCACCTACGGTCGCGGCAAAGGTCTTGTCGTCAGCACGGGCATGGGGACGCAAATCGGCCTGATTGCCGATATGATCCAATCTTTCGAAGAAGAACCGACGCCTCTCCAGCGACGCCTCGAAGAACTGGGCAAAACCCTCAGCTCTGCGGCCCTCCTGATCTGCCTCGGCGTTTTTGTCGTCTCCGTCATACGGGACACCGACCTGCGGCTGATCTTTTCCGCCAATGGCGGCGTCCTGGCTTACCTGCAAGCGTTCGAGGCCAAGTTGGTGGAGGTCTTCTTGATTGCGGTCAGCCTGGCGATTGCCGCCGTACCAGAAGGCCTGCCTGCCATCGTGACGATCAGCCTGGCGCTGGGCATGCGTGAGATGATTCGCCGCCATGCCCTGATTCGCAAGCTGTCTGCGGTCGAAACGCTCGGCTCTGCCACGGTCATCTGCTCCGACAAGACCGGCACGTTGACCCAAAATGAGATGACAGCCGTTCACCTGTGGGTGCACCACGCGGAGTTGACCATCGAAGGCGGGGGGTACCAGCCGGAGGGCCTTTTCCGACGCCCTGATCGCGACAACCGGCAAATGGATGTGCGTGACGACGTGGAAGTGGCCGGCCTGCTGTGGGCGGCTGCGCTGGCCAATGATGCTGATCTCGAAGAATCAGGCAGCATGGATGGCAAGGCCTCCTATCGCATGGTCGGCGATCCCACCGAAGGCGCTTTGATTGTCGCCGCGGCCAAGGCAGACCTGTGGCGGCGTAACCTGGAGAAGAGCTATCCACGCGTGGCTGAGGCGCCGTTCGACGCCGAGCGTAAGCGCATGAGCACCATCCACAGGCTGGATTCGATCACGGAGGATGACGGCAGTCCGTTTCAACCGGGCGTTCAAGGTTACGTCGTCTGTGTCAAGGGCGCTCCTGACCTGCTCCTGGCGCAGTCTTCGTCGTTACTCCATCGCAAAGGCGCGTTGCCGATGGAGGCCCATGACCAGGTTGAGATCCACGCGGCCAACGCACGCATGGCGTCGCAGGCACTGCGTGTGCTAGGCGTGGCCTATCGCTATCTCGAGGAACTCCCGGCCTCCATCACCGCGGAGACGGTGGAGCATGACCTGGTGTTCATCGGCCTGATCGGGATGATTGATCCGCCGCGGCCAGAAGTTGCGCCGGCCGTGGCGAAGGCGCGCGCGGCTGGCCTGCGCACCGTGATGATTACCGGCGACTACTCGCAGACGGCGCGCGCCATTGCCCAGCAAATTGGCCTGCTGCGGCCGCAGGGCCAGATTCATACAGGCGCTGAAATTGATGCAATGAGCGACGCCCAACTCGTTGGCGTCATCGAGCAGACTGACGTTTTTGCGCGTGTCAGCCCGCAGCACAAGGTGCGCATCGTCGAAGCCTTCAAGGCGTGTGATGAGGTGGTGGCGATGACGGGCGATGGCGTCAATGATGCGCCGGCGCTCAAGCGCGCGAACATTGGCATCGCCATGGGCATCACCGGCACTGATGTGAGCAAAGAAACGGCTGACATCGTGTTGACCGATGACAACTATGTTTCGATTGTGGGCGCGGTGGAGCAAGGACGCATCATCTACAGCAACATCCGCAAGTTTGTGTTCTATCTGCTGAGCTGTAACGTGGCTGAGGTGGCGATCATCTTCATCGCCGCGCTGGCTGGTTGGCCGCCCCCCTTGACCGCCATTCAACTGCTCTGGCTCAATCTTTTGACGGATGGCGCGCCGGCGCTGGCCCTGGGCATGGAGAAAGGCGATCCAGATGTCATGCAGCAGCCGCCGCGCCCCCCGCGCGAGCCGATCATCAACCGCATCATGTTGATTCGCATCGCTATCATGACTGTGGCGCTGACCGCGGTGGTGTTGACCGCGTTTTGGGTTGGCTTACGGGAGCACGGCCAAGACCTGGCTGAGACGATGGCGTTCGCGACGCTCGCCCTGGCAGAGCTGCCGATCGCTTACACCTCACGCTCCGAGCGTTATCCTCTGCTGCGGCTGGGCTTTTTTACCAACAAGTGGATGCAAATGGCTGTTGGCGTTTCGATCCTCTTGACCATCGCGGTTATCTTCGTGCCATTCCTCAATGGCCCGTTCAACACCGTTCCCTTGACCGCGGCGCAATGGGAGCTGGTCATCCCCTTGGCGCTCGTGCCAGCCCTGGTGGCCGAGATCAGCAAGTTCGTCTTGCGCTGGGCTGATCAGCGCCGACGCGCGGCGCCGGCCTGAAATAATGAGCCGCGGATAAGCACGGATTGCCGCGGATTTCTGTTTTCATTCGCCGTTGTGCGCCCCGCGTATGGGTAGCTGGCACGAGATAGTAAGAACATTCGCATGGCTGCTTGACAAACGTTTGATGAAGCTGCAGGTGTATGGTAGAATCGCCGCATCTGCAAAGGAGATTGTGACCGATGACTGTACGTTTGCACATGGTATTGATTGGCGTTTGCCTCTGCGCCTTGATTGTCGCCGCGGCCGCCGTGCCGCTGACTGTTTCGACTTCGACGGCGGCCGCGGCGCCGCTTGCTTCTTGGACGGTGCAGTATCAGGCCCCGGAGGGCATCACCCTGCGCGGCATCAAGATGCTGAATACCGATATCGGCTATGCGGTGGGCGGTCCCGATTGGGGCGTGCAGGGGAACCCTTATGTGCTCAAGACCACGAACGGCGGCGCGACCTGGACACGACTCAACGTGCCGGCCCAGGTCTCTGGCTGGCAAGGCGGCATTGATTGCCTTTCGACATTGACCTGCCTGAGCGTCGGTATCACGGGCCAGGCGATTCGCACCAGCGATGGCGGCGCGACGTGGGCCCTCTCCGCGATGCCCGATTATGGCGGCTATCTGTACACCGCGTACTTCGGCAGCAGCAGCCTGGTTTTCGCTGGCGGCACTAATGGGAAATCGTTTCGTTCGACAAATGGCGGCGCCAGTTGGAACGAGTTCTTCCCCGGCGGCAGTGTAGTGATTTGGGAGTTCACCTGTTTTGGGAGCACTTGCTATGGCGCGGGCAATGGCGCCACGATGGCCATCTCCACCGATGCCGGCGCGTCGTGGACGCGCCGCTTTGCGCCGCAAGGCGACTTGCTCGGTCTGCACTTCTTCAGCCCGACAACCGGCTATTTTGCTGGGCAGGGCGGCTTGATCTACTATACCACCGATGGCGGCCTGACCTTCTCCACGCAGTTGTCCATCAACAGCGTGGACCTGTTCGACATCGAGATGGTCAACACGCAGGAGGGCTGGGCGGTCGGCGGCTTTCGCTTGGGCAATGAAAACTACGAGGGCCGTATGTATCATACGACCAACGCCGGCGGCGCCTGGACGCGCATCACCGATATCCCCGCGACGGCATTGATCTGGGAAGTTGACTTTGTAGATGCTGGCCACGGTTGGGCCGTGACGCACGATGGCAAAATCCTGGTTTACGCCAGCGGCCCTGCCCCCACGCCCACGCCCACCGACACCCCCACCCTGACGCCGACCCCCACCGTCACGCCAACCCCCACGGCCTCCCCGACCGGTACGCCAACGCCTCTGCCCAACACCGGACATGTCGCCGGGTTTGTTTTCAACGACTTGAACGGCGATGGGACGCGCAACCCCGGTGAACCTGGCCTGGCGGCCGCCAGGGTAGATCTTTTACTGCCTGACAGTACGTTGGTCAGCAGCGTAACCACCGGCGCGGACGGCGCCTTCGCCTTTCGTAACGTACCAGCGGGCAGCTATCGCCTCCAGGAGACTGACCCGCCCGGTTACACGTCGCCGCCCTCTTCCAACCTGGTGAACATCCAGGTGCTCGCCGGCAGCACGCAGCTCGTGGATTTTCCCGATACGCTCATCGCGCCTGTCCCGACGCCAACCCCCATCATCGAACAAGTCGCGGCCGGCAACGACGATGCGACCCAGCGTCTCAGCAGCGGCCTGGTTGACTTGACCAGCGTGGTCCTGCGTTTGGGCAATTCATCCGGCAATCACTTGGTGAGCGGCGTGCGTTTTGGCCAGGTGGACATTCCCTTCCACGTGCGCATCCTGGACGCGGTCGTGCTGCTCTATCGCACCTACCACCCGGCCGCCTTCCCATCAGTGACGCTCAAAATCGAAGGCGCCGCGCTCGACAATGCGCCTAACTTCGCCAACACCCCGCCCCTGCAGATGCCGCGCACGGCGGCGCAGGCCACCTGGACAGTCAACAGCAGCCAGCCGCTTGATTGGGCTGCCTCGCCCGACATCAGCAGCCTGGTGCAGGAAGTGGTCAATCGGCCCGGCTGGGAGAGCGGCAACGCGTTGGCGCTGCTTTTGACCAGCGACCCCACGAACGCGGGCTACTTTGATGCCATCGCCTATGAAGGCAACCCCGTGTATGCAGCCAAACTGCGCGTGACCTATGCGGCCTGCCTGGCCGCGGACATTGACTGCAGCTGTCAGGTGGGCGTCAACGATGTGCAAGCTGTGGCTGGGCGTTTCGGGCTGCTCAGCAGCAACCCGGCCTGGAACCGTCTGTATGACCTGGCGCCCAGCGGTGAGATTGATGTGGCCGACGTGGCGGCGGCGGCGACTGCCTGGGGCCAACAAGGATGCCCGTAACCGGTATGTCCATGCTTGCGACCGGAAAACTGCCGCCCGCGCTGCTCGACCAGCTTCTGCATCGTTTCCCGATGTCGGATGCTCGCCTGCTCGTTGGCCCGCGCAGCGGTGAAGATGCCGCGGTGATTGATTATCGCCGCGCGGCTTTGCCGCCTTCCGGTACGTTGTTGGTAGCCAAGACCGATCCCATCACCTTTGCCACCGACGAAATCGGGTGGTACGCGGTCAACGTCAACGCGAATGATGTAGCGACAATGGGCGCGCAACCGCGTTGGTTCCTGGCGACGGTCTTGCTCCCCGCAGGTCAGACTGACGAGGCCCTGGTCGAATCTATCTTTGCCCAAATTCATGCCGCCTGCCTTGAGCTGGGCATTGCCCTGGCCGGCGGTCATACCGAAATCACGCATGGCCTGGATCGCCCCCTGGTGTGCGGCACGCTCCTGGGCGAGGTTGCGCCCGCCGACCTGGTGATGACGGCCGGCGCGCAGGTCGGCGACGCCGTGCTTTTCATTCGCCAGGCGCCCATCGAAGGCGCGGCCTTGATCGCGCGCGAGAAAGCGGACGATCTTCGCCGCCGCGGCGTTGACCCAGCCTTCATTGCCCGTGTGCAGGGCTTCCTGCATGACCCCGGGATCAGCGTGGTGCGCGCCGCGCAGTTCGTCTGTCGCCAGGCGCCGATTCACTCTCTGCATGACCCGACTGAGGGCGGCGTCGCCACCGGCCTGTGGGAAATCGCACGCGCGGCCGGCGTTGGCCTGGAGGTGGATTTGGCGCGAGTGCCAATCCTGCCGGAAGCCGTGACCCTGTGCCAACTCTATGGCCTCGACCCGCTGGGCACGATCGCCAGCGGCGGCTTGCTTGCCACGGTAGCGCCGGCAGATGCGTCGCCGTTAGTGACCGCTTGTTGCGCGGCCGGGATTCCAGCCACGCAGATCGGCCAGGTGACGCCAGAAACGCAGGGGGTTCACGAATGGCATGCGCAGCATGGTTGGACGCCCTTGCGTGAGTTCAGCGCCGACGAGGTTACCAAGATCTTCTGATAGGCAAAGACCTCCGGTTTCCCTCAGAAACCGGAGGTCTTTGCAAGCACGGTCTTGTGCGGCCGCCCGTTGAGTGTGGGAACGGCTGGCGTCTTTGGCGTTATGCGGCTGGCGGTTCGTCTTCTTTGGCGGCGCGCAGATCGTCTTCCAGGTCGCTCAAGAAATCTGGCGGCAGCGGCTCGACGGCCGCATCTGCTGCCGGGGCCGCGGGCGCGACAGTCTGATCGTTTGCCGTCGGCGACGGTAACTGCACGAATGGCGGCTGTGGGGGAGTCGGCGGCGGTGCGGCGGCCCGGCTGGCATAGGCCTGCGTACCGAAGCGCGTCAGCACAATGGCGCCCAAACCCAGCGACGTGATGATGAACCAGAACAACCAGCCCAGGCACGGTACGGCGCGCCACAACAAGGTGATCAAGAAGATGCCCAGGATGGCCTCAAGCAGCGGATTGGGATTGCGCAGCTTGAACGCCTCCAGCAGGCGCTGGCCGACCAGCCAGCCCAGCGCCACCCAGGCGAAGATCCAGGCCACCGCGCTGATTAGGATCAGCAGAACGGCGATGGGGGCCAGGCAGATGGTCACGGCCAGGATCGCTGACAGTCCCAATACGATCAGCAGGGTCAGCACACCGACGCCAAAGGTGACCAGCGGCGCTGCGACAGCCGTTTTCGCCACACGCTCCGTCTGCTGCGGGAACATCACCAGGGCGAGCAGGCCAAGCGCCGCCAATGCCAGGGCCAGGCCAATCGCGCCCAACACCTGCCAGATGTAGTTCAGCATGATGCGTAAGAGCGACGTGGGCTGCGGCGGCTGCGGCGTCGTGATGGTCGGCGGCTGCGCCGACCGCCCAGCGCCAAAACCTTCGACCACCTGGCCGTTGATGGTTGCACCCTCCTCTTGCGTCAACTCGCCGCCAAAGGTTGCTACATCGCCCTCGACCACGGCGGGCGAGCGTAGATCAACGCGGCCGCCAAAGACCGAGATATCGCCGGTAATGCGGCCGCTCACCGTCAGCGAGCCGCCGGCCACGGCCACATTGCCAATCACTTCTGCGCCATCCTCGATCACGGCGCTGCCGCCCAGGACAGCCAGGTCGCCATGCAGTTGGTTGCCGGCGGCCAAGACGTAGTTTTGCCCAATAACCACCTTGCCGCCGTCCCCATCTTGGGCCAGGGCCGGCGAGACGCCTAAGACGAGCAGCGCCAGCACAACGCTGAACGCGAGCAGCACTCGTTTGATAGTCATAACGTATCTCCTCTCGATTTGCGGGTACTTCACGTTGCCTGCGCGCATGCGCGCGCCAGCCGCCACATTCCGTGGCGCGGGTTCGCAAGCCTAGCTGGCCAACGGCGCCAGGCGGTTGCGCTGCCAGTTGATCAACCGCGCCCAAATCATCATAACGGTGAGCAGGCCGGCGCCCAGGGTGATGGAAAGCAGCGGCGTCGGAATTTGCAGCAGGCCGTAAACAAAGAGCCGCAGTGAGACCAGCACCGGCGGCAGCGCATGCGCGAAGCGCACTGCGAATTGCACGGCTGAACTGGCCCATGATGGGTGGGCGCTCACCCACGACGCGCCTAGCAGCAGCCCGACCAGCGCGAGAAGGCTCCACAGCGAAATGGAGCCCGTCAGCAAGACAACGCCGCCCAGCAGCCCGTGCTGCGCAGCTTGACGCTGTTGCAGCTTTTTCTCGAACCGCTGCACGAAGCCGGGCGCTGGGTAGACCAGCGGCGCCTGTTCCAGGCGATTCGCAATCGCTTGCCAGGACTCCCATTCCTGCCGGCAGGCCGCGCAAAGGCTCACGTGTTCATGCAGAGCCGCTTGTTCATGAGGCGGCAGGCGCCTGTCCAACGCCAGTGAGAGCTGTTCGGTTGAGATGTGCGTATGCATACAAGATACCCCTCTGTGATCCTACAGAACTTGCGCCACGCTGGATTGGCGAGTCATGGCGGCGACTGGGGATGGCGGCCGCTTGGTCAGCTGCGCAGCCATCTGCAGTCGTGCTCGATGCAGCCTCGACTTGACGGCGGCTTCGGTGATGCCCATCACGCTGGCAATCTCCTCGTAGGACAGGTCATGCCAGTAACGCAAGATGAGCGGCAGGCGATAGGTCGGTTCCAGGCGATCCAGCAGCGCGCGCACTTCATCACCCGCCTCGCGACGCAGCGCCGATTCATCAGGTCGTCCCACGTCCCCGGCCAGCCATTCCATTGCCGGGTTATCCTCGATAGACAGCCAGGTAAACCGACGCCGTCGCAGCCGATCAATGCACTGATGCGAGGTGATCGAAAGCAGCCAGGTTGAGAACTTGTGGCTTCGGTCATAGGTTTGCAGACGCGTAAAGGCCTTCAGGAAAGTATCTTGCGCAGCCTCTTCGGCTTCGCCCTGGTTGCCCAACATGCGGTAGGCCAGGTTGTAAACCGGCGTTTGATACGCTTCCACCAACCTACCAAACGATTGTTGATTTCCTGCCAATGCCTGTTGAAGCCAGGCCTGCTCCAGTTCTGGATTGCTCACGTTTTTGTCCTGAGAAAGAAAGACCCTTCCCGACGTTAACTCGCCGTGTATCATCTGGTGTCTGATACGCACGGCTTGCGCAAAGGTTTCAGACAGCGGATGAATGTCAGGGCGCCGGGGCATTTTGCTCTTGACAACAGGCGCAGATGCGTGTAAGCTACAGCCAGAACCTGCGGTTGTCTGAGCGATGAGGTATATCATGATGAATGAGATGAAGATAAGACCTCCGGCCGTAGCGGGGCTGTTCTATGCCGCGTCTGCCGCGGGGCTGCGCAGTCAGGTCCAGCAGCTGTTGGATCAGGCGCAGGTATCGCCGCTGGATCACGTTCGCGCGCTGATTGCGCCCCATGCCGGCTATCGTTATTCTGGGCCGATTGCCGCCAACGCCTTCAAGACATTGCCGCCGCTTGCCGACTCCACAACGACTGTACTCTTATTGGGGCCAGCGCACCATTTTCCGGTGGCCGGCGTCGCCGTCAGCGCATTTGACGCCTTTGGCACCCCTCTGGGCGCTGTGCAGGTTGACGTGCAACGCCGCGCGCAGGTGTTGGCGCATGGCCCGCCGTTTGCCATCTTTGAGCCTGCGCATGAGGACGAACATTGCCTCGAAGTCGAACTTCCTTTCCTCCAGCTTGTTTTACCCACCGCCGGCATTGTGCCGTTGCTCTTTGGTCATGTGGATCCCAACATCGTCGCCGCGCCCTTGATCAACCTGCTGCGCCAGGCGGACGACGTGCTGCTGATTGTCAGCTCGGACCTGAGCCATTACTATCCCTACGCGCAGGCTGTGGCGCTTGACCGCGCGCTGTTGGACGCGCTGTTGTCCGGCGATGGCCCGGGCGTGCAGCGCAGGCAAGCGTGCGGACTGCTGCCCATTCTAACCTTGATGGAGATTGCGCGCCAGCTGGGCTGGCAGCCCCATCTGCTCGATTACCGCAACTCGGGCGACACGGCTGGCGACCATCGCAAGGTGGTGGGCTATGCGGCCGTGGCCTACACCGGCTGACGCCTTTCTCCGCCGTCGGCATCAACCCGCAGCGCACCGGTTTTCCTCCGCAACGACCGTCATGGTCGAGGGGTGGCTCATGACACACGACAGTCTTGCCTCACGTCTTGATTTGCTGACGCAGCCCGGCGATTTGGGCCAACCGTTCACTGACAAGCCGGGTTGGGTGCGCTGTGTAGCCTGCGCGCACCAATGCAAAATTGGGCCTGGGCGGCGCGGCATCTGCCAGGTGCGCTTCAACGCCGAGGGGGTCTTGCGCGTACCTTTCGGCTATGTCGCCGGCTTGCAGTCCGACCCGGTGGAGAAAAAGCCTTTCAATCATGTCCTGCCCGGCAGCCAGGCGCTCACCTTTGGCATGCTCGGCTGCGATTTGCACTGCGATTACTGCCAAAACTGGTTCACCTCGCAGGCTCTGCGCGACGATCAGGCCGGCGCATCTCCCCAGATTATCTCCGCCGAGGAGATTGCGCGCATCGGACAACGCGTAGGCGCAGCGTTGGTGGTCAGCTCGTACAATGAGCCGCTCATCACCAGCGAATGGGCCGTGGCTGTCTTCAAGGCCGCAAGGCAGCGTGGGCTGCGCACCGCCTTTGTGTCCAACGGTAACGCCACGCGCGAGGTGCTTACCTACCTGCGCCCGTGGGTGGACGCGTACAAAGTGGACCTGAAAACCATGAATGCCCGCCACTATCGCCAGTTGGGAACTGCGCTCGAACGCGTCCTGGACGGCATCCGCATGGTGTTTGAATTGGGATTTTGGCTCGAAATTGTCACCCTGGTGATCCCTGGTTTCAATGATGACCCTGGTGAGCTGGCCGCAGCCGCGCAATTCATCGCCAGCCTGTCGCCCGACATCCCGTGGCACGTAACCGCCTTTCATCAGGATTACCGGATGCTGACCCCCGATCAAACCTCTGGGCGCGATTTGATCAAGGCGGCCGAGATTGGTCGGCGGGCTGGTTTGCGCTACGTCTATGCCGGAAACCTGCCTGGTCGTCTGGATGATTGGGAACACACATTTTGCCCGCATTGCCAAAGCCGCCTGGTTGCACGACGCGGTTTTCGGGTCATCGAACAGAGGGTGACAGCGGATGGGCGCTGCCCGATGTGCCGCGCCAGTATTCCGGGTATCTGGAGCGCCAGCGGCGCGGCGGGGCAGGGTGTTCAAGCGAGTACTGCGTCGGGGATCGAAGAGGGACGCCGGGTATCGGCAAATTAGGCGGTTTCGATCGTCAGCGGCGGCGCTGATAGCCCTTCAAGCGGCGGCCAATGCGAGGATGACGCAGCTTGCGCAGCGCGCGCATTTCCAGTTGACGCACCCGTTCACGGGTGACATTCATCTTGATGCCCACTTCTTTCAGGGTATGCACATGCTCGCCATCCAGACCATAGCGCAGGCGCAGGACCTCAGCTTCGCGTGGTTTCAGGTCTGCCAACACCGCGGCCACATCATCACGCAAGAGGCGCTGCGCGGCCAGTTCTGACGGAGCCAGGCTGTTCTCGTCTTCGATGAGGTCAGCCAGACTGCTGCCATCGGACTCGCCTTCACGAATTGGCTGATCCAGCGAAACGGCCTGCTGGCCCATGTTCTGCAGGCGCTGCACCTGGCGCGGCGTCAAACCCAACTCCGCCGCCAGTTCATGCGAGGTGGGCGTGCGTCCGAGCGATTGCTGCAGCTCCTGCGCCACTTTACGGAGCTTGCGCTCACGTTCGCCCGCGTGAATCGGCACGCGGATCGTGCGGCTCAGGTTCGCAACCGCGCGAATGATGGATTGCCGAATCCACCACATGGCATAGGTGGAGAGGCGATTGCCTTTCGAGGGGTCAAACCGTTCGACGGCCCGCATTAGCCCCAGATTTCCCTCCTGGATCAAGTCCAAAAAGGGAACGCCCAGGCCGCGGTAGCGTTTGGCGACGCTGATGACGAGGCGCTGGTTCGCTTTGATCAGGGTGTCGCGCGCATCGTCGGCGATTTGAATTTCAGACCGAATTTGGCGCTTGCGCTCCAATGGCAGCGCTGCGTTTTCCAACTCTGCTTTCAGGGTTTCACCGCGCGTCACATCGCGCGCCAACTTGATCTCTTGCTCGGCGGTCAAGAGAGCCGTGCGGCCCATCTCGCGCAGGTAGAGGGATAAAGGGTCAGAGCCAGCTCCACCTAACGATGTTGTCTGGTATTCTTCTTCGCCGTCAATATCAACGTCAACGTCTACACCGGCGTCGGCCTCGGCTTGTTCTGCCAGTTGAATCCCTGCCGCCTTCAGGGCAGCCAGGACATCTTCCCAGCTTTCTGGATCTTTGTTCGCGTTCGGAAACGAGCGTAAAACATCTTCCAGTGATACCCGGCCGTCGCGTACACGCGACAAAAGGGAATCTGGTAATTTGAACTGACCGCCCACGGAAGGGCTTCGGGCCATGCGTACCTCGATCTGAATTGAATGCGAGTGTGAACTACTGCGCTGACTATTGTACCACAGGTAATATGGGACTTGGCAAATCGGCGGCGCGCCCGTGCAGGCCATGGCCACGGCGATGCGGCCATGGCATGAGGCGGAGCAAACCCGGCACTCTGCCGCTGCCTTGCTTCAGGGCGACGCACGGCGGGGGCGCGCCAGATCATCGGAATCGAGCCAGATCGTCACCGGGCCGTCGTTGTGAATCTCAACCAGCATGTGCGCGCCAAACACGCCGCGCTTGACCGGCAGTCCATGCCCTTCCAGCGCCTGCGCGAAGCGCTCCACCAGAGGCGCGGCCACGTCGGGCCTGGCCGCTTGGGTGAGACTGGGGCGCCGCCCCTTGCGCGTGTCGGCGTAGAGGGTGAATTGAGAGATCACCAGCGCCGCAGCCCCCACCTCGGCAGCGCACAAATTGAATCGCCCATCGCTGTCGCCGAAAATGCGCATCTGTGCGATCTTCTGCGCCAGGCTTTCGGCTGTGACCGCGGTGTCGCCGTCGGTGATGCCGAGGAGAATGACCAATCCCTGGCCGATGGCGCCGACTGTTTGGCCTTCGACATGTACCGCAGCCTGGGTAACGCGTTGAATGAGTGCTCGCATGACGACCTGCTCAGAAACAAAGAAACGGATTTGCTTGCCGATTCGCTGCCAGGGGACTATAATCTACCTGCTTTGAATCTACTGCAAGACTTGGGGGCTGTCAAATTGACCTGATCGGGCTGGCTATCCCACCTGGGCGGCGCCCGCGGTGGGCAAGACAGAGAAGGGAGCACGTATGAGCCAATTGACAATGGAACTTCTTGTGGCTGAGGCCATGGCGGCCGAGCTATCGGATTATTTGCTGGGGGACCGCCTTTTTCGCCAGGTTGTAGTGCAAACCCCACTAGGCACGCAGCAGCCCAAGATGACCCTGGGTGGGGTGCTGAGCCGCCTGCAACTGCTGCAATTCCGATCGGCCGCGCTGACGCCGGATGAACGCGCGCGCGTCGAACGCCTGGCTGCGGGCGTTGAGGAGGCTCGGCGCACCTATCCTGCGCAGTGGGAGTCATTTGTGCGCAAGGAAATCAAGAGCAACCTGGATTCGTGGCGGTGGTATATGGATGAGTGCTTCCGCCGCGGCGGCTGCGCCAGCACCTATCCGGCGGAGGTGCGCGCCCGCGTGCGCTTGGCGCTGCTGTTCGATGAGGCGGCCGCCGCCAGTTTCGACATCCTGGCTGAACAGGGCCATCTGCGACGCCTGGACAGCCAACTGCGTCATGTTTGGCGAGACGGCGCTTTTCTCCTCGACCCTGGCTTGCGCGGCCTTTACCCGGCGGATCGTTATTGGTGGCTTTATGGGCTGCCCAAGAGCGGCGAGGATGACGATTAGGGCGGCCTCGCGCGGGGAGAACGATCCGACTTTCACGTCAGTTGCCCATGCGCGCCGCGCACAACCGTGAATGAAAACAGGTAATCGGTGACGCTCTGCGTTCCTCCGCGGCCGATTTTCACGTCAGCTTGGAAGCCTCGTCGTTGCGCGGCCGCGGCCATACACCCAACTCTGAGATCAGCATACCGGCGAGGATCAAGCCGCATCCGAGCAGCGCGCGCGCGGTGAGCTGTTCATCAATCAGCAAGAAGCTGAAGATAGCCGCAAAGACAGGCTCAGTTGCAAAGATCAACGCCGTGTGGGTTGGACTGGCAAAACGCTGCGCCATGGTTTGCGCCCAGAAGGCAAAGGCCGTCGCCAGGATGCCGGTGAACGCGGCGGCAAACCAGACGTTGCCAGCCGGCCACCTGGGCGCTCCATCCACGACCAGCGCCGCTAACCAACTCAAGACGGCCACGGCAGCAATTTGACCGGCGGCGAGCGCTACGGCATCGAAATGCGGGGCAAAACGCCCGACGAGCAGGATTTGCGCGGCGAAGGAGACGGCGCAGCCAAGGACAAGGAGATCGCCTGGGGCAATGCTCAGGTCGCGGTTGAGCGTCAGCGCCGCCAAACCGACGGTAGCCAGCGCCACCCCAATCACCGCAGCAGCACTGGGAGGACGCCGGAGGAAGATCGCAGAGCCGAGCGGCACCAGCACCACGGCAATGCCGGTGATAAATCCGGCCTTGGCTGGCGTCGTAAAGCGCAAGCCGTAGGTCTGAAAGGCGTAGCCGGCAAACAAGGCGATGCCGATGAGCAGGCTTGGCAGAAGAACGTGCCGCTGGCGTGGAGCAGGGATGCCAGTGGATGTGGAGCGCCGGTTGCGCCGCAGTAGGGGCAAGAAAACCAGCGTTGCCAGTGAAAAGCGAATGGCAAGAAACGTGATTACAGGGAAGGTCGCCACGGCATCCTGGACGGTCACGAAGGTGCCGCCCCAGATGGCAGCGACAGCCAACAGAACGAGATCCGCGTACCAGCCGCGAAAGGGTCTCGATTTCAAGGCCGTGGGTGGCTCATCATAAGGGCAGACGGCATGGGCAGCGTTGTTTCAACCTTGACCTGAGCAGATTTCACGTGACAACGGTTGCATCTCGGCGGGTTGGGCGCCAGCGGAGATGCAACCGTTATTTATCTCACTGGTGAACGTTGACGACGGTGCCGACCGGGGCCCAGTTGAACAGCCACTGGGCATCCGCCGTGCGCAGATTGACACACCCGTGACTCATGGGGTGGCCGAAGTTGTTGTGCCAATAGGTGCCGTGCAAGCCATAGCCTCCGTAAAAGTACATTGTGTATGGCACACCCGGCAAACGGTAGCCTGGGCCGGTCATCGTGGTCGAGCGCAGCTTGATATAGATTTTGAAGCGGCCTTGAACGGTTGGCGTGCGGGGCAGCCCGGTGCTGACCAGGGTGCTGAAGACGGCGCGGTTTTCTTCGTAAGCCACCAGGCGTTGCGCGCTGAGGTCCACGTCAATCCAGCGGCCAGCCACAGCCGGGGGAGGCGTCGTTCCGCCACCTCCGCCGCCAGTTCCACCGCCAGTTCCGCCGCCAGTTCCGCCGCCTGAAATGATCAAGCGCTGACCGACATAAATCACGTTCGGATTGGCGATATTGTTTGCGCGCATGAGCCGGCTGACGGATGTGCCAAAGCGCGCCGCAATCGAAGCCAAGGTGTCGCCGCGCCGCACGATGTAGGTTCCAGGCGCGGTTGATGCGGGCGTCGAACCGGACGGGATGATGCTGCTGCCGTTGGCGTTGGTTCCAGGAATGCTCAGTCGCTGACCAATGTAGACGAAGTTCGCATTACGAATGCCGTTGGCGCGCATGAGCGATTGGACGCTAATGCCATAACGCGCCGCGATACGTCCCAGGCTATCGCCAGCGCGCACAACGTATATGACGCCGCCTTCCTGGGCAGGCCGGTTGACAATGGCCTGCTCGGGTGTACTGGCCGCGGCCGTGCCAGCGCCCACGAGGATGCTGGCGGCCATGATGACCATGATCAATGTCAAACGCAGACGACGATGCATGATTCCTCCTCAATCCTGATTGGATGATCGCAGCCTGACCCAGCAGCACCCCCGAGCAGTAGAGATCGTTCTACCGGCGCTGCCGAGCAGCGAGAGCTTAAGGAAATTATGCCTCAAGATCAAGCATGTTCCAAGTATACCAGAATACGTTGTCATGTAAAATCAAGCAAAACACTGATTTTGTGCGGCGACAAAAACAGGTTGGCAATGCCTTTTGCGTGTGGTATAATCGGCGGGTATCAATTCCTGAGACTCAAGGGTGAGACATGATCTTTCGACTGATAAGACGGCGTACTGTTTCTTGGCCGCAGATTGTCCTGGCGAGTGCTCTCGTGACGCTGGTGCTTGGGATGCCAACCGCTTCGCTGGCCCAGCAGCCGGTGACGGCCGAGCAAGTGAACGCCGTTGCCAGGGAGCTGTGGTGTCCTCTCTGCAACAGTGTGCGCCTCGATACGTGCGAGCTCAAGGCGTGCGAGCAGATGCGCGAGGTGATTGCCGAGAAATTGGCGGCTGGCGCCAGCGCTGACGAAATCCGCGCCTACTTCATTGAGCAGTACGGCCCCCAAGTTTTGGGCGAGCCGCCCCGCCAGGGTTTCAACTGGTTGGCGTGGGTGCTTCCGTTTGCCGCCGTCATTCTAGGCGCGGCCTGGGTCTTCTACATCCTGCGCCGTTGGACCAGGCGACCGCGGGCCGCGCCAGCTGTTGCCCCGGCGTCCCATCTTTCTGATTTGCCGGCTGAGCAATTGAGCCGCCTACAAGAGGAGTTGAAGAAGATTGACTAACTCATCACTCGATTCATCGGTCGTCCCCACGCGCAGCTCGAGCGGCCAGGCCGTGCGTTGGGCCGTGATTGGCATTGCTGTGCTTTTCATTGCCTTCTTTGCCTATGCCCTGGTCGCCAAACGTGAAGCGCCGCGTCCATCCAGCGGCCAGGCGCCCGATTTCACCCTGGCGCTCTTTCGTGGTTTCCAGGGCAATCTGGGCGACAAAGTTGCCCTGGTGGATTTGAAAGGCAAACATGTCGTTCTCAACTTCTGGGCCAGTTGGTGCGATCCCTGTAAGGAAGAGGCGACGACGCTGCAACAGGCGGCTGTAGACTACGCGGACAAGAATGTTGTCTTCATTGGCGCCGATTACCTGGACCAGGAACCGGCGGCCATGCGTTACCTGCAGCAGTTCAAGATTACCTATCCCAATGGACCAGACCTCCGCAGCGAGATCGCGCGACGCTATCGCATCCAAGGCGTACCCGAAACCTTCTTTATCAAACCTGACGGAACGGTGGATTGGTTCAAAATTGGCCCTCTGTCCGATTCAGAGCTGCGCGCCTGCTTGGATCGGTTGATCGCAGGTGGAAGCTGCAAATGAGCGATTGCTGCTCAGCAAAGGAGATATTCGCATGTTACTAGACTTGGGCTTTCCCGTGCTTGCCCTGGCATTGGTGGTTGCTATCATTGGCGTTGCCCTCGCCATGATTGGCGCCCGCCGTGATGATCTGGCGATTGTTGCCAGCGCGCGCAACGCGGTTTTTGTCGTTGCAGCCCTGGTGTTGACGGCCGCCGTGTTATTGTGGATTGCGCTGCTGACGAATCAATTCCAATTTGAGTATGTGGCCAGCCATGTCGAGCGCAATCTACCCGTCTTCTACAAATTTTCCGCGCTGTGGGGCGGACAGGCCGGCTCATTGCTCTTCTGGACTCTGATTCTATCCGGCTATTCAACCCTGGCCATGATCGGTTTTCGCAACCAGCACCGCCAGTTGATGCCCTATGTCATCGCGACCCTGCTCACCACGACGGCCTTTTTCCTGGTCATCGTCATTTTCGCGGCCAACCCGTTCAAGAAACTGGGCTTTGTGCCCGCAGACGGCACCGGGCTCAATCCCCTTCTGCAAAACTACTGGATGGTCATTCATCCTATCGGCCTTTACCTGGGCTACGTGGGTATGGCCGTGCCCTTTGCTTTCGGCGTGGCCGCGCTGGCCACCAAACAGCTTGGCAACACCTGGATTCGATCCATCCGCCGTTGGACGCTTGTCCCCTGGCTTTTTCTCTCGCTTGGCATTCTGATGGGCAGCCAGTGGGCCTACATTGAGCTTGGCTGGGGCGGCTATTGGGCCTGGGACGCGGTCGAAAATGCCAGCCTCTTACCCTGGCTCACGGCGACAGCCTTTCTCCACTCGATCGTGATTCAGGAACGTCGCGGCATGCTCAAGGTCTGGAACCTGGTCCTGGTCTTTTTGACCTATGAGCTGGTTCTGATTGGCACGTTCATCACACGCAGCGGCGTCATCGAGTCCGTGCATGCGTTTGCGTTGAGCAACGTCGGCCCGATCTTCCTGAGTTTCATTGCCCTCTCGATTTTCGGCTATCTTTGGCTGCTGCTCGATCGCCTCCCCATGCTGCGCAGCGACAATGAGCTTGACTCTATGCTCAGCCGCGAATCTGGCTTCTTGTTCAATAACGTCGTCTTTGTCGGCATCGCCTTTGCGACGTTTTTTGGCACCACGTTCCCCATGTTCTCCGAACTGCTTACTGGCAACAAAATCTCCGTCGCCGCGCCCTGGTTCAACAAAGTCAATGGCCCTATCTTGATCGTGCTGTTGATCTTGATGGGCGCCGGGCCGCTGTTGGGCTGGCGTCGGTCGACGCGTGAAGCGCTGCGCGCCAATTTTCAGTGGCCCTTGCTGGCTACAGCCGCGGTCCCGGTCTTGCTCTTTGTCCTGGGCATCCGCGACGCCCTGCCTCTGGTTGGATTTGCCTTGTGCACCTTCGTGCTGGCAACAATCGTGCAGGAGTTTGCGCGCGGCGCCAGCGCCCGACGCCGTATTACCGGCGAATCGTGGCTGCGCGCGCTGATCAACCTGACGCAGAAGAACCAACGCCGCTATGGCGGCTACATCGTGCACCTGGGCATCATCATGATGGCTCTGGGCATTATCGGCAACACCTTTTTCCAACTTGAAACGCAGGGCACCCTCAAACGCGGTGAAAGCCTCACGATCAAGAACTATGTTCTGACCTATCAGGGGCTACGTCAAGTGGCGCAGCCCACGCACACGGAAGTGCTGGCTCCGCTCATGGTCACGCGTGACGGCAAAGATATTGGCGTGGTGCAGCCGCAGAAGAACCTGTACTTCAAGACGCCAGACCAACCGACCAGCGAAGTGGGCCTGCGGATCTTCCCCGCGGAGGACTTGTATGCCGTGCTTGCCGGTTGGGAGGGGAACGGCGAGAGCGCGTCGTTCAAGGTGTTTGTCAATCCCCTGATGATCTTCTTGTGGCTGGGCGGCCTGGTTTTGGCCTTGGGCACCTTGACATCGCTCTGGCCTCACACCCAGGCGATGCGCGTATCAGCTTCTATGCCATCAAGCGTACAGCCTAAACGCGCGTAGGAGACTTGTCTTGATAACTGCACTTGTGATGGTGTTGATTGCAGCGGTCGTTATCGCCATCGTGGCCTGGCCGTTGGTCAGCGCCGGCTATCTCCAGGGATTGACCACCAGCACGGACGCGATGGCCGAACTGACGGCGCAGCGAGATGCTGCGCTCAAGGCCATCAAAGACCTGGAGTTCGATCAGCAAACCGGCAAGGTGTCGGCCGAAGACTTTCCGGTCTACGACCGGCGACTGCGTGAACAAGCCTTGCAGGCTATGCAGAGGCTGGACGCTTTCAAGGCCGAGCAGCAGGCTGCCGGCAAAGTTCAGCGCCAGAGACAGGCTGCGACGCTCGATGAGGAAATCGAGACGCAAATCGCTGCGCTCCGCCGCTCACCAGTTGCTCGCCCTGCAGCTACCGCTGATCTAGGAGAACGACTGGAAGCAGAAATTGCGGCTCAGCGCGTCAATGGACAGTCGTTGGCGCCAGCGACCGGCGCACGGCGTTTTTGCGGTCAGTGCGGCCAGCCGCTGCGGCCGGCCGACCGCTTCTGCGGCGCGTGCGGCGCGGCGGTATGACCCAGTTGGCCTAAACGAAAGAGAAAGCGCACCAACACGGTGCGCTTTTTTGTTCTGACCAAGCAAATGCCCGGCGTCCCCCAACGCCGGGCATTCACCGAAAGGAGGTACCGATGAACAGACAGGTGCCTAACCAACCTACTGAGTCGGGTCATTCACAGTTTGAAAGACCCATCAACCCTGGATCACAACTGACTCCAAGCCCCCCACTGCTCGTCGCCGGTTGCACAATACGATCCGGATTCATGCGTATTCAACCGTTACAGACCCAAACTCACCGGCATGTGAATCATATCACAAATAGGGGCATTTGTCAATAGCTGGCAGCTTAGATTTTATCCGAATTTGATAAGACGATCGGCGGCTGGCGTCTACCACTTCTCCGCGACGACGCGCAGCTCTGCGACGTTGGTCAGGACGACGCGCCCGCGATGGGTGGTGATCAGGTTCTGACGGCGCAGTTTGCTCATGACGCGAATGGCGCTTTCGACCGTCGTGCCGGTCATGTCCGCCACGTCCTGGCGCGTGAGAGGAATGTCAATGGTCAGGCCTTCTGGCGTGACGCGGCCCGTGGCATTGCCCAGTTTTAGCAGCACGCGGGCAATGCGCTGCTCGACTCGATCCACAGCCAGGCTGCGCACCAGGTCGGTCGCGTTGCGCAGACGCCGGCTCAACTCTCCGATGACGGCCATGGAGAGTGCAGGATAGCGCTGAACCAACTCAAAGAAGTCGCGGCGCGCAATCGTGACCACCGCGGAATCTTCCAGGCACTGCGCTGTCGTGTCATAGGGCGCGCCATCCAGAACGGCCATTTCACCAAACATGTGGCCGGGGCCAATGACATCCAATACCACGTCGCGACCCTGCTCGGAGTGGCGCAGGAGCTTGATCTGGCCCATCCAGACGACGAACAGGGCCTCAGGCGGATCGCCTTCAAAACAAACGTAGGCGTCCTTGGGGAAGCAATGACCGCTGAGGAGTTCTGCAACCGATTCCCAATCCGGAGAGCTTAGCGAGCTAAAGAGGGGGACCGTGCGGACCACCTGTACCATATTGAACTGGAGTTTATCCATTGCTTGCTCGCTGCTTTCGGTCCCGGTTGCGTGTGGCGTTGTTCTGCAGACAACGGCCAAATTATACCACGCGTGCGAAGTGTGAGCAAGCAAGCCGCGCTGCGTTCAGCGATTTCAGGGGTCGCGCACAGTCAAACAAGAGGATCACATGCCCAGGTGGTGCAGACAAAGAGGCGGATGTGGGTCGGCGGCGGGGGCGCAGACGCCAATCTGCGCCCCGCAGGGTCCGATGCTATCGCTGCAGGCCAGCCGCTTGAGCGACCAGACTGCTGAAGTCCATCATCTGTTCTGCCAACACTCCCTGATGCGCCGGGTTGTCCTGCAGACGCCGCACCAGGGCCAGCACGTCGGTCATGCGGCTTTCCTTGGCCCAGTACGACTGGCGCAGGATTTCGGCGTATTCAGCCACGGCGGCCGCCGCCTGAAACTCGGCCGAGGCGGCCTCGAAGCGCGCCTGGAAGTCTTCGCCGGCCAGGGAGGCCTCTTGCTCGATCACCTCGCCGGTCTCTGGTTTCTGGTAGCGAATTCGAGCCACCAGGGCCTGGCCGTTGGTGGGCGCGCCCTCGTGGAATTTGATTTCGACCAGCGCCGTGACGCTGTGCCCGGCGCCCACTTCGCCGGCATCCACCCTGTCGTTACGGAAGTCCTGGTCGGCTACGTCCCGGTTCTCATACCCCAGGAGCCGGTAACGGCTGACCACCTGCGGGTTGAATTCAACCTGCATCTTGGCGTCCTTGGCGATGGTTTGCAGCGTGCCGGTCAGGTTTTCGACAAAGATGCGCCGCGCTTCTTCCAACGTGTCTACATAAGCGTAGGCGCCGTTGCCCTTGTCTGCCAACTGCTCCATCAGGATATCATTGAAGTTACCCATGCCAAAACCGACGGTGGATAGGGCCATGTTAAGCCGCGCAAACCGCTCCACCGTACTCAAAATGCCGTTGGCGTCGGTGATCCCCACATTGGCCACACCATCCGAGCACAGGATCAGGCGGTTGATGCCGCCCTCACGGTACGCCTGGCTTGCCACGTCATAGGCCAGTTGCAGGCCTGCGGCCGCGTTCGTGGCGCCCTCTGGTTCTAGCCGATCAATGGCGCCGAGAATGGCGTCGCGCTCACGACCGCTGGTGGGGGGCAGCGCCAGACGCGCATTGCTGCCGTAGACCACAATCGCAACACGATCCGTCGGACGCAGCTCGTTCACCAGCAGGCGCAGGGAACGCTGCACCAGGCCCAGGCGGTTCTCCGCGCCCATGGAGCCAGAGACATCAATCACAAAGGTCAGCATGGCGTCTTGGCGTTGTTCGGCGGTGACGTGACGGCCTTGCACGCCAATTTTGACCAGCCAATACTTGTCGCCGCCGAAGGGCGACGGCGCCCCTTCCAGGTAGATGCCAAAATCGCCCTGCTCCGGATCAGGGTAGTTCCAGGTGAAGTAGTTCAGAATCTCTTCGACGCGCACAGCGTCTTTGTCAGGCCAGTTGCCGTCGCGCAAAAAGCGACGCACGACCGTGTAGGATGCCGTGTCCACATCCAGGGCAAAAGTCGAAAGATGGTCGTCCTCCGTATCAATGAAGGGATTGGTGCCGTAGTTCTCGAAGAAAGTAGCATCATACGGCTCGCCGTTCACCGTGGTGCTGCCGCCGGTGGAGCAGCAGGGTGTGACTTGCGCCGGAGCCATTTGCGGCGGCAAGCCCGTGCGTGGCGCAGGGGCTATCTGCAGCGGAAAGACCTGGGTGTCTTTTTGTCCCGATGCCCCGGGTGAGGGCGTTGGCATGACCTGGATCACCACAGTGGCCTGAACTGGCACGGTGGCCTGAACGGGCGTTGTGGGCAGGCTGGTTGGCGTGGACGTCGCGCTCGGTTCGGGCGCTGGCGTGGACGTCGCGCTCGGTTCGGGCGTCGGTGTGGCCGTGGAATTGGATGCGGCTGGGGCGCATGCGCTCACCGTAACCGCCAGCACGACAAGCAGCGTGGCGATGGAAATCGCCATGGGCACGCGGCGAACGCCGCAACGACTACGATGGGCTGAAAACAAACAATGCGCAGACATGGTAGATCTTTCTCCTGTTTGCCTGGTGGCGGCAGGCTCCATCAAGGCGGCCGCCGCGCAATCCTCGGCCTGGCTCAACCGTGGCCGCCGCTGCCCCCGGCGCTGAACGGGGCAGCGTTCAGCGCCGGGCCACGATGATGTGGCGGCTAGTCACATGAGGCAGGGGATCATTGCAGAACTGCGCCTTGTGGACGCAGTCGCGCAGGCGTAAGTTCCAGACAATCTACCAGGCGCTTACAATGCCGTGAGCGCGGCAAAGGCCGCCTTGAAACAGTCGAGCGGCGCGGTGAGCAGCCCGGCGCCTACCATGCCCACGCCGGCTTCTTTGTGCGCAATGCCTGTGTTCAGGCGGGGAGTCAGGCCGCTAGCCATGACCTTGCGTACATCAATGCCAAGCGGCGTGCCGCGGAAATTGAGCGCTGGGATTGTAAAGCTGGCATGCTCTCCGGCGCAGATTTCGTACATCTCCAGGGTGGCATTCAGCGCGTCCGTGGGTGTACCGCCGACGAACTGCACGATGGCTGGCGCGCCAGCCAACGCAAAGCCGCCAATGCCGCCGGTCTCGGTGATGGTGCTGTCGCCGATGTCGCGATTGGCGTCGGCCTGCGTGAAGCCAGGAAAGAAAAGACCAACCGGCATGCCCGATTCGCAGGTGAACCAGCGCTGGCCGGCGCCGCTGACCCGAATACCGAAATCGGTGCCGTTGCGCGCCATCGTCGTCACGATGGTGCAGCCCTCGATGTTTTCGGCCGGCAGGAGCATGGCCTTCATGGCCGGCATCGAGAGGTTTAGGAAGAAGTGGTCGTTGCCATCCATGAAGCGCAGGACCGCCGCCGTCGTCGCGCCATCGGAGGTCTCGGCCAGGGCCGGACCGATGGCGCGCAGAAAGAGCGAGGTGCCGGCCTTGTTGCGATTGTGACATTCGTCGCCCATGTGCAGCGCCTGCGCAATCATGCTGCGCAAATCAACCGGTCCCCGTCGGCTCAGCGCACGCGCCAGGGCCGGATAGAGCGTCTGCTCCATCCATTTCAGCCGCGCGATGACGTCAGCTCCGTAGGCGCCGTAGCGCAGCACTTTGCCCAGGCCCTCGTTCAGCGTGGCATAGGCAGCCGCGCCAAATTCGTCGTTGCGCAGCACAAAAACGGGCATCGAAGGACTGATGATGCCGGCCATCGGCCCGGTGGCGTGGTAATGGTGGCAGGGCGCGAATTCGATGTCACCCGATGCCGCCAATGCGGCGGCGGCTTCGGGCGTGTCCGCCCAGCCTTCGTATAGGATTGCGCCCATCACGGCTCCGCGTTGCGGGCCGCACATCCGCTCCCAGGTGATGGGTGGGCCAGCATGGCAGATGAGCCGCGCATGGTAGCCCGGAATGGCGTCGCGCGCAATGCCCATGTCCACCAGCATGGGACGCCCGGCGTTGATGCGCCGCAGGGCCTCGTCGTTGGCGGCTTCGATGTCAACGCCGCCGCGTGTGTGCGTCAACTCGACATAACCAGGCACGGGCGGTCGCCAGTCCACCGCGACCACCTCAGCGCCCTGACTCGTCATGCTGTCCAGGAAGGATTCCAGCCCCACATTCACCGGCTTGAGTGGCTGTGAAAAAAGCTCGAGTATTTTCTCCATCGTCCCCTTGACTCCTTTGTGGCGCGGCGCTCAGCGAACAATCATACCGGCCAGAGTGGCGGCCGCGGCATTGCTCTCCACAACCAACACGCCGACTGCACGCAGCTTGGCCTCCTGATCGCTCAGGTTCTGCGGGTCGTCGGCCGTGCCGCACACAGATGCCACGAAGGCGATAGTGCGTTTTTCAGCCGTCAGGCGCTGCTGCGCCTCACGAATCGCTTCGACGACTGCGCCCGCTGGATCTTCGTGCGCGCCGTAGCCCAGCACCACGTCCAGTAGGATCACGCCCACGCTTGGATCGGCCGCTTCTTGCAGCAGGCGCTTGTTGCGCAGACTGGGATCGAGCATCGGATGCAAGCGCCCCTGGGTGAATTCATCCTCGCCCAAGTCAACGCAGCTATGACCGCGGCTGGCGAGCGCGCTGGGAAGCTGCTTGGCGCCGGGGAAGGGGGCGTTGGAGTAAACCTCTGGCTGATGCTGCAGCAGGAGCATTTGCGCTTCGTAGCAGAAAGTGCCGCCGCAGAATAGCCCGCGGATGAAGCGCGCTTCAGGCTTCAGCGTCCCGCGCGCAGCCTGGGCTACATCCGCCAGCGCCAGCAGCTCGCGGTGGAACTTGCCCTTCGCCGCGGCCGCAGCCTGGCCCTGCGCCAGCGCCGCGGCCAGCCGCGCGGCTTCTTCCAGCGACCCAGCCGCGATGCCGCCCTCAGCCTCGATCAACGCCGCATCGCCGCCCAGGAAGCAGACAACCACTGGTTTGTGACTGCCGCCCACCAGGTGTAGGACGGCGGTCGTGACGTCAGGCGCCGGGGGTTTGGAAATGAGCACAATGACTTCCGTCATCGGGTCGGCCACGAGCGCGGCCAGGCCCTGCTGCATCATCAATCCACCGACCTCAGCTTTCAGGTCGCGGCCCCCGGTGCCCAGCGCCTGTGAAATGCCTACGCCCCCACGCGCCAGCGCGCTGGTAACGCCCTGGATTCCGGTGCCCGCGGCGCCGACGACACCTACGGGTCCGCGCGGCACGGCGTTGGCAAAACCAAGCGCGATCCCATTGACGATGGCGGTGCCGGCATCCGGCCCCATCATCAGGAGGCCGCGCTGCTGCGCCATCTGCTTGAGCGCAATTTCCTCGGCCAGGGGCACGTTGTCGCTGAAGAGCAGCACGTGGCGCCCGTGCGCCAACGCCGTGCGCGCTTCCTGGCCGGCGTATTGCCCGGACACGGAGACCACCACCACATTGGCGCTCGGATGATCCTTGAGCGCCGCGGCCAGGCCGCGCGAGCGCCGCGCGGCCCCGGTCGCCGCGCCGCGCTTGCGGCTTGCGATGAGCAGCGCATTGGCTGAGGTCAGGGCCTGGTCACACACGTCATCGCTAATCGCGCGCACCGCAATCACAAGGTCATCCGGCGCGGCGGTCAGCGCTTCTCCCACCAGCAGACCGGCTTGCGCCAGGATGTCCCGGTTGGCGGCCGTCGCCATGACCACGGCCGCATCCTCGACGCCTGGGCCTTCCAGCAGGGCTTTGGCGACCAGCATCAGCGTGACCGAATCGTAGTATTCTGAGCGTTTGATCAGTGTTCGAGTCGGCATTGACCCTCCTTTGGTTCTTCTGTCGAAGATGTTTTAGCGTTGCGCGGGAAATTTGACGCGGCGAACCCAGCGGTTGGTAACGAAGAGCAGAATGACGCCGCCGAAAAAGCCGACCGCAATTTGCAGGTCAAGGCCGGCCCCAAAGAACCAGGCCAGGCCGCTGCCCGCGGCCATGCCTACCACGTAGACAACGATCCAAAAGAAAAAACTGTAGATGCGGCGCCCAGCCGACAGGCGCTGCGGTTGTGATGATTTCGTCAAGAGTGAACTCCTATTGCCTTTGTGATAGGCGCAGCATTCGCCGCCGCAGAAGCTGGCGGCCTGTGCGCCCTAGATGCTGTGCAAGAACCCGGCCAGCATGGCGCAGCCAGAGGTGGCGCCGTGCTGCAAGATGCGGCGCGCGTGTTGGTGAATCGCGCCCGCGTGGTTGTACGACAGCGCGGCCAACAAATTCTGCCATGCCGCGTCCACCCAGCCTGCGTAAGCTGCGCGCAGGAGAGCCTGGCTGAGCCGCGTGGTTCCCCCCAGATCCGCTGTGCACAGGGGCGGGGCGGCTGCGGCGTCGGCATGCGCCGCGTCCAGGCGCCAACGGATCAGCCACCCGGCCAGCCAGTCATCGCCGGCCGGCGTGAGGCCAGGACCAAGCCCGATCAGCGCCGCCAGCGCGTCGGCCTGCGCGGTGGTCGTGGACGCCAGCCTGAGCGCGTCAACCCGCGCCTGCAAGGCAAGCGCCGTGGTGCGGTCGAGATGGCGGGCTAACGGCCAGGCTGGCTCATGCATCAGGCAGCGCCGCAGCGCAGCGATCCCTTCGACGAGGGCTGGCGCGTGCGCCAACTGACGCCAGCTTGGCTGCAGATGCCAGCATTGGGCCTGTTCCAGGTCAATGCGCCATGCCCCGATGTGCAGACTGGACGCTGTCAACGTCGCGGCGAGGCCAGGCGCCAAATCCATCATGCCCGCCGGCCATCGGTCCAGGATGATGTTGAAAGGCCCGGCGCCCATCGCCGCGGCCGCCAATGTCAACAGGTCGCCGGTTGGGGTCATGAGATTGACGACCTGGCGATGCGCGCTCAACACGGCCGCGGCAGGCGGCGGCTGCTGCGCCAACACAGCATGCGCCAGCGGGCCAATGCAGATGGCGGACAACGCGTGGCCCGCCGGTCGGGTGATCATCGGTTGATCGTTCGCCCCCAATGCTTTTGCGACAACCCAATGGCTGTGCTATAATCGCCCCGATTCGGGGAGAGGTCGCATAGTTCGGCTGAGTGCGCGCGTCTCGAAAACGCGTAGGGCTAATACCCTCGAGGGTTCAAATCCCTCCCTCTCCGCCATTCAGAGGTGCGGTGTACGTGATTACGTGCACCGCACTTTTTTGTCGTGTCATTGTGCATGACCCAAGCTCCCACCGCCATGACCCGTATCATGCCGTTTGAGCAGTGCAAGCCGCTTGTTATTTGGCCAAACAGGCCTTGCCTGTTATAATCTGCGCCGCGACGAGGAGAGGTCGCATAGTTCGGTTTAGTGCGCGCGCCTGGAGAGCGCGTAGGGTCTTTATGGCCCTCGAGGGTTCAAATCCCTCCCTCTCCGCCAACACAGCCTTTGCCGTGTGTCCACGGCGAGGGCTGTTGTTTTCTTTGACAAAGCGAATTGAATCAGGTAAGATGAACCTGGTCGTGCTAGACGGGGCGCTAGCGGTGCCTTGTACCCGAAATCCGCTATAGGCGGGGTTGAATTCCCCTTTGAGGGCCTTCGTCCATTCGGGGACTGCGGGGCTGAGCAGCGTTGATGGTTGGGTCCTGTGCGGCGGGAGCCTGTGAATCGTGTCAGGACCGAAAGGTAGCAGCACTAAGCGGTTTCTCCTGGGTGCCACGGGGCTGCCTGGCCTGAGCCAGCTGGTACCAGTAAGCCAGGATGGCCGTTCGAGAAGGGGTGCACGACCAGGACTTGTCGAAACTGCGGGTGATCGCTGATCATCCGCAGTTCTTTTTGCCCCGCCCTTGATTCCTCTCCTCATTCTCGCACGCGCACGGTTTTGACCTCGATCGCGTCGCACGTCATCCAGGGCAGCACGCCGCAGCGACTGCGCAGCCGCTGACCGTCGGCGGCACGATAAAGCCCCACAATCAAACGGTACACGCCGCCATGCAGCGTCTGCGGCGTGCCCAGGGTTTGCTGATCGAGTACCATCTCGCCAGGCAGCCACTGTGATGTGGCATAGCGGCCAAATGCAGGCTGCGCTTCCTGGCTGGCAACGACCTGGCCGTCCCGGTCGAGCAATTGTACCACAACAACCACGGTTGGGCGCATGACCGATTGGTCAGCCTGCCACAGGAGCGTCACCGGAACGGCATCGCCGCGGCTAATCATCGTGGCCGGCGAGGAGGCTGTGAGCAGCGACAGGGGGCCGAACGCCGCCAGGACGGGCTGTTGGGGCGGCTGCGCGTGGGGCGTCAACGCGACGCTGCCCAAGACCAGCGCATCTGCCTCTGTGGGCGCGGTCGCATCAGTCACGGGCAGCGCTTGCCCGCTGGTCGGATCATAGAAAATGACCAGCAGCCGATAGTCTCCTGGCGGCGTCCCGATGGGAATCTGCAGACGGAGCGGCTGCGGCAGTGTTTCCTCGTTGGTCAGCGTGACCAGGTCCCGTTGATTGCCGCCCACCGGCTCGTCTGCTTGCGCCCACACGTGGTTGGCCTCGTCAACCAGGCGCAGCGACAGGGCCACAGCCTGACCGGACTGTCCCGGCGCCCGCTGCAGCCGCAGGTTCGCGCGCAGAGTCTGCCCGGAACTGAGTGTGGCGGTCGGTTGCGCGCTTGCGCTGACGCGCAGCCATGAGGCAACCTGCCATTGGAACGTTGGCGACGCCGCGATGGCTTGCGGGCTCCAGAACCCCTGCACGCGCAGATTCGCTTCTCCACTGAAGACATCATCCTCGAACAAGCGCCATGTGGTCAGCGCGTCCCGCACGCGGCCTTGCGGATCCGTGACCGTGTCGTAGATGCGGTACTGCCACAGGCGCGGGAAAGCGACGGCTAATTCGGTCAAGCGGCGGCGCGCTTCATCCGCCGTGATGGCGTAAAAATCGGCGCGTGGATCGCCCCAGCCCAGGTTGGCGGGGCCATCCACGCTTCCCATCTGCACAATAACCGCGCCCGGCGCGTCCGCAAGACCTTGCGCTGTGGCTGGCGACAGATCGGCCAGGCGGCCGCGCCAGGCAATCGGTTGATCCCAGTAGGTCAAGAGCGCGGTGTAGGCGTAACCCGCGTTGACCAGGATCACATCGCCGGGGCGCCAACGGCTGGACAGAAAACGAACCGCCGCGCGATGGTCGTCCGCAGCCAGTGCAGGGTCGTTCCAGGCGCGCTGCATGGACAGAGCGCTGAGCAGGATCAAGCCTGCACAGGCGACGACCGCCAGAGGCCGGCCGGCGCGCAGCCGCCAGCGCCAAAGGCTGACGACGCCGAGCGCCAACAAAAGACTGAATGGCGGCGCGTAGGTGAAGACATAACGCACGTGATAGAGAGGCGTGCGCAGCACTGAAACCAACTCGATCAGGGCCACGGGCGCGAAGGTGTAGGCGAGCAAAAAGAGAGTCGGGCGCGCCGCCAGCGCGACCGCCTGTTCGTCCGTTGTCCGCGCCGCAATCTTTGGCCACGCGCTGGCTGCTGCGATCAGCACGGCCAGCAAGGCCAGGCCTACGCCAGCCAAGACAAGCGGAAGCCCTTGCCCAAAGCCAAGAGCCAGCAGGCTTTCGCGCAGCACAGTGACCAGGGAGACAGCACTGCGCCACGGCGGCACCGGCGGATCGGTGACTTGACGCCAGGCTGTAGGCAACCACGGGGTGTAGGCCAGCAGGATCGCTGCGTGGGTCAGCAGCCAGGGACGCCAGGGGATTCTCTGGCGGCGCGCAAGGTAGCCTCCAAACCAGAGCAGGTTGAGCGTCAAGAGCAGGAAGGCCATGTAGTAGAGGGTGTACAAACCGGCAACGGCCGCCGCGCCGTACACAATCCAGCCGCGGCGACCCGGGCCGTCGTTCTTGTGATCCGATGCTGCAGCCGAGGGCTGTGTGCGCAGCAGGCCCCAGGCGCTGAGCAGCCCCAACCCTGCGCCCAGCGTGTACATGCGCACCTCTTGGCTGTACCAGACATGATAGGCCGATGTTGCCAACAGAAGGCAGGCCAGCCTGTTGACCGCAGCCGGCAGCCGTAGGCGACGGCCCAAGACGAAGGTGAGGGGCAAGAGCAGGATGCCGGCGCTTAGCGAAAAGAAGGCGCTGATGAATTCTGGCGTTAGCGTCGAAGGCGCGATGCGCAACCATGCAGCCAGCAGTAGATAGTAGCCCGGCGGGTGAATGTCGCGTGCGGTGTGCGCCAGCAGATCGGGCAGCGATTCGCGGGCCAACGTGAGGCTGACGGTCTCGTCATACCAGAGGCTCTGCGCGCCGAGGTGTTGAAGACGCAACGCAAATGCCAGGAGGATGGTCAGCAGTAGGACGAGACGCGTGCGCTGGTTCATGAAACCCGAATACTCGATCATGCAGCCGTAGAGCAAATGAAAACTCCAGTTGCCCGGGCAACTGGAGTCTTTTGAGCGGGTGATGGGATTCGAACCCACGACTCACTACTTGGGAAGCAGTTGCGCTACCCCTGCGCTACACCCGCAACCAAGCCGAATTCTACCACATCCCGCCGCTTCCCGCAAATGGATTGCATCACGCTCCGCCGTTCCAAATACGGGGACGGCTGCACCGTAGTATCTTGATAGTGAAATTCCGTACAGCGAGCACGGAATCCTCACACAAAGCCACAAAGACGCCAAGGGCTTGGTTCGTGTCTTTGTGTGAGCAGTTCGGTTCCGGCTAGACCGGGGTAGGGACGGCCACCCCCACGCCAATGCCAGGGAGGCGTCTATCCTTGCTTGGACAGGGCTGTGTACGTCATAGCTTGCGGCCCCTCGGGCGGCAGGCTGACGACGCGTCGGCGATCGTCGCTGGCGTCGGCCTGAATATACATCGTGCAGCCAAAGGTCAGGTCAAGCCAGCTGAGCGGGACCGCCATTTCAATGACGCGTTCCCCGACCGCCGTGGGAATGGCGCCCACGTGCTGCCAGCCCGCGCTGGTTTGTTGGTGCAAGTGCGCCGCCCCCTCCGACGCCATCAGGCGAACACCCCAGGCGATGGGCGGATGACCGGGGGTCTCGATGCTCAGATTGACGCCGACATCGGTGGTCGCGGCGCGCGCAGCCAGTTCCAAGCGCAGGTACAACGCGTCATCGTCATAGCCCACACGGATGATCTGCAGTGCGCCGGGGCGGCTGTCCGCGCGCTGCATAGCGCCGCTGGCGGCTTTCGCTTGAATGATGGCCGCGCCGTTCCAGTCGGGCGCAGCGTCGGCTGCGGCCCGCAGCGGGGGCGTAATCTGCGTCGAGGCCTGGCGTTGGCTCGACAACAAGCGGCCGCCCTGGGCAATCGGCGTCACGACCCATTCCGGCAGCGGCAGCCCAATGATCTCGTAAACCACGGCCATGTTGGCGCGAAAGGTCTGGTCGAACAGCAGATCTTGATCCGATGAGTTGTTACGTGAATACCACCAAAACCAATCGCTGCCTTCGCTGATGTAAAGAGCCTGCCAGGCGCGCGCTAATTGGGCTGGCTCAATGTCCTGCGCCGAGTTTTGCCAGGCAACCAGGTCGGCTCGGGTGCGGGCCAGGGCGCTCCATGCGCGCGTATGTTCTGGATCGCCGATCCACGTCGTGAGGTCGGCGCGAATCCATGATCCGGTTGCCAGGTTTGACAGCTCTGCCCGCGTGGGGTGCATTTCCAGGTATTCATTCACGGTCACGGCGCGCAGGTCGGTGTTGCGCTGCAGGCGCTCGTAGAGGCTGTTGAGAAAAACGTCGCCGTTATGCTCGTACCATTCCCAGCAGTTTTCACCGTCCAGGATGATTGACAGGAGGAACGGCTGCGTGTCGCCCAAGCGCCAATGCACCCACTGCAACCGGGTGACCAGGTCATCGGCCGCCTGTACGCCGTGGATGTTCTGGTAGAGAAAACCGAGGCGGTCCGACATTTCATGGTCACGGAAGATCATGGCCGGACCAGGTTGGCCGTTGATCGTCAGCCGATAGGGCTGATAAAACACTTCGGGGTTGGTGATGAGCTTTTCATAATCACGAACCAGGGGCAGGTTCAGGCTGCGCGCCAGAATTTCCTCATCCGAGGCCAGCCAGCGCACGCCCGCGGCCTGCACATAGGGCACGATTTCCGGCGAGACTGCGCCTTCGGCGGGCCATAGGCCGCGCGGGGCGCGGCCAAAATGCTGTGTGTGGCTGGCGATCGCCTGATTCAACTGCGACTCGGCATCCGCAGGCGCAGAGAAGTTGTAGCCTGGCGGCGGCAGCGGAAGGCCGGGCGATGCGCGCTGAGCATGACGATTGTCTACCAAGAGCGGCAAGATGGGATGGTAATAAGGCGATGTGATGAGCTCAATCTGCCCGTCAGCTTCGAGCTGCCGATAACGTTCGATGACCAGGCCGCACATTCTCAGATGTTTGTGGATGATGGTCATGGTGTCGGCTGCGGTGAAGCCGCGACCCTTATGCACCAGCGCGCGCAGCTGCGGGTCGCTTTCAAGCCAGTTGGGGTCTGTCCAGCCCAGGTTGAACCAGGTAATGAGATCCCGATAATCAGCATCGGACAACGCGTGGGGATTGGCCACGGCCTTGTCGCGCTGCTCGATCAGCTCATTGTAGCGAGGGTAACGGCGGGCAATGTTGGGCCAGTTCACGCTGTAGCAGATATTGACGAGGTACGCTTTTTCTTGTTCGCTCCAGGTGCTGCGCTGCGCCAGGGACATGACGCGATCGGTCAGGCGACCGGCGGCATAGTCAAGCAGTTGTTCGGTGAGTGAAGGCACCATATTGAACGTGGCATGCACGTTCGGGTACTTCTGCAGCACTTCGAGCATATGCAGATAGTCTTTGGCGGCATGTAAGCGCACCCAGGGCAGTGAGGCTTCGATCTGGCCCGGTACACGGTAGTAGGGCTGATGCATATGCCAGACAAAGGCGACATAGAGTGGATACGGCATTGTATACCTCAACGTTCTGACGGCCACGAGCGGCAGAGCCTGGCCCAGCAGGCTGTGGCTAGGATTCTTTGCTGCGGAGATGTGGGAACAGGATCACTTCCCGAATGGTTGGTTGATCGGTGAAGAGCATCGCCAGGCGATCAATGCCCGTCCCAAATCCACCGGTCGGCGGCAGGCCATAGCAAAGGGCCGTGACAAAGTCCTCATCCAGCGGCTGGGCGTCCTCATCGCCGGCATCCAACGCGCGGCCCATGTCGAGAAAGCGCTGCAGTTGATCGAGCGGATCGTTCAGCTCGGAAAAGGCGTTGCCCATTTCCATGCCGCCGATGAAGTATTCGAAGCGCTCGACGGTGCTGGGATCGCCATCCTTCTTCTTCGCCAATGGCGAAATCTCCACCGGGTAGTCCAGGATGAACGTAGGCTGAATCAGATTCGGCTCTACGTGCGCGGCAAAGAGACTTTCGATCAACTTGCCGCGGTTGGAATGGGGATCAGGCTGGTGGCCCTGCGCGCGCATGGCTTCGGCCAGGCTGGATGCGTCAGGATAGTCCGCGTAGTCGAGTCCGATGGCGTCGCGAATGGCATCCCGCATGGTGATCCGACCCCAGGGAGGCGCCAGATCGAGCTCGTGCCCCTGGTAGGTCAGGCGCGTGTGACCGTTCAGCGTCAACGCCGCCGCAGCTATCATATCCTCGCAGCGTCGCATCATGCCGTTGTAGTCGGTGTAGGCTTCGTAGAATTCGAGCTGCGTAAACTCAGGATTGTGCTTGAAGCTGATGCCCTCGTTGCGAAAATCGCGGCCGATCTCGTACACGCGCTCGATGCCGCCGACCAACAAGCGCTTCAAGTAGAGCTCAAACGAGATGCGCAGGAACAACTCCTGCTTGAGTTGGTTGTGAAAGGTGACGAAGGGTCGCGCAGCCGCGCCGCCGTAAATCGGCTGCAGGATTGGGGTCTCAACTTCCAGGAAGCCTGCGTCGTCCAGATAGCGGCGAATGGCGCTGACGAGGCGCGCGCGGGTCACAAACGTGCGCCGTACATCAGGATTGGCGAGCAAATCTACGTAGCGCTGGCGGTAACGCGTCTCGACATCGCGCAAGCCGTGCCACTTGTCTGGCAGCGGGTGCAGCGCCTTGCTGAGCAGGCGCAGCGTTTGCACCTGGCAGCTTGGTTCACCCGTCTTTGTGCGCACGAGCGGGCCGCTCGCTTCCACGAAATCGCCCAAGTCGAGCAGCTTCTTCAGAAGGTTCTCGTAGGCGTCCTCGCCGACTTCGTTTTGGCGAATGAACAACTGAATGCGTCCGCTGCCATCCTCGATATGGGCAAACGAGGCCTTGCCCATCATGCGGATAGCAACCAGGCGCCCGGTCAACCAGACGGTGTCCGCAACCGCGCCGGCCGCTTCCGCGGTCTCCAGCGCGGCGATGGCTTCCTGCGCGGTGTGGGTGCGTTGGCAGCGCGCGGGATAGGCTGGGATGCGGAGTTCCTGCAGCCGCGCCAGCTTGTCGCGCCTGGCCTGTTCTTGATCGCTCAGGTTTTCGAACACGATTACTCTATCTCAACAATTTCAACGGTGATTGCGCCGCCTGGAGTGTTGATCGGCTTGCGCTGGCCTACCTGGCCGCCCATCAACGCGCGGCCCATCGGCGACTCATTGGAGATGCGCCCTTCGGCTGGATTGGCTTCCGCGGAACCGACGATGACGTACGTCTCGGTTTCGTCGAATTCGAGGTCGCGCACGGTCACGCGTGCGCCGAGGGCAACGTGGGTCTTGTGCTGATTGTCCTCGATCACAACGGCGCCGGCGATCAAACGTTCAACGGTCTTGATCCGCCCTTCGACGAAAGCTTGCTCGTTCTTGGCCTCGTCGTAGCCTGCATTCTCAGAAACATCGCCATCCATTTTGGCTTCGTGAATCTTGTGCGCTACTTCGGCTCGTCGCACCGTCTGCAGGTATTCTAGTTCCTCACGCAGTTTCTGAATACCTTCGGGTGTCAAATACACTTCTTTGTTGTTCGCCATCGTCCTCTCTCGTGCAACTTGATGATCACGGCGTTGACCGTGGCCGTCTGCGATGGGCGCTTCTCAAAACGCTCATCAAGACCCTGAATGTAAACCTGTTCAGCGCTTATGCGTTCGATCTCTCGGTAGTCTGCGACCCAGGCCTGACCAAGCTGGCGCGTTCGTCGCATGCGGTTGTTGCGGCGCGTGTGTGAACAAAAAAAGACCAGCGCCGCTGGCGCCGTCTTCTATCGAGCCTGGTTTGGATAATGTGACCGCTGCACTAAACGCGAAGGGAGACCGAAGAAACCGGCAGCATTGATAAACGCCATTATTATACATGACCCCAGTTGAAATGACAAGCTGTCTAACCTGGGCTGCGGAGGGGGAGCCAGGCGCGAGGCCTGGCCCCTCCTCTGCCGCAGCCTGGCGCGCTGATCAAACGACCAGCGCAGCTTGCCCGCGAATGTCGCGCAGACGCTTGCCCACTTCCGGCTGACCCTGCTGCTCCATCAAGTCGGCGACTCGCTCCAGGGCCGCCAGAAAATCAGGCGTCAGCTCCTCGCGGCGCGCGGTCAACAGCTTGCGCGTGCCGCCCGGATACTCGACGCTCAACAGCTCATTGATGAACTGCACTTCCGGCGGCTGCGCGGACTGCATCTGCTCCATAATCAACTGCATGATGGCATTGAGCCGGTTTGCCACCGGCCGATTGCCGCGCTGAATAGCCGCCTGCAAGTTCATTTCCAGCACGTGCATGAACGCATCATCCACGCGCTCCCAGTTTTGTTCCAACACGGCCTGCGGATCAGGCGCCTGCAAGACCTCGAGCAGGAAATTGTTGGCTTGTTCGAGCATCTGCCGACTGGCTTCGTCAATCTGCGCAGTCAGCGCCAGGGTGCGTTCGCGCAGGGAGGTCAGGCGTTGCGCGGCGGCTGCATCACCCGCCGCCTGCGCCGCCTCGATCCGCCCAGTCAGGTTCTGGTAGAAGCCATAGTCAATCAACGGGCGCCCCGCGGCGACAAAAGCCTCCAGCTGGTCGTCTCCTCCGGCCACCATCATGTCGAGCAGTTCGTCGCGTGTCGTTTGCTGGTTGATCTGGCCGATGGCCTCCTGCTGCGCTTTGGCCTTGGCGCCAAACGAGGTGAAAGGCAACAACTGCTGGTACAACGCGGCAAACAGGTTGGCCGATTGCGCATCGCCGTCGGCCGCGTACTGTTCCACCATGGCCGCCAGCATACTGAAGAATTCGAAGTCCAATTTGGCGTCGAACTCCTTGGCCATGGACTGCAAGGCGTCTGGAGTCGTCGCGCCGCGCAGAATGGTTTCCAGCAGCTGCATGCGCTCACGCTGGACGCGCTGCATCTCTGGCGTGATGCCGTCGGCGGCCAGGATCGCTTCCACCATCCCGTTGAGCGTGATGAACTCTTTCGGTTGGAAGAGATAGGCGCGCCGCTGTGCAGGCGGCAGGCTGTCCATCAGGCGCCGGTTGAGGTCGCCGATGATGCGCTGCCGATCCTTGTTTGCCAGGTTGACCTCGTGCGGCAGATAGATCCCCAGGAAATCCTTGCTGCCGTCGTGATAGAGCAGGGCGCCGCCGACTTGAAACGTGCGTCGGCAGTTTGGGCAGGTCGCGGAATTGAGACGGCCTGATAGGAACTGGTTCTTCAGATTCGGATCTTGACCGACATCCACAATGCTGTGAACCTCAACCGGAACGGTCGCCCGGCAATAGGGGCAGGGCGCCGCGACTTTCTGGGGAGCAATCATGCTCGACTTCCTTTCATCTGCTGTTTAGCCATGCGTTTTCTTGTTTGTTAGTTAGCCACGACCGAATCTCGGCGATGATGCGCACCGTTGGATCGGGTTCGGCCTCGACCCAGTGAATCGTCGGATCGCTCGCGCGGAACCAATTGCGCTGTTGGCGAACAAAGCGCCGCGTATTGCGCTTGATCTCCATCACCGCGGCATCCAGGCTCAATTCGCCGGCCAGGTACTGCCCAATTTCACGGTAGCCCAGGCCGGTTAGCGCCGGCTGGTCGGCCGATAGTCCAAGCGCCAGCACGCGCTGGCGCGCGCGCTGGGTTTCGGCGACCAAGCCTTGCGCCAGCATGGCGTCCACGCGCGCATCCAACCGCGCGTAGAGATCAGCCGCGGGCCGGGTCAGCCCCAACTGCCAGATGCGGTAGGGCGGCGGCTGTCGCATCTGCAGCCGGCTGATCGGCTGACCGGTGGTCAGGCAAACTTCCAGCGCCCGAATGACGCGGCGCACGTTGCGCGCATCAATCGCCGCCGCCGCCGGCGGATCAAGCGCGGCCAATTGGGCATGTAACGATTCAGCGCCCAGGCGATCAGCATCCGCTTCCAGGCGTGCGCGCAGGTCAAGATCAGGCGCCACCGCCGGGACGGTCCAACCCTCCAAGACGGCCCGCACATACTGCCCACTGCCGCCAACCAGGAAGGGCACGCGCCCCCGCCGCTGAATATCCGCGATGGCCTGATAGGCCAGGCCCTGAAACTCGGCCAGGGTCAGCGCACGTTCTGGCGGCGCGATTTCAAGCAGGTGATGCGGGACCAGCGCCTGTTCTGCGGCGGTGGGTTTGGCGGTGCCGATGTCCATGCCCTGGTAGACCTGGCGCGAGTCCGCGGAAACGATTTCGCCGTTGAGTGCCAGCGCCAGGCGGAGCGCCAGCGCCGTCTTGCCCACGGCGGTCGGCCCCACGACGGCGATCAGCGGCGGCCGCATGTCCGCCGGCTCAGTCGCCGACGGCATTCTTCAGCACCGTGATCCGCTGCACATGGCCGGCGCGATCGAGCACGATGGCAACCACGTCAATCCGCCACGCGCCTTCCCATCCCGTGCTCTGCACATAGCTTTGCGCCGCAGCCACCAGGCGCGCCTGCTTGGCCGTCGTCACCGATTCTTCGGGCGACCCGAACAGCTCGCCGCGGCGGGTGCGCACCTCAACGAAGGCCAGGCCCGCGTCATCCTGCGCGATCAGATCCACTTCGCCAAAACGGCAGCGCCAATTCAGGGCCTGGATGACATAACCGAGGCGCTGCAATTCAGCGGCCGCCAACCGTTCACCGCGTGCGCCCAAGCCTTGCCTGGCGGTCGTCATACGATGTGCTCTGCGGGCAGCGGCAGCGGCGTTTGCAGCACGCCGCCGAAACTGCGCCGGTGTTCAGGGCAAGGCCCAACCGTGGCCAAGGCCTGCCGATGCGCCGCGGTGCCGTAGCCCTTGTTGCGCTGAAAATCATACGCCGGGTAATCGCTATGCAGGGCTATCAGCCAACGGTCGCGCGCCACTTTGGCCACAATGGATGCGGCGGCAATGGACAGGGAGCGACAGTCGCCTTTCACAATCCCCTTCTGCGGCAGCGGCAGGGCCAGCGTCAGGAAATCAATCAACAGGTAATCGGCCGCGATGCCATTGTCCTGTAACTGCGTCAACGCCTGGGTCATGGCGCGTCGCGTCGCGGCCGCAATGCCAATTGCATCAATGTCGGCCGCGGAAACGCTGCCGACCCCGATGCCGCGTGCGGCCTGGTGAATCTCATCAGACAGGCGTTGACGCTGCTGCGCGCTCAACTGCTTCGAGTCGTTGACATCGAGCAGCGCCGCGGGCACGTGATCCATGATCGGTAGGACCACGGCCGCGGCCACCACAGGCCCGGCCAGCGACCCGCGCCCCACTTCATCCAGACCGGCCACGCAGCGGTAGCCTTGCTGCCACAGGTGTTGTTCTTCGCTCAAGTCAGGCATGGGCGCGACTCCTAAAAACAAAGCGCAGGGAAAATCCCTGCGCCCTCACGCGTGGCGAAGTGGGCTGCACTCCGCACGCGGGTGAACGAGCGGCGGCAATGCCCTAGTCGCGCTGCTCACGCAGACGGGCTGACTTGCCGCGGCGGTCGCGCAGAAAATAAAGCTGGGCGCGGCGCACTTTGCTGTGCCGCAGCACTTCGATTTTGTCCAGGCGCGGCGAGTTCGACAGGAACGTGCGCTCGACGCCAATGCCATGCGAGGCAATACGGCGTACAGTGAACGTGGCGTTGACGCCGCCGCCGTGCATGCGCATGATGACACCCTGGAAAACCTGGATACGCTCGCGGTTGCCTTCCACGATGCGTTGGTGCACTTTAACCGTGTCGCCAATGCGCAGCCCCGGTACGCCGCTGCGCAGCTGCTCCTGCTCAACAGAGAGCATCAAAGGATTCGTCATAATGGCCCTTCCCTCTCATCCCTACAATTCATCGTTGCCATGGTTTGTCTTGCGTCGCTCAGTTTGCATCTAACTGCCGAATGGTCCTTGACGCTTGCAGTCCCGACGATTGCAGGCCCTTAATGACAAGCGGAACCCGGTGGCATGGGCCGCCGGGTCAGACTTTGCAAATGATTTCTTGCCGTGCTGACGCACAAGCGCCGATTATAGCATGGACTAGGACAACCGCCAAATTATGGCGCTAGGTATGCTCACAGCGCACCAGGCGCCGGCGCCAGCACGCGCGCGGCATTAGCTGCATGGCGTTGGCGTGGGAGCGACCTCAAGATCGGTGGTTGCGGCGTCGTCGCCGAGACGAGATTCGGAGCCGGGCGCTGGTGGAACCGACGCCCCATTGGTCAGTTCGGGCCGCGCTGGCCCCTGGTTGACGCGATCCAGCATGGCTTCGCGCTCGGCCGGGCTGAGCTGATCGGCTGACGCGCTGTCGGTCGTCGCTTCTTGCGCGCCGGCCGGGCTGACGCTGGCCTGCGCGCTCTCTTGCCCGTCCAGGGCCGCGCTGGCCATGGCCGTCGGCGTGGGGCAGCCAGTTTGCCTGGTCGGCTGACGGACATCGCCGCTCGTGGGGGGTTGGAAGGTGCAGGCGCCCAGGGCGAGCGCCAGGACATTGGCGATGGTAAACATCTTGAAGGCACTCCATTGTCTGCTCATCATGGTCAGTTCTCCTCGTGGTAGTTCAGTCTCGGCGCTCGTCGGTCATAGGCAGGATCGCGGCCGCGGCGCCAGTGACAGACCCAAGACGCTGAGTCCGGCCCTTTTGTTCAATCGTGGTAACTATTCAGGCATCCTGCGCCGACTGCAGCCGCCGAATGAATTCGGGCCGCAAGGGCGTGCCGCCGCCAGGTCGGCCGGCGCCGACCGGCGCCGCGTCCACTCAGGCGGACGCCTGGCGGAACGCCCATCAGGCGCGATTTCAATCGCTCGCTTGCCTCACCGCCGCCGGGCGGTTTGGCGACGGCTGCTGCGACCTGGGTCGCCGGGCGCTGACGCGCCGAAGACGACCGCCAGCACGAACAAGTTCGGGATCCAGGACCGGCGCGGCAAAAAAAGAAGTCCGGCGCCAGGTTGATGGCGCCGGACTGCTGGTTTGTTTAATGAGCGGCCGCGCAGGGCCGCTCCTGGCTCAGGCTTTAGTAGCTGGCCCAACGGCTCCAGTTATAGTAGTCGCGTGAGCGGCCGAACGCGAAGTAGACCGGCGCGGCGCATGTGGCGCAGTTGGTGCTGCCGGGGATGTAATGCGCGCCGGCCACCCAGTTATTCTGACCGGGCTGGAAGACACGCACGGTGTTGTAGTCGCCCCACTTGTTGTCGGACGGGCGGGCGTTGCTGGCAATCACGCCGAAGAAGGTGAAGCCTGGCGGCGCGTTCGTGAAGTCATCCGCGATGCTGTAACCCACGCGCGGCTTCCAGCCGTCGCCGCTGCTGGCGTAGTCCATGACGATGCCGAGGTCGCCGCGGACGTTGGCGGCGACGCTGGGATAGCCAAAGCAGTAACTGCTGCTGGAGATCAACGGCCGCCCCTGCGCGCCGCCCACCTGGGTCAGCGTGTCCTCATAGACGGCGTAACCATCAATGTACGGCTGCGTGAAGTTGCCTCCCTGCTGCACGTTCCACCACCAGCCGAGGACCTTGCGGCCGTTCACATTCAGGTTGGCGTAGTGCAGGCTGTAGCGTGCGCCGGCCAGGAGACGATCGCTCGATCGTCCCATCCAGTTGCCGCTGCTGGCGCCGCACTGATGGTTGCTGCCATAGGTCCAGGCGGCGACATTGTTGATCACCTGGGAGACGCTCGTGGAGTTCTCGGCCCAGCGCCAAATGCTGATGCGGTTGTAAGGCGAACTGGTCGGCTGATTGGAAGCGAAGTGCATCACATGATCAGCGCCCTGCACCGGCACAAAGGTGAACCAGGACGTGGAAGCGACGTAGTTGTAACTGAAGCCGGCGCAGTTGCGCAAGGCGTCCAGCGGGAAGCGCAGGAGCACCGTGCGCGTCCAGGTATCGCTGGCGTTGAACATGTTGTACGCAATGTACGCGAAGTCCGCGCCCAATTGGATGTGCGGATAGTCCCACCACTGGCCGGTCCAGGCGCTGTTGGTGTTGGTGGGATAGAAGTCGTAGTTGCAGAAGGACGCGCCGTTGTTGGTCGAAACGCCGAGGCGGAAGCGACCGACGCCGGAGCCGTTGGCAATGCCCTGCCGCAGCCACAGGTACATGTCGCGGGCTTTGTCGTACTGCGCGATCTGGTCGCAGCAGAAGTCGGACATGTTGTTGTAGGCATTGACGTACGACCAGGTTGAGCCGCCGTCAATCGAACGCGCGGCAAACCAGTTGCCGGTATAGAAAACATACCTGCCGCCGTTGCCCAGGCTCGGCTCAAGCACGTTCGACTTGTAGCCGCTGGGAATCGCTCCGCCAAAGGCCACGTTACGGTAAAGCTGCGCATCGCCGGGCGCGAGGGGCGCCTTGTCTGCGCTTGCGGTTTCGGCCAGCGTACTTTCCGCTGCGGCGGCCGGACTCGCGTCCAGCGTTGCTGCATCGGTGGCGTCAGCGGCCTTCAGATCACGCGCCGGCCCCGGCAGGTTGACGCGATCCTGCCAGAGGTCAATCTGCGCTTTCTGTTCGCTGCTCAGCTCCGGCATCTTGTCGGCCCAGTTGAGCGCTTCTTCAACCGGCGCGCTCACGACCGCAACCCCAGCATCTTCGGTGGAAACGAGACCCTCGGCTGCGCGCTGCGCATAGATTGGCATGCCGGCCAAGACCACCAACACGACCAGGGCCAGGCTCATGGCCCGAAAACGACGACTAAAGAGTTTCATACCATCCTCCTGTGTAGCTTGACGTAACGTAATCGAATGGTCAGGATAGCCTGACCGCCATCATGGGGCCGGGAACCTGCCCCTACGGCTAAAGGTAGACTACCGGTGTATCCCCCGTTTGCTTGATTGTTCGTTGTATGCCTCCTTGCATATCGTTATGACTGTTCTTGGTTTTGGGCGCCGCGTGCTGCTGATGACTCGATGCGCGCCCACCTGAGTTGGTAAGCATCTGGGTTGGCGGGGCTGTCAGATTCATTCGTGGGCAACAGGGGCACGTTCGGTCCGATCTCATGACGCTAGGACCGTGGAAAGGGAAAGAAGACGGTCAGGCCCACATCTTGCACCTGGGGGCGACTGGCGTGCGCAACACGGACGATCGTTGGGTGCCTTGCCAATGCGCAGCCAGCGAGACAATGACAAAGGTATAACAATCATACTGGACGATGGCAGCCAATTCTGTAAGAACACTCCCTGTGTGGCCGCGGCCTGGATGCCGAGGCGCACGCGCGAAACAGCGGTTGGCCGCCCATCAGGCGACCAACCGCTGTTTACAGCGAAAAGATGCTACAAGCAAGCAGGAGGCTTGCGTTACGGCGCGACGTACGGCAGGTAGCTGCGCCGCGGTGCGGCGGCGCCCGTGGGGGTTGGGGTCGGCGTGCGCGTGCGCGTGGGCGTCGGGGATGGCGTCGCCGTCGCTGCGCCGCCGCCTTCGGTCAGGTTCTTGCCGCTGGCGACCAGGCCAAACGGCTGCGCGCTCTGGGGCACGTTGAAGCCCTTGACGCGCACGGTGTAGACGCCGCTCGGCGCGTTGTCCAGGAAGACGGTTTCGACCACGTTGACGCGATCGGCCGAACCGCCGCCGTTGCCATAGTAAACGGTTCCGGTGGGCCCGGTTACTTCCAGGTCCAGGTCATTGACCAGCGCACGGTTGGCGCCTGGATTGCCAGGGTAGTCCATCCAGGCCAGGGTGACGCGCAGCGGACCGCTGCCGCCAACGGGCGTGGCGGTCGGGGTTGGGGTGGCCGTGGGCGGGCCGCTGGCGACATCGAAGCTGACATCGTCAATGAAGAAGCTGGAGATGAGGGAGCCATCCGTGATGACGCGGAAGCGCACGCGCACGGTGCGGCCACGAATGGCCGCCACCTCGCTGGCGCTCAGGGTGTAGCTGGCATACTGCCAGCCGTTGGTGGGCGGCACCGCGTCGATGTTTGGGACATCCACGTAATGCGAGCCATTGGTGGGGTCCATGATCTGCAGCGCGAAATAATCGAATCCTGCGCTCGATTCGTCAGTGATTGACCAGTACCAAAAGCCCAGCGTGGCGGACGTTGCGCCGCCTGGGACGCTGACCGTTTGGAAGACCTGGTCGTCCGCGCCGTTGTAGCCGCCGAGCCAGGCGACGTAGTTCCCGCTGTGCGGCGAAATGCCGTTGGGCAGCTGGCCGGCCGGGGTGATGATTGGCACACCGATGTTGGTGGTCTCGGTCCAGCCGTTGTGATACTGCTCGAAGTTGCCGTTGATCAGCATTTCGGCGGCCGGCGCCTGCACGGCCGAGATGTCGTCCAGCGCGCCGCTGGGCGCGGCGCCTTGGTTGTTGATGGTGAACTGGTAGGTGCGCACGCCGCCCGTGGACAGGCCGGCGGTGTCGTTCTTGAGCACGATCTGGATCGGCGAGTCCGGCTTGACGCTGCCGGCCACGTCCACGCGACCCCAGCCGGTGACGTTGTTGGGGCGACCGTTGGGCACTTCTTGGGTCGCGCCGCTGCCGTATTGGCCGGGCGCCATGTTGTGTGCGCCGTTGATCAGCGCGGCTTTGACCAGCGCGCCCAGCGGGTTGGCGATGCCGCGCACGCTGACGATCCACTGGCGCACGAGCGCGGTCGCGCCTGCGGTCAGCGGCGTCGCCATGCTGGTGCCGCCTTCAAAGATGTAATTGCTGTTGTAGACGCCCCAGCCGGTGCCCGCGCCGCTGCCGTGCGAACGCACGGAGAGGATGTTGGTGCCGGGCGCAACGATGTCAGGCTTGATGCGTCCATCGTCGGTTGGCCCGCGGCTGGAGAAAGCGGCCAGCCCCTCGGCATTGTCCGAGAGGCGGTCCGAGCTGATCGGATTGGCGCCGAAGTCGCTGGGCCAGCAGTTGCCCCACAGGCTGCACGGCCCGCCAGGGTTGTAGCCGCCGCTGTTGCGCAGGTTCTCGCTGGCCCCCACCGTGATCGCGTTCTTGGACGTGCCTGGTTGGCCGATCGAGTCCGGGTCAATCACACCGTTGCCGTTTTGATCGGTGCCCTCGTTGCCCGCAGCAAAGAGGATCACCATATCCTGGTGCTGCCACGTGAATTGATCCACCTGCTGCGACTCGGTCGTGTAGCCGCCGTAACGGTTGCCGGCCCCGCCGGTGGGGCCGCCCCAACTGTTGGTGTGAATGCGCGCGCCGTCGCCGTAAGCAGGCTGGAACAGGTCGTTCAGGTTGTCGGGAATGCCGCCCAAGCCGCCGTTGGGGTCTTCCAGCGATTGAAAGACGAGCTGCGCTTCGGGCGCGGCGCCGGCAAAGGACGAGGTGTAGTTGTGCGCCCCAGGATTGCTGCCCGAATTGGCGCCGTTGCCCAACACCGAACCGGCGACGTGCGTGCCGTGGGCATCGTGATCGCTCCAGTCGTTGGCGCGGCCCAGCGCATACGCGTTGACCAGGCGGCCCGCAAAGTCATTGCTGAGGGTGTTGGTGTTGCCCGTGTCCAGCCCGGTGTCGGCCACGGCCACAGTCTGGCCCGCGCCGTAGAGGTTGACGCCCTGCGCGGCCATGCGCTGCCAGGCCAGGTTGACGTTGATGATGCCGCGGCCAACATCGTTGCTCAACTTCATGGGATAGAACGGCTCGACCCACTGCACCGCTGCGACTTGGGCCACGGCCGGAAGCTGGCTGGCGGCCAGGCTGAGGCGCACGGTCGGCCCCCAACCCTGGTCAGAGACGCTGGTCACCTGCGCGCCCAAGCCCCTGAGCGCGCTGACCAGGCTGTCCTGGTTTTCGCCGGGGAAGCCGAGCACGCGCAGATCCAGGCTGGCGTCCGCCGGCGCTGCGCCGTCCGTCAGCGCGGGGCTGAGCTTGAAGGCCGGGTAGTACGCGCCGACCCAACGCACCTGCGGCATGGCGCGCGCCTGCGCCAGGCTGGCGTCTGCGTGCACCCGCACCACGAACGCGTAATCCGGCAGATAGATCAGCGGTTCCAGGCCCGCGCTGCTCAGATCAGCTTTCCACGCCTCTTCGATCGGGCCGCGGAACTGCACAATTTGATAGGGCGCCTTCTCCGGGTCTGCCAGACCCAGCGCGCCGGTGAGCAGCTTTTCATCCAGTTGCAGGGGATCGAAAGTGGCCCATTGCAAGCGCAACGGGGTGCTGCCGGACTCCTGCGCGCGGATGCGCGTGGTCGCTGCCAGCGCCGCGCCCAGCAGGAGCACAACGATCAGAAACCAATAGAACCTGGACGGGGAACTACGCCGCGACGACCCAGTGGGCGTCGCCCAACGATCGGCCATGGTGCTCTCCTTACATGTTGGTGTTTCGTTCGTTCGACGGGGAGGAGTGGGAAGGACCCTAGTTTACATCGGAACGGCGAAAGTGCAAAGTGCAAAGGGCCGAGTACCAGCAGCGGCAAATTTGAACGATTTATCTACCGCAAAATAGACAGGATTTACTGGATTGACAGAATATTTGGCTCTTCAAATTAGGGGCGTAGCCCCGGAGGGGCTTGCATCTCGTAGCCGGATGGCCTTTGGCCTTCCGGGGGTTGGCAGCCGCATGGCCTTTGGCCTTCGGCGGGGTTGGTGGCCGGATGGCCTGCGCGCAACCAACGCCGCCCGACCGTGAACGGATCGGGCTACGAGGTGGAAGGCCCTATCGGGCCTGACACCCTGGGAGGGGCTCGACCCGCCTCCATTCTGAAATGCACCCCGTCTTAACGCCGCGCGAGGAGCCGTTTGAGGGCTTGCCAGGCGGTTTCCAGGTTCGCCCTGATGTCGAACTCGAGCTCGCCTTCGTAGTCGAGCAGGAAGGGGATGAGGGGGATGGAGAGCTTGAGCTTGTGTTTGACGTCCAGTCCCGGCGCTTCGACGAGGTCCGCCGCCTGGTTGACCTCGATCGGCAGCGCCGCGCGCGACCGGACTTCCAGCAGCGCCGCGCTGACCGGGGCCAGCCAGGCGGCCAGCTCGTCGCGCGTCCACGCCGCGGCGTCGAGGGCATCGAGCAGCGCGGCGACCTCGGCTGCGTGCTGCGCGTCGAGGCGCGCCAGGATGGGGCCGACGATGCGCTGCTCGCTCAGATCGAAGCGGGTCAGCACGGCCGTGAAGCCCGCGCGCAGCGTCACGTCTACCTGCTGCACCTGCGCCTGCACCTGCGCCAGCAGGCCGCGCAGCTCCCCGGCGCTCATCGGCGCGCCGGGCGGCTGGCCGCGCAGCGCGCTGACCAGGCCCGCGGTCTCCGCCGCGGACCAGCCTGCGCCGCCGCCAAAGACGTTGACGGTCACGCTGCCGTCGCCAATACTGGTGTTGACCGCGTGGGCGATGTGAACCTGGTACTTGGACGCGGCAGGGGCTGGCGCCGGCGCGTACAGCCATTCGATGATGCGCGCCAGGTCGTCGGGCGCAGGGAAAGCGGCCGGCGCGGGGGCAGCCAGGGGCAGGGGCGGCTTGCCCGCGCCGCGCAGGCGACGCAGCACGGCCGGATCACTGAGCGCGGCCGGCGTCAACAGCGCAATGGCGGGCGCAGCGGATGAGGCCGCATCAACCGTCACGCCGAGCGTAGTCAGCAGCGCGGTCAGGCGGTCTGCGGCGTCCTGACCATCCACAGGCGCAAAGACCAGCGTTACGTTCATGGTCGTCTCCTGCGCGGGCGCGGCGGGGGCTGCGGTTCCAGCCAGCCGGCAATGTCGGTCCACAGTTCGGGCGCCTCCAAGACTTCGGCAAATTGCTGCACCCACAGGCGAATCCGCTGGCGGTCCAAATGGGGATGACGTTCAATCACAGCCTGGATATCTTCCATATCTTGGCGGCGATGCGCCACCGCTTTCATAATGATCAAGTCCTCAGGCGTGACCAGTCGCAGCGCAAGACCGCTGACTTGCACCATCGTGGCGCGCGCAACCGCTTGCTCCTCGAAAGGCAGGGCGCCCAACGAAATGTCCACATCCACGCCGCTCTCTGCATGGCGCAGCAGGAGGACCCGATTGCGCCGTGCAAAGGCCTCCGCATTGGGGACGCGTGGCATCAAGCCGGCTTGCAGCGTCACTGCGGTAAACTCAGGCAGCTCTTCTGTGGAGACCAAGACGACTGCGTCCACATCAGCCGTGTAGCGCGGTCGTCCCAAGAGGCTGGCCGCAACACCACCGATGATCACTCCCCGCTCTGACCACGCGTCCAGGACTAGTTGCACGGCAGCAAGGGCGTTCAGCAAGGGGCGCACAGTCGCGGATGGACTCATGGCAAACTCTCCTTGAGTTTGGTCCAACGGGCGCGCACGCGGTCGAGATCGGCCTGCGTGTCGGTCCCACGGGCCAGCCAGCCCATGAGGGATGCAAAATCCCAGATCGCTTCAGTCTGCTGCCAAAGCAGATCGAGCGGCGCGCAGCGACGTTCAAGGGCTTCGAACTCCGCCACCGCTTGCCAGCGATCGCGGAAGAGAAGAGCCTCGGCGCGCGTGAGGCCCGGTGTGGGCCGGTCCGCGACGGCGATGGTTTCAGCTACAGACATCTCTACCTCCTCTAGATGTTCAGGCTGCGGATTCGCAGACTGCGGAAGTCTAGCCTTGCGCCGCGGCCAGAGCGCGGCGCAGATCGGCCAGGCGCGGCGCGTCCGGCTGCAGGCGGGCCGCGGCTTCGATGTCGGCCTGGGCCGCGGCCAAGTCGCCGCGGTCCATGTGCACGCCGGCGCGGTTGCGCAGCAGCATCGCGTGGGCTGGATCGAACGCCAGGCCGCGGCTGTACGCAGCGACGGCCTGCGCCAGGTCTTTGAGCGTGTCCGCGGCGTGATTGCCCAGCGTGTTGCAGGCCCAGGCAGCCTGCTGGCGCAGCGCGGTCGCCAGACTGGCGTCGAGCTGGCCCGCCAGGGGAATGACCTGCTCGCACAAGTCAATCACGGCCATGTGCGCCTCGGGATCAATCTCGTCGCTGTGGGCCTCGTTGTAACCCTCCAGCAGTACGGCCAGCAAAATCACCAACCGGGTCACGTTCTCACGCGCTTGATCGGCCAGGGCCTGGTTGATCTGACCGGCCAACGCCAACAGTCCCTGCACCTCGATCAGGATGGGGTGGTCGGCCAGGGTCTGGCGCAGCGCCTGCTCGGAATCCACCTGCAGCAGGGCATAAAGGCCCGCGGCCAGGGGATCGCCAGCGGCTGCCCCCTCACCCGGCTCTTGAGCGAAGGCGATGAGTTCATCCGCGCGTGCCTTGAACTTGGGGTCGGCCTGCAGGCGCTGCGTAAACGCCTCATTGGACGTGACGCCTTCCTGTTCAGCCAATTCTCCCAACAGGTGCCCACGATCCAGGCGCGGCAGCTCAGCCGCGGGATAAAGCTGGCGCCAGGCAGCTGCGAACCCGCCAACGCCCAGGGTCACGACGACTCCCGCCAGGGTCCGCCGCCCGATCTCCAGGTATTGGACGTGCTGAGAGGACTCGAACAGGCGCACCGCGTCCCCAGCGGCCTGGAGGGCCTGGCGCAGGCGGCCGCCGCGGTCTTCGCCGGGCAAGCTGGCCAAATCACTCAGCAGAACCGCGCGGTTGTTCTGGGTTTGCGCGTAGTCGAGGGGGACGTCGCGGCGCAGGGCGAGGGCTTCGTCGTAGGCGGCGAGGGCCTGGCGCAGGAGGCCGCCGCGGTCTTCGCCGGGCGAGCTGGCCAAATCACTCAGCAGATTAGCCCGGTTGTTCTGGGTTGTCGCGTAGTCGAGGGGGACGTCGCGGCGCAGGGCGAGGGCTTCGTCGTAGGCGGCGAGGGCCTGGCGCAGGAGGCCGCCGCGGTCTTCGCCGGGCAAGCTGGCCAAATCACTCAGCAGATTAGCCCGGTTGTTCTGGGTTGTCGCGTAGTCGAGGGGGACGTCGCGGCGCAGGGCGAGGGCTTCGTCGTAGGCGGCGAGGGCCTGGCGCAGGCGGCCGCCGCGGTCTTCGCCGGGCAAGCTGGCCAAATCACGCAGCAGAACCGCGCGGTTGTTCTGGGTTGTCGCGTAGTCGAGGGGGACGTCGCGGCGCAGGGCGAGGGCTTCGTCGTAGGCGGCGAGGGCCTGGCGCAGGCGGCCGCCGCGGTCTTCGCCCAACACCAGGGTGGCTGCCGCCTGCAGCGCGTTGCCGCGGTTGAGGAGCGCCTGCCCAACGGCACGTGAACTGCCAAGACGCTGCGCTTGCGCCAGCACGCGGTCAGCCCAGGTCAGATACTCATTCCCCAGATTCTGGCTGCGCAGCAGGTCTGCGGTGTTGCTCAACAAGGCTTGCGCCGTTTCCAGGCTCTCCTGCTGCGCCCAGGCGAAGGCCTGGCGCAGGTTGGGCAGGTCGGCTGTCATCACATAGTAGCGCTGCGCGTCATCTGCAGCCTGCATGGCAGCCAGGTAATGGCGGGCATGGCGTTCAGGCCAGCGTTCACGCTCTTCGGCGCTTTGCAGGCGCAGAGCAAAGCCGCGCAGGATGCCGTGCTGCCGCCAGCGGCCGTCTGCCTGGCGACGCAGCAGCGAGCGGGCCGCAAAAACGTTCAGTCGGGCCTGGGCCGCGGTAATGGCTTCTGCCCACAGTGCGGCTGCCGCGTCGGTCGCGAAATCGGCCTCATGGGCCAGGCAGCCCAGGCCGCGGAAGCAGCGCTGCAAGGCCGCACCGTCCGGCGCACGACCCAAAGCATCGTAGCTGTAGCGCAGGACAACTTCCAGCCGGCGTTCCCGCGCCACGTCATCGGGCAGTGGCGCGCCGTCCAGGCTCAACCCATCCTTGACGCTGCTCTCGATCTGCGCCACCAGGCCTGCCCACTCATCTGGTCCGTAGCTGGCCAGATCGCCCACCGTGATCTCCAGCGCCAGCGGATGATAGCCTACTGCGGTCGCCAGGCGCGCAGCCACGGCCGGGGGCAGGGCGGGCAAGGTCAGGGCAATCAGGGCCAGCGCATCCTCCCCGCTGAGCACGTCCAGCTCCAGGCGCCGGCCCACGTCCACGGCCACCCGTTCATCGCGTGTGGTGACCAGCAGATGGGCGTCAATGGGCAGTGCGGCGCGCATGGGCGCCAGGACAGCCCGATCCCACGCATTGTCGGCCACCACTAACAGGCGGCCATGGCCGGTCAGTAGGCCGCGTACGATCTCCGGAGCGAACTGCGCGCCGCGCAGCGCGGCGGCCGCGCCTGCGCCAGGGAGCTGCTGCGCCGCCATAAATAGGCGATAAGCCTGCACATCCATGCTGTAGGCATAGGCCGCCACCCGGCTCAGCTCCGGGCCGACGCTCTCAGCCGTCATCATGTCGGGCGTCAATTGCAGCCAGAGTACGCCGCCGGGGTAGTCGGCGGCGTAGGCTTCGGCATACAGTGCGGCCAGGATGCTCTTGCCCACGCCGGGCAGTCCGTGCAGCGCGCCGCTGGTCCCCCGTTCGATCCCCTTGCCCACGACTGCCGCGCGGCCGTTCTCCAACGCGCGGTGCAGGTCGTCCAGCTCCTGGCGGCGACCCACCGCCCTGTCGGTCAGCTTGCGCTGGAACTCCTCGGGCCTGCGCCACTGCAGCGGCACCACGCCGAAGTTATTGATGGTAATGCCGTTGTCGCCAATCGTGCAGTTCTGGGCGCTGACCACCAGGTACTTGACCCCTTCAGCGTTGATCCCCAGGTTTTGCAGCGCCGGGGAGCTCTCCGCACCCAGGCTCGCGCGCTGATTGGATGGCGACGGGTCAGGGGGCGGGGCGTAACGAGCCAGCCGGGCCGTCTGCACCAGCGCCAGCCGGTCCGCGATGCGCGCCGCGGCCGGCGTGTCGCCAGCCTGGATCGCCCTGTCCAGCAGCATTTGCAGGGCGTCGCGGGCGTCGGTCGTGGTGAGGAGATTCTGGCTTTGGAGTTGCGCGGCCGCGTCGGCATCCTCCGCCTGCACGAACGCGATGACCGCTTGCCCCAGCCGGCTCTGCTGCAGACGTTCGAGCTGCGCTTGCTGTGCAAGCCCCCGGCGCAGCTGCGCATAGGCCGCCTCGACGCCGATCTGCCGGCACGCGGCCAGCAGGGGCCCGTGCTGCTCAATCGCCTCGTGGCCGGGGTTGTTCATGCGCAGCAGGGTCAGCGCGGCCGCGCCCGCGTCGGTCAGCAGCTCAGCCGCGTGCGCCGCAAGGAAGGTCTCCGACGCGTCCCAATCCGGCGTCTGGATCCAGGTCACCAGTTGGTCGGCCAGGGCTTGCCCGCCTGCCTCGCCCAACGGCGCCAGCGTCGCCCGCGCCGCCTGTTCGGTCGTGCGCCAGCGGCGCAGGTCATCCAGGCGCTGCTGCAGACCCTCCTCGCCGCCCGCGGCCGCGATCCTGGCCTCTGCCGCCGCTTCCAAGCGGTCCAGGTCGTCATCGGCCGTGGCCGCGACCAACCCCATCATGCCCGCGGCATCCGTGACGGTCTCGAACATGAGCTGCAGGCGCTCAGCGTGGCTCATCTGCGCCACGGCCGCGGTCACGGCGCGCGCGGTCGCCAGATCCTCCGACCGCAGGCGGCGCAGCCCCTCCAGGCGCTGGCGGATGGCGGTCGCTTCGTCGCCCTGAGCGGCCGCCAGGCGCGCCGCAACCGTGCGCTCCAGGTCATCCAGGTCGGCGTCCTCCTGCTCGACCGCAAAGCTGAGCATGGCCGCCTGGTCTGGGATGCGCATGAACGCCTGAAAACGTTCTTCCGCTGCCGCGGTTTCAAGTTCAATCCCTGGCGCGGCTGCCGTCGTGTTCGTGGGCGATGTCGGTTCCATGGATGCTCCTTGCCGTCCTGCGGCGGGTGGTGACGGAACGGGGGCATGGAGATATTATACCACAGATGTGAGGATTGGAGACCGGAGATTGGAGACTGGAGATTGGAGACCGGAGATTGGAGACCGGAGATTGGAGGCCGGTAGAAAGGGAGAACATTCGTAATCCCTGATCTCTAATCTCCGATCTCTGATCTCTGATCTACAGCTTGCCTAACGCCGCCTCCAACACCCGAATCGCGCGCAGGTACTCCACGATCTCGATGTGCTCCCCTGGCGTGTGATCGAGGCTGGAATCACCGGGGCCATAGGCCAGGATGGGGCAGCGCCAGGCCGGGCCGACGACGTTCATGTCGCTGGTGCCGGTCTTGAGCAGGTAGCCGGGCCGGCCGCCTTCCTGGCGGATGCCGGTCAGCAGGGCGCGGGCCAACGGGGTGTTCTTGTCGGCGACGTAGGCAGGCTCCTGACCGGAGAAGGTCAGCGTGAACGACGCTTGCGCAGCGTTGACCTGCTGCGCAAGCGCGGTCATGTCGGCTTGCAGGGCGGCCAGGTCACAGGCCGGCGGCAGGCGCAGCCCCACGCGCAGATCGGCCCACTCGCGCAGGCCGTCGGCGCCGCTCGCCAGGCTGCGCAGGCTGGGCAGCAGTTGGCGAAAGGGGCCTTCCCAGTTTTCGTTGTGCGCTTTCGTGTAGCCAATGACGCTCTGCCACCAGGCTGCAGCCTGTTCGTTGACGCCCAGGCGGTCGCCGGCGCTGTGGCCGCACGGGCCGGCGACGTGCAGATCGGCCAGCAGGCGCCCTTTGTAACCCAACGTCACGCGCTCCCAGCCGCTCGGTTCGCCGATCAGGCACGCGGCGGGGACGCCCTCGGCCAGGAAGCGGTCGCGGATCAGGCGTGCGCCCCGGCTGCTGGCAGCCTCTTCCTCGGTCGCGCCGACGACCACGAAGCGCACGCCGGGCCGGGGGCCGATCCGCGCCACGGCCGCAGTGAATGCGGCCAGCGGCCCTTTGGCGTCCACGGCGCCGCGACCAAACAGCCTGCCGTCTTCGATGCGCACCGGAATCCGTCCCGGAACGGTATCTTGATGGCCTAGCAGCACGATCGTGCGCGGCGCCGCGGGGTCGCCCATCTCGCCGACGGCATTGCCGGCCTCATCCACGCAGGCCTTCGTGTAGTCATTGGCTATCATCTGCTCCACCAGGAAGGCTGCATGACGGCCTTCGCCGCCGGAGAGGCTTTCGATCTCGATCATCTCCTGCAGGAGTTGGACGGCCTGTGTGTCGTTCATCGCGCAAAATCCCCAATCCCCAACCCGAAAAAGCTGGAATCGAATGGCTCACACAAAGGCACGGAGACACGAAGTAGCTCTTGTGCGCCTTTGTGTCCTTGTGTGATGGTTTCTTGCAGATTGTGTAAGCCACGCCGTAGGTCACGCCTCCGGCGTGACGACGCCCTCTGCGCCGAATCACACTCTCTTGTGCCAGCGTCGGCCAGCCAGGAGACCGAACGACAGCCGCCCTCTTCCCCCCTTCTCCTCTCCGCCGCGCGGAGAGGAGAAGGGGCGGGGGTTGAGGTGAGGCCGCTAATCTCCCGCGGTGGTTCCGGCAAGAGCAGCAGCGACAGCCTCCACGGCCTGATCTAGCTGCGTGTGCGTGATGACCAACGGCGGCAGCAGGCGCAACACCGTGGGGCCAGCCGGCAGCGCCAACACGCCCAGGGCCTGCAGGCTTTGCAGATAGGGCGTGACCCGCGTGCGCAGCTCGACGCCGATCAGCAGGCCGCGTCCGCGCACCTGCCGCACCACGGGCAAAGGTGCTACGCGGGCCTGCAACTGCGCCAGGAGATACGCGCCCTTGGCGGCCGCCTGGCCGGGCAGATCGTCCCGTTCCAGCACAGCGAGCGTCGCCAGGGCCGCAGCGCAGGCCAACGGGTTGCCGCCAAAGGTGGAGCCGTGGCTGCCTGCGGGCAGCGGGCCAAAGCGTTCATGCAGCAGCGCCGCGCCCATCGGCACGCCGCCGGCGATGCCTTTGCCCAGGGCCATCAAATCGGGCGTTACGTCATCGTGCTGGCAGCCGAACCAGCGCCCCGTGCGCCCAAAACCGGTCTGCACCTCATCCGCGATCAGCAGCGCGCCGGCCTGGCGGCACAGCGTCTGCACGCCGGCCAGGTAGCCAGGGCTGGGGGGCCGCGCGCCCCCTTCGCCCTGCACCGGCTCAACGATGACGGCCGCCGTCTGATCATCGAGGCTGGCCGCCAGCGCCTCCAGGTTGTCATACGGGACATGGCGGAAGCCAGGCACCAGCGGCTCGAAGGGCTGGCGGTACTTCGGCTCCCACGTCGCGCTCAGGCTGCCAAAGGTGCGGCCGTGAAAGCTGCGCTGCATGGCGATGACGCCCGGCCGGCCGGTCAGCAGGCGGGCAAACTTGAGCGCGGCCTCCACCGCCTCCGTGCCGGAGTTGCACAGGAAGGCGCGGGTCAAACCGGCCGGGGCCAGCCCCGCTAACCGCGCCAGTAGGGTCGCCCGCCGGTCGTTGTAGAAGATCTCTGGACACGTGATGAGCGTCGCGGCCTGCTGCGCCACAGCCGCGGCCACGGCCGGATGCGCGTGGCCGATCAGCGCCACGCCCTGGCCGCTGGTGCAGTCGAGATAACGCCGCCCCGCGTCATCCCACACCCACACGCCTTCCCCGCGCACCAGGGTCAGCGGTCGTTTCGGATAGCAACCGCTGCTGTGCTCGTCCTCGATGTCGCTCCACGTCCGCTCAGCCATGCCCCGTTACCCCCTCCATGTTGAAGATCGGAGATCAGAGACCAGAGATCGGCGCGTGGAAGGCAGGTGATCTCCGGTCTCCGGTCTCCGGTCTCCAATCCGCGTTCCTGCTCCGGCCAGCGCATCGCGCAGCGGCGCCGCGCGGCGGCCGTCGCCGATGATGACGGTGGGCACGCCGCCTTGCAGCGCCTCTTGCGCGGCCAACACCTTGCGCTTCATCTTGCCTTGCGCATAGTCAATGGCCCTATCCAAATCGCCTAGTCTCAATCGAGGCAGCAGACTATCTTCGTCAGGGAAGCGGGAGAGCAAACCGGGCGCGCTGGTCAGCAGGATCAGCGTGTCCGCATGCAGCGCGACGGCCACCGCGGCCGCGGCGCGGTCGCCATCCACGTTGATCGCCTCATGGTTGAAGCTGAGTGCGGGCGGGGTCAGCACCGGGAAGTAGCCGTTGTCCAGCAGCAGGCTCAGCAGGCCCGCGTTGACCTCCTCCACCTTGCCGGTGAAGTCGTCGCGCAGCACTTTCTGGCGGCCGTTCTCCACGATGCGCAGCACATCCTTGCGCGGCCCGCGCAGCAGTCCTCCGTCCAGCCCGCTGAGGCCCACGGCGTTGACGCCCAGTCCTTGCAGGCGCTCAACCAAGCCTTTATTGATCTGACCACAGTAGGCCATCTCGAAAATCTCCAGCGTGCGCCGGTCGGTGCGCCGGCTGACATGACCCGACGTCGAGGTGACATACTGCGCGGGGTGGCCCAACGCCGCCGCCAGCTCATCGGTCGTCTCCGCGCCGCCATGCACCAGCACCAGCCGTTCTCCCTGCTGCAGCCGGTCAGCGATCTCCTGGCACAGCCCGTCCAGGTTCAATCCCTTGCCGCCGCCGATTTTGACTACGATCATGTTCATACCCTCAATGACAGCCTGAGATCAGAGACCATGTGCGGGCGGCCCTGCGTGGTCGCCCAAGACCGGAGACCATCCGCCTTCCACACACCTGATCTCTGATCTCCGATCTCCAATCTTCGATCTCCAATCACACCGGATGCAGCCCCGCAAACCCCAATCCCGCGGTCTCGTCCCAGCCCGCCATCAGGTTCAGACACTGCACCGCGCTGCCGGCCGCGCCCTTCATCAGATTGTCCAGCGCGCATAAAACCACGACGCGGCCAGTCACCGGGTCAAGCTCGAAACCGACGTCGGCGTAGTTGCTGCCGGCCAAGATTTTTGGCTCCGGGTAGCGGTAAAGCCCCTGGCGCTCCTTGACGATGCGCACGAACGGCTCGCTGCCGTACGCGGCCCGATACGCGCCCCACAGGTCCTTGTCGTTGAGACTGCGATCGGCCAGAAACACATGCCCGGTGGCTAACACCCCGCGCACCAGCTCCACGGCTGTCACCGACAGGTGAACCGGCGGCGCCGCGCCGGTCAGACTGAGCGCCTGGCGCACCTCGGCCGTGTGGCGATGGCCGGTCGGCGCGAAGCTGCGCACGACGCCGGCGCGCTCCGGGTGGTGAGAGGACGGGCCTGGCTCTGCGCCGCCTTCGCTGGAACCGACCTTGACCTCTACCACCACATCGCGCGTCGGGTCGGCCAGGCCGGCCTTGAACAGCGGCCATAGGGCCAGGTTAGCGGCCGTGGCGTTGCAGCCGACGCCGCTGACGTAACTGGCTCCGCGCAACTCCTCGCGGTGCAGCTCCGGCAGGCCGTAAACGAACCGATCGAGCCAGGCCGGCGCGGTGTGCGCCTGGCCGTACCAGGTGACATAATCATCGGCGCGGCGCAGGCGGAAGTCCGCGCTGAGGTCAATGATGCGCGGCGCCAGCGCGGCCAATTGTGCGATGCGCTGCTGCGCGGCGCCGTGCGGCAGGCAGCTGAAAAGCACGTCTACCGGCTGCAGATCGCTGGCGGCGCTGAATTTCAGCCGCGTACGGCCGCGCAGGTTGGGGTGGACGAAGTGCACGAAACGACCCGCGTGGCGCTCCGACGTGACCTGGACCACGTCCGTGTGCGGATGGTCGAGCAGCAGGCGCAGCAGCTCGCCTCCGGTGTAGCCGGAACCGCCCAGGATGGCGACGCGCAGGCGCTGGCTCACGGCCCGACCTCTGCCGCGCCCGACTGACCGGCAGCGACTCCGGTCGCGCGCCAGCCGTTGGCCGCGGCCCAACCGTCACGCGCGACGCGCACGGCAAAGTCTACGATGCGCCCTGGAATATCCACGCCGGTCGGCTCGATCGAATTGCGGAACTCCATCGTGTAGTTGACCTCGTTGATCAGCAGGCCGCGCTCGGGATCCTCGAAGACATCAATCGCCACCACGCCGCCACCCACGGCCGTGGCCGCGGCCACGCACAGATCGTTTAGCTCTGGTGTGACCGGGCAGACGCTGGCCTGACCGCCGCGCGCCGTGTTGGTGATCCAGTGCGGCGAGTGGCGGTAGATGGCGCAGATGGTCTCGTTGCCCACGACGAAGGCGCGAATGTCACGACCCGGTTTGCGCACATATTCCTGGATATAGAAAATCGAGTGGTGGTAGGTGCCGAGCGTCTCCTTGTGTTCCAGGATGGCCTCGGCCGCCTCGCGATCGTTGATCTTGCTCAGCAGGCGGCCCCAGGAACCGACGGCTGGCTTGAGCACCACCGGGTAACCCAGGCTCTCGATGGCCTGCAACGCCGATTCAGGTGTGAAGGCCACCAGCGTGCGCGGCGACGCCACGCCGCAGCGAAAGAGCGCGCTGGTGGTCAGCAGTTTGTTGCCGCAGGTATCGGCCACCTGAAACGTATTGACCGTGGGCACCCCGGCGTCGTTGAGGATGCGCAGTGCATACAGGGCGCGGCTGTGATTGATGCAGCGTTCGATCACCACGTCGTAGTCGAAGCCGTTCCGCCCCAATTCAAAGATCACCTCGCGATCGTCAATCGTGGCGTGTTCGATGCCCCGCCTTTCCAGGGCGCCGATGATCAGTTTTTCTTCCACGCGCACGCGCGACAGCAGCACACCGATGCGCATGGCTTACTCTCCCCAATCCTCTTCGACTTCCGGCGCCAGGTCAACCGTCAGCGGGGCAGTGCTCAGCACCTCCAACTCGACGCCGCATTCCGGGCACTGTACGATTTCGCCGGCCACGACATCGCCGCCGATCTCGATCTGCGCGGCGCACTCAGGACACATTACGTTAGTCATCTTGCAATTCTCCTTTTGGTTTGCTTTTGTCGTCAGATATCGGAGATCGGAGATTAGAGATCGGGTACGTGGCGGGCGGGCGATCTCTGATCTCCGATCTCCATCCTCTCAATTACCGCCTGCGTCACCTCCGCAGTCGCGGCGGTTCCCCCGAGATCGGGAGGCAGCGGGCCGGTCGTCAACACGTGGTTGACGGCCCTTTCGATGCGGCCGGCGGCGTCTGCCTGCCCCAGGCTGCGCAGGAGCAGGGCGCCTGCCCGTATAGCGGCCAGGGGATTGGCGATGCCGCGCCCGGCGATGTCCGGCGCGGAGCCGTGCACCGGTTCGGCCACGACAAAGCGGTCGCCCTGGTTGGCTGACGCGGCCAGGCCCAGGCCCCCGGTCAGACCGGCCGCCAGGTCGCTGAGGATGTCGCCGAACAGGTTGGTGGTGACGATGACATCGAAATGCGCCGGCTCGCGCACCAGGCGATAGGCCACGCTGTCCACCAGCCCTTCTTCCACCTGCACATCAGGGTACCCGGCGGCCACGCTCAGCGCGACCTCGCGAAAGAGGCCATCGCTCACGCGCAGGATATTCGCCTTGTGCACCAGCGTAACCAGCCCGCGTCGTTGGCGGGCTTTTTCCAGGGCGACGCGCATAATGCGGTCGCTGGCGCGACGGGTGACGATGCGCTCGGCGATGGCGGTGTCGCCGCCTTCCCATCGTTCGCGCCCTGCGTAAAGTCCCTCCGTGTTCTCGCGCACGATCAGCAGGTCCACGTTCGGGCGACTGCCTGGCACAGGCGCGCTGACCGATGGCCGCAAATTGGCGTACAGATCGAACGCCTGGCGCAGCTGCACAATGGGGCTGCGGTAGCCAGTCACCGGATGAGATGGGCTGCTGACGGCGCCGAAGAGCGCGCCATCCATCTGCGCAAGCGTTTGCATAGTCTCATCGGCTATTGCGGCCCCAGTGCGCGCAAACGTTTGCCAGCCCACTTCTAGCTCGATGAACTGCAATGGGACTCCGGTCGCTTGCAGCACGGCGGCTGCGGCCGGCGTCACCTCCAGCCCGATGCCGTCGCCAGGTATCAGTGCGATCCGTAGAGGGGCGGCGGCCGTCTGCGATTGACTCATCTCGCTTCGCCGGTCGCGGCCAGGTGCGTCTTCAGATACGGAATCAGGCCGCCGGCGGCGACGATGCCGTGCACAGACGGCGACAGCGGCGGGAACTCGAAATCGCCGACCGCGCTGTGGATGACATGGGCATCGAGGTCAATTTCGATCGCGTCGCCGTGCTGCAAGGCGTCCACGGCCGCGGCGCAAGTCAGCGCGGGCAGGCCGTTGTTCACCGCGTTGCGGTAGAAGATGCGCGCAAAGCTACGCGCGATGACCGCGCCGACGCCGGCGTACTTCAGGCAGGTGGCGCCCTGTTCGCGGCTGCTGCCGCAGCCCCAGTTACGTCCGCCGATCACCACATCACCGGGCTGCACGCCGCGCGCAAACGTCGGATCCAAATCCTCCAGCGCATGGCTGGCGATCTCCGCGGGGTCGGTCACAGTATACGTATACTTGCCCGGAAAGATGACATCGGTGTTTACATTATCGCCGTATTTCCAGACACGGCCGCGAATCAGCGTCACTTTTCTATCTCCTCCTGCTGGGGGATAGTGGAGATCGGAGAACAGAGATTGGAGACCATGGTCGGGCGACCCTGCGTGGTCACCCAAGACCGGAGACCGGAGACCAGAGACCGGAAACTCTGGCGCGCACATCTTTCGCTTTCCACACACTTGATCTCCGATCTCTGTTCTCTGATCTCATCCTACAACCTCGCCTGGATGCACAATTTCCCCCGCCACCGCGCTGGCCGCAACGACGGCCGGGCTGGCCAGGTAAATCTGGCTGTCAGCCGTGCCCATGCGTCCCTTGAAGTTGCGATTGGCGCTGCTGATGCACACCTCGCCGGGCGCCAGGATGCCGAGGTGATTGCCCATGCAGGGGCCGCAGCCTGGCGGGCCGATCACCGCACCCGCCTCGATGAAAGTCTCGATATAGCCGGCGCGCAGCGCGTCACGGTAGACCTCGCTGGAGGCGGGGATGACCAGGAGTCGCGTGCCCGCAGCCACGCGACGACCGGCCAGGATGGCCGCAGCCTGCGCCAGGTCTTCCAAGCGCCCGTTGGTGCAAGTGCCCAGAAAGGCCTGCTGCACACGCGTGCCTGCGACCGCCGAAACCGGCGCCACATTGTCCACCGTATCAGGACAAGCCACACTCGGCTCAATGGCGTCGGCATCGAAGACGTGCCGCGCGGCGTAGACCGCATCGGGATCAGGATAGAGCGCGGTGGCGGCAAGTTGAGATTGAAGATCCGAGACCGCAGGTCGGAGACCGGAGACCGGAGACCGGTGATTGGAGGCCGAAGACTCCAACCCGCCCATCACTCGCCTTCCAGACGCCTGATCTCCGATCTCCGATCTCTGATCTCTAATCTCTGATCTCTGATCTCCGATCTCCGATCTCATCCTCCGCGCAGCCAGCCAGGCAAAAACCGCTTGATCCGGGGTCAGGTACGCGTTCTTGACGCCGAACTCGGCCATCATGTTGGGCAAGACCATGCGGCTTTCCAGGGAAAGGGCTTCGATGGCCGGGCCGCTGATCTCCACCGACGCATAGAGTCCGCCATCCGCGCCCAGGCAGCCGATAATGGCCAGGGCCAGGTCTTTGGCCGTGGCCCAACCATCCAGGCGTCCTTCCACGACGATCTGGATGCTCTCCGGCACGCGCAGCCACAGCTCCCCCGTCGCCCAGATGGCGGCCATTTCGCTGCGGCCGACGCCAGCGCCGAATGCGCCCAGCCACCCGAAGTGCGGCGTGTGCGAATCCGCGCCCAGTACGGTCTGCCCTGGCAGCGCAAGCGCTTCCTCGCTCAGCACCTGGTGGCAAATGCCGCGGCCCACCTCGAAGAAGTGCCGGATACCCTGATCGCTGACAAAGCGACGCACTTCCGCATGATTTTGGGCGTGCTGCGTCGTCGGCGCAGGCGCCGCATGGTCAAGCGTGATCGCCAGGCGCTCCGGGAAGCGCACCCGGCTGACGCCCAGCTGGCGAAAGATGCGCAAGATGGCCGCGGTATTGTCGTGGCTCAAGGCTACGTCAGGCTGCGCATCCACCACCTGGCCCGGTACGACCTCCGCCAGGCCGGCCGCGCGCGCGAGCGCCTTCTCCGCAAACGTTTTTCCCATGGTTAACCTCTTCACCGCGGCTGCCCACTGCTGCAGCCGTTATCTCTGCCATCTTCCATCTGCAATCTGGGATCTTCAATCATCGCAATCGTCAGCCTGCCAGCCCGTGCAGCCACAAATAGGCCAGCGCGCAGATCACCACGCGGTCTTTGATCGTGCCATCGGCCACAGCCTGCTTGAGCCACGCGAGCGTGACCCAATGGCTGCTGACGATTTCGGCCTCGTCCGGGTGCTGGCCACCTACCGGCCGCAAGTTGCGTGCGAGCACCAGGTGGCTGATGGCGTTGCCCAGGCCCGGGTTGTCCCAGAATGCGCCCAGGTATTCCAATGATTCGGCCTCATAGCCGCTCTCCTCGCGCAGCTCGCGGGCCGCGCAGACGAGCAGGTCTTCACCTGGATTAGTCAACCCGCCTGGCACTTGCCACACCACCTGACCGACGGGGTGACGATACTCTTGCTGCAGCAGGATTTCCCCGGCTGCGTTCAGCCCGACGATGCCCACGCCGGCCACCTCGCGATGCACGTTGGTGTACTCATAGGTGCGGCCGTCTGGCAGGCGCACCGTGTCCAGGGTGACGTGCAGCCAGCGGTTGCGAAATGCGTCGCGTGATTCCACCAGCTCCCAGGCGTTGATCGGCGCAGATGGTGTGATGTGGGATTGGTTCATGCAGCGACTCCATTGCGATGGGTGATTTCAGCCAGTGCGGTTTGGGCATGGGGGACAGGAATTCTGTGATGCCAGGCGCGCAGCACCGCGTCCACATCTTCCAACGCCATCGGTTTTTCGTCGGCCAGGGCTTTGATGTGCGCAGTGGCTTCTTTGAGATCATCGTCCGTCAGTTCCAGGCCCAGCTGGTCGGCGCGGCTTTTGACCGCGTTCCAGCCCGTCAGCCGATGAGCGATGTGAACATAACGCGTCAGGCCAAAATCGGCCGGATCGAGGATTTCGTAGGTGGAAGGGTTGTTGAGAATGGCTTTCGCGTGAATGCCGGCCTTGTGCGTGAACGCAGTGAAACCGGTGATGTAGTTGTTGAAAGGCACATCAATGCCCACAATGCCCGCAACCAGGTTTTCGACCTCACGCAGCAGGGGTAGATTGTACTTTCTCACGAGGCTGCGGTCGGTGGCATACAGGCGGGCAATCAAGCCGCCGAGCGGGGTGATGCCGTTGCGTTCCCCGATGCCAAGCACCGTCGTGTCCACGTGCGTCACTCCGGCTTCCAGCGCGCAATAGGCATTGGCAATGGCGCAGCCGCTGTCGTTATGCCCGTGGAACTCGATGTCACAGCTCACCAATTTGCGCAGCGTACTCACCAGGTCGTACACCTGCCGGGGGTTGGCGACGCCCACGGTGTCCGCGATGCCCACGCGGTTGACGCCAATCTGGTCTACGGCCCTGTAGATGGTGAGCAGGTCAACCAGGTCGGAGCGGAATGAATCCTCCGTGCTGAAGCGCACCTGCACGCCTTGACTCTTGATGAACTCCACCACGTTGATCGCCTGCTCGATGATGTAGGGGATGTCCTTGCCGTGGCTGAACTGACGCAGGTAGGACGAGGTGCCGATGACGACGTCAATCCCGTCCACCCCGGTGTCAACCGCCACGCGCGCATCGTCCATGTGACAGCGGGTGTGGGTGAGGATGCGGGTGCGTCGCGGGAGTGCGGCGATCGTGCGGCAGTCCTCCAGGCTCTGCGGCGAGGCCAGCGGCGAGGTCAATTCCAGGAATTCGACGCCGAACGCGTCCAGGGCTTTGGCAATCTCCACCTTCTGTGCGGTGGTGAAGAAGGCGTTGGCAAACTGCTCCCCCTCGCGCAATGTAGACTCGATAATGGCAAAATTCGTTAGCGACATGAAATCATCTCCTCAGGCAAACAGCGGGCAACAAAAAGCCGGCTCCAGGATGGCCTGGCAGCCGGCTTTGCTGTCCTATTGACGAGCAAGCACCATCTACCAGACGTGGGTGTCCGGCTTCTTGGCCTTGCTCTGCTTGCAAACAAACACGATGGTCATCATTACAATTCCTGTGTCTTGAACGGGCGGGAGTTTAGCATAGGCGCGGGGTGGTGTCAAATTGGAGCGGTGTTACGAGATCAGCGGCGGCGCGCGCGTGTCAGCGGTTTGAAGCCTTCGCCCAAGACCTCGGTGCTGGGATTAATCACCATGAACGCGTCGGGGTCCGCGGCGCTGACGATGCGGCGCAGGGCGCCGACCTCACGGCGGTGAACCACGGTGAAGAGCATGATGCGCTGGCTGCCGGTGAAACCGCCCTGGCCGGTTAGGACCGTGACACCGCGACCCAGGCTGTGCAGAATGGCCGTACGTACATCGTCTGGGGTTTGGGTGACGATGAACGCGGTGTGGCTGGCATTGAAACCCAGGTCAACGAAGTCAATCACGCGTGCCATAACCCAGGCGGTGATGAGTGCGTAGAGAGCCGGGCCCAGGCCGAAGAAGAGGGCGGCCAAGCCCAGGATGAGCGCGTCCATCGCGAGCAGCGAGCGCGACATGCGAATGCCGTAGAAGTGCTCAAGCAGCTTGGCGGGCAGTTCGGTGCCGCCGGAGGTGGCGCCGGCGCGAAAAACCAGCGCCTGGCCGGCGCCGAAGAGGAGACCTCCATAGGCCACATAGAGCAGCGGTTCGCCCTGCACCGTGGGGAGGTAGGGCTGCAGAAAGTCAATCGCGAGTGAGACCAGCACGGCCGCAGCGATCGTCTTGGGGCCGAACTCAGCCCCGAGCAGCCAGATGCCCAGCGCAAGGAATGGGATATTGAGCGCCAGCAGGGTCAGGCCGGTGGGCCAACCGCGCAGGCGGTTGGCAAAAATGGCAATCGCAGTGAAGCCGCCCGGCACGACGTTGTTTGGATCCAGGAAAATGTCCACCGCCAACGCCATCAAGAGGCAGCCCAGGGTGATGAAGAGGGCGTCGCGCAGGACGCGGTAGACAGGGTGCAGGCGCAGGCCGACCTCAGTGTTTGCCATTACCGGGCAAGGCGGGTATCCGCAGCATGAATTCATCTAGGGAGTTTGCCGCCAACGCCACATCCACCATCTGCTCTAGCTGATCGGTGTTCAATTGCTGCAGTTTGATTTGGACACTCGGCGGCGAGATTTGAAAGCGCACGCGCAGCACGCGCAGCAATTGACGCAAGGCACCCTGCTGCATGCCCTGCTGCATGCCCTGCTGCATGCCTTTCTGCATTCCTTTCTGAATTCCTTTTTCCATACCTTCGGCCAGGCCCTGCTCCAGGATTTCCTGATACCAGGGCGACTCGCGCAAGACGTTCATATCCCACCTCATGATCTGCTGCACTACCGGGATGTCGAACACGAAGCTGGCGAAAAAGGCCAGCAGCGGCTCCAGGTCGCTCAGTTTTTCATCTTGACGTAACATGCCCAACGCGCGGACGACAACCGGCTGTTGGGCGCCTCCCTTGAGCACTGGAGTAAACGGGAGCAGCGTGGGCAAGGGACGCTGCAAGACCATGTTGGCATCAACCGTCCACAGGTTGATGACCCGGTAATCCTGTCGCGCGTGCAGCCCCATGAACTCGGATTCGTAACGTTCAGCCACCTGGCTGTCACGCTTCGGCGGCAAGATGTTGATCAAGACCGGAAAGACCGGTAGATCGAAGGCTTCTTCTGCCAGGGCGGCGTAGGCGCGCATACGTCGAGGCAAACGCGGTTTGTAGCGTATTTGCAGTTCCGTCAGTTGCAGGAACTCGCCGTGTTCAGGGCTGAAGCAGCGCATCAGCACATCACTCGCGCGGTTGATCCACTGAAACTCGCTCGTGACCACTTCGCGGGCCACGACATCGCTGCGCTGCGTGACCCACTGCGCCCAGGCGTCTGGCGCCAGGCTGATCAGGCGTTTGCCGCCAATATCTGCTGCTTTGGGCATGATTCCCTCGGGTGGTTAGGCTTCACGCCAGGTTGACGACAGGCGCGCCATGGATAGCCGGATTGTCGTTGGTTGGCGAGTGCCTGCGGCAGCCGAGGCGCGTCCGATAACGCGCCTCGGCGATCTTATGACCTTATGGGCAGGAAGTGGCCCACATGGAGGCGACAGCCTGGACATCACGAATGTCGTTGACCTGGTCACAGCCGCCCCGCGCGCGGCAGTCCACGTCGGCGACCTGGCTGTAAGTGCCGTTGGTTTGGTACTGAATCCATGCGTTGGCGGTAAAGGCAATGTCTACCACATTCACATCCGTGTCGCCGCCCACCAGGCAGGAGCAATCAGGATCAGCCCAGTAGCAGGCGGACTCGGCCTGGCATGATTTGACGACGACGTCGTCCAGGTTCCAACCATCCGCGCGACCGACGCCAGTGTCGGAACCCACGCGGAAACGGAACTGCACGGTCTTCCCGGCGTAGGCATTGATATCCACCACCGAATTGAGCCAGTCCTGCGGGTCGCCGCACCAGGCATTGACCGTGCCCAAGGGGTTCCCGCTGGCGAATGGCCCATTATACGGGTCGGTGAGCAGCCCGCTGGTGATTTGCGCCCAGGTCGAACCGGCATTGGTGGTAATTTCCAGGATGCCGCCGTCGTAGCAGCCGCCGCTGCGGCTTTCGAACGATTGATAGTTCCAGAACTTGAGCGTCAGCGGCGACTGGCCGTTAGGCAGGGCAATGGCTGGCGAAACCAGGCGCTGATCGCTGGTGGTGGTGGGGTCGGTGGCATGGAAGGCCTGCACACCGCTGTGCACACGCGCTCCCCACAGCGTCCAGGTGTTGCCGCTGCCGCCTGATCCGAGGGTCCAACCATTGGCGCCGTTTTCGAAGCCTTCGCTCAGCAGGGTGCGCGGCAGATAACCGACGCTGCAATCGTTGGGCGCCGTGACAGTCGTGAAGGTGAATGTCCCCGAGTAACCGCCTGTTCCGCAGGCATTGTTGGCCCACACGCGCCAGTAGTAACGGCTGCTGGTGCCGAGCGATACCGTCGGTGTATAGCTGGTCCCCGTCAACCCCGAAGCCGACGCCGCGATGATCGTAAAGCCGCTGTCACGTGCGATTTGGATGTTGTAGCTGACGGCTTGAGCGACGGCGTTCCAGGTGAAGGTGGGTATCTCCGCGACCCCGGTGGCATTATTGGCCGGACTCACCAGCGTCGGCGCACTGGGCGCGCCGGTTGCGATATTGAGCGCGATCTGGCGGGTCAACGATCCGCCGCTGTAGCTGCCGGTCACGTTGATGTTGTACGTGCCCGCGGCGGCCGCGGCCGTGTTTCCGATGGTGAGTGTGGTGCTGCCAGGGCCGGCCACGGGATTGGTGGCGAAAGTTGCTGTGGTGCCGATCGGATTGCCGAGGGCGCTGAAGGTCACTGAGCCGGTGTAGCCCACATTGATGGTGTAGACGGCATTGGCTGGCGCGCAGATGGCCTGGCTCGCCGGGGTGGCGCTGAACGCCGATATCGTCAGGAAGGCGGCGCTGACCGCGCCCCAGTTGTTGCTGGCGTCCTTACCACGCACGAAAATCGTATGGCGACCAATGTTCAGGCCGGCGGTGTTGATCGTCGCGACGGCATTTTCGATCGGGTTGTTGAACGCGCCATCGGCCGGCGCCATCGGATTGGCAACCGCGCCAGCCTGCCAGGGCGGCAAATCTACGTAATACTCGACCGCGGCAATGTTCTGCGTTGGCTCGGTTCCGTTGCTGTTGTTGAAACGCGTGTCGTTGAGGGTCGCGGTCAGATTCACCAGGTCGCCCGCGGTCACCGCAGCGGGCGCGGCCGTCACGTTCAGGGCATCGGGGCCGGCTGCGGTCATGTACGGGGTGCGCGACACCTTGGCCGCATAAACCAGCGCCTTCATGTTGTTCGGCAGGATGGTATTCTCAAAGGTCGAGCAATCCTGGAAGAAATTGGTGCCCAGCTCAAACGTAAACGCAGCCACCCCCAGGTCGCCATAGCCAAAGTCGTCGGTGGTGCCGTCTGTGGCGTACAGACCAATGGACTGCTCGGGTGTGTAGTTGTTGAAGTAGGCGAACTTGCGCCCCAGCGTTTGGAAGGCTGTGCCATTGGGCGCCACAGTGCTGGTGAAACCCCACGGCCACAGCACCAGCTCGCTGTAGCTATGAAGATCCAGGTATACGCCGGTGGCATCGGCCGGCGCAGGATCGGTCAGGAGGGGGCCGCGCTGATCGGGGAAGATCGCCCGCAGGTAGTTCTGCACGGCCTGTGTTTCAGGCTCCGAGGCGGCGCTGGGGCCGCGGTAGGTTTCGGCGCATTGGCTGCTGCTGGACCCGCCGCAGCACCCCCACTGGAAGTTGAAGTTGCGGTTGAGGTCGGCGCCGCGGCTGGTGCTGGTGGCGCCGCAGTAATTCTGGTTGGTGTTCTTGCGCCACGATATGCCGGTCTCGGCCTGCTTGCGGCCATCGGGGTTGGTGTGGAACATGATATGTACTTCCTGGTGATCGAGAATCCAGGTGACATCGGGATCCACGTTGTAGTTCGTGACCAGGTATTCAGCGAAGCGCGTCGCCAGCTCAGCCGGTGTGTATTCGCGGGCATGAATGGAGGCCGTGATGAAGAACTTTGGCTTTGGTCCCGGGATGGCGGAATTCGTCAAGACCAAGACGTTCATGTCGTAGCCGCCCAGGCCCACCGATTTTTGCCAGGAGTTGCCCACATCAATAAAAGTGGCTAGTTGGGGGTAGTTGGCCACGATACTCTGCGCAGTGGCAAAGGTTTCCTCCACCGTGCGGTAACAGGGATAGCCGGGAATCCCATTCACCTGGTCGGGCGAAACCTCGGGCTTGCGGTTGAAGGCGGCAGTGCGCTCCGCGTCAACCTCCACTCGAAAGCCGAGCTGCTGGATGGCGGCATAGTCGGCGCTGTCCACCGCAACCAGGACGTACTTGTCGGTCTTGTTGTTGTACTCGAAGACATCGAAGTTAGCCAGTTGCACGATTTGGGCTGGATCGTCATAGTAGGCACGGATGACGACGGGGTCGGTAAGTCCCTCCGAATGGGGCGGAACGACCGGCGCCGCGTTGGCTGCCGGCAGCACGAGAGTGAACAGGACGAGCGTGAGCAGGAGACGAAAAACAGGTGAGCGTACCATGCGAAAACTCCTCTTCAAGGCATCTGATTCATTCATGCCAGATTCGCGAGTGCCGTCAAAGTGCAATCGCTGAAGACTGCGGAGGTATCCTCATTTTAGCTTTATTATAGCAGTCCCTTTCATTAAAAGCCAAACAAAAAGCCAAACAAATCATCCCAAATGAATTTTGTTGGCTGCGGCACGTAGCGCTGGCGCACGATTCCTGCGGCTGTTGGCGGCGTGGGCTGATCAGCGTGATGACGCGTTGGGTCACACGCGCCATTTGACAAATCGTAAGGCCGCGTCTATACTCTCGGCCATTCCAAACAGACCGTTCGTTTGTCAATCGAGGTAGCCGTGCTGGTTAGAACTTTGTCCCTTCCTGAGATTGCGATTAGCAAGCTCCTTGTCGGTGTAAGTGTCCGACGGGAGCCATTCGCGGTTTGGGAACAGTCGCGGTAGGACAGCACCTACCTTCGCAGCGCTGCAAAGACCTTCCCACCGCCGGGAAGGTTTTTTGTTACCTATTCTTGCCCCCGCATGACGCCCCCTGAATTATCTGGCATTGACGCCAAACGGGTTGCAATGACGCCCCTGGCCACACAGCACTTTTTTGCCGTGGTCAGGGGTTTTTTATTTCAACATTCATTATCCACATGAAGGAGACTACGATGAAACTGAGCGGCGCCCAAATGGTGTGGGAAATCATGGTGCGTGAAGGGGTGGAAGTCGTTTTCGGTTATCCGGGCGGCGCCAACTTGCCGATCTATGACGCGATGGTGCAGTATCCCGTGCGCCATGTCCTCGTGCGTCACGAGCAGTGCGCAGCGCACATGGCGGATGGGTACGCCAGGGCCACAGGGCGGGTCGGCGTCTGCATGGCGACCTCTGGCCCCGCGGCCACCAACCTGGTGACTGGGCTTGCTACCGCGCTGTTGGATTCGATACCGCTGGTGGCCGTCACCGGCCAGGTGGCGACGAGCCTGCTCGGCGGTGATGCTTTTCAGGAAACCGATGTGACCGGCGTGACTCAACCTGTGACCAAGCACAACTATCTGGTCACCGATGTGCGCGAACTCCCGCGTGTCATGCGCGAGGCGTTCTACATTGCGCGCGAGGGGCGCCCGGGGCCGGTGCTGGTGGATATCTGCAAAGATGTGCAGAACGCCACGATTGAGTTCGAATACCCTGAGAAGATCTTCCTTCCCAGCATGACGCGCACGCGTCGTCCCGCCCCACAGGCGATCGAGCAAGCCGCGCGCTTGATCAACCAGGCCAAGCGGCCGCTGGTTCTGTCGGGCCACGGTGTGCAGATTGGCGGCGCAGAGGCTGAGCTGATGGAACTGATCGAGAAGGCCGAAATCCCTATGGTCACCACGCTTCTGGGGATCGGCAATATCAACGAAACGCATCCATTGGCTTTGGGCATGGGTGGCATGCACGGCGAGGCCACCACGAACCTGGCTGTGCAGCAGTGCGACGTGTTGATTGCCATTGGTATGCGCTTCGACGATCGGGTTACCGGGCGTTTGGATAAATTCGCCCGCCAGGCGAAGATCATCCATTTTGAACTCGACCCGGCCGAAGTGGGCAAGAATGTCAAGGCCGACGTGGCCGTGGTGGGCGACTGCAAGCAGACGCTGACCGATCTGCTGCCGCACATCGAGCCGGCGCGTCACCTGGATTGGCTGCAAACCATCATGCATTGGCAGGAAGACACACATCAGCGCGACATCGTGCAGGCCGAAGTGGATGAACTCATCCCACCGTATGTGATGCGTGAGCTGTGGCACGCCACCAAAGGTAATACCTTCGTCGTGAGCGACGTGGGCCAGCATCAGATGTGGGAGGCGCAGTATTTCATTCACGAGCGCCCGCGCCAACTCATCACCTCGGGCGGCCTGGGCACGATGGGCTTTTCGGTGCCAGCCGCCATGGGCGCCAAAGTCGCCTTTCCCGATCAACTGGTTTGGGCCGTGGTGGGCGACGGCGGTTTCCAGATGACGATGCAAGAGCTGGGGACGATCGTGCAAGAAAACATCCCGATCAAGATCGCGATCATCAACAACGGCTTCCTGGGCATGGTGCGCCAGTGGCAGCAGTTCTTCTACGAGAAACGTTACTCCTCAACGCCGATCTTCAGTCCAGACTACGTAAAATTGTGCGAAGCCTATGGCATCCGCGCGCGGATGGTGGATCGCAAGGAAGATGTGGCCGCGGCCTTTGCCGAAGCCAACGCGCATGATGGCCCATTCCTGATCGAGTTCCGCGTCAAGGAAGAGGTCAACGTCTATCCGATGGTCGCGCCTGGCTCGGCCGTGGACGACATGATTCGACGCCCCAAGGCGATCGTGCAAGGGTACAGCGGCGTGCAGCCAAGCTGGTAGACGGAGATCAGACACTGGAGACTGGAGACCGGAGATCGGGCTTGTGTGGAAGACGGACCAGGCGCATCGAAAGCGAAGTCTGAAGCTTGCACCGACACAACGCCCGCCGTACGACTGGTCTCTGGTCTCGGATCTCTGATCCCTGACTGGAAAGAAGGAGAAGCGAGATGAAGCAGACATTAGTGGCATGGATGGAAGACACGCCCGGCGTCCTGAACCGGGTGACTGGCATGTTTCGCCGCCGAAATTTCAACATTGAAAGCCTGGCCGTGGGGCATAGTGAGACGCCAGGCATCTCCCGCATGACCTTCGTTGTAGATGGCGACGAACGTATGGTGGACCAGGCGGTTAAGCAGTTGGAGAAGGTCATCAACATCTACAAGGTGGAGAACGTCAGCCAGGCGCCGGCCGTTATGCGTGAGTTGGTGCTGGTGCGGGTGCGCGCTGAGGGCGCCACGCGCTCTGAGATCGTACAGTTGGCTGACATCTTCCGCGGCCGCATCGTAGATGTGGCGATGGATTCCATCGTCGTCGAGATGACAGGCCCGGAAAGCCGCATCAACAGCTTCCTGGACCTGATGCGCAATTTTGGCATTCTGGAAATGGTGCGCACCGGCCGCGTGGCATTGGCGCGCGGCTTCAACAGCGTCACCCGCGAAATGGAAGTCACGCCGGGGTGGCAAAACGGCAACGGCCACAGCAAACCATAGGGGCGCGGCTTGGCGCCGGCCCAGCGTGAGGAGACAAGGGGAATCATGGCGAAGATATTCTACGATGCGGATGCCGATCTCGGTCGGCTGGCGGGCCGCAAAATTGCGGTGATAGGTTATGGCAGCCAGGGCCACGCGCATGCGCTCAACCTGAAGGACAGCGGCTGTGACGTGCGGGTAGGGCTTTACGCGGGCAGTAAGAGCTGGGCGCAGGCCGAAGCCCATGATCTGGCGGTGCGTACGGTGGCTGACGCGTGCATGGAGGCAGACATGATCATGATTCTGCTGCCTGACACGACGCAGGCTCGTGTGTATCATGAGAGCATCGAACAGGCGTTGACGCCTGGCAAAACGTTGATGTTCGCGCACGGCTTCAACATTCGTTTCGGCCAGATTCAGCCGCCGACCTTTGTAGATGTCAGCATGGTGGCGCCCAAAGCGCCAGGGCACCGCGTGCGCGAGGTCTTCGAGGAAGGCGGCGGGACGCCCTGCCTGGTTGCCGTGCAGCAGGACGCCAGCGGCCACGCCCTGGCCGACGCCCTCGCCTACGCCAAGGCCATCGGCGGCACGCGCGCGGGCGTCATTGAGACCACCTTTGCGGAGGAGACCGAGACCGACCTCTTTGGCGAGCAGGCGGTGCTGTGCGGCGGCGTCAGCGCGCTGGTGAAGGCGGGTTTCGACACGCTCGTCGCCGCCGGCTATCAGCCCGAAGTCGCTTACTTCGAGTGCCTGCACGAATTGAAGCTGATTGTGGACTTGTTCTATCGCGGCGGCTTGAGCTTCATGCGCTATTCGGTCTCCGACACGGCCGAGCATGGCGACTACACCGCCGGGCCAAAGATCATCACCGATCAGACACGTGCGGCGATGAAGCAAATCCTGGCCGACATTCAGTCCGGCGCGTACGCCGAGGAATGGATCGAGGAAAATGCGCAGGGCCGCCCCTGGTTCAACGCCGTGCGCGAGCGCGAACGCGATAGCCAGTTGGAACAAGTGGGCCGCGATCTGCGCCGCATGATGCCGTGGATCAATCCACGCGAAGTCGTTCCAGGACAGGGCGGCGCGTAAAAGGAAATGCGGAATGATGAACGCCCTCTGCACTCATCATGCCGCATTCCTCATTCAGCATTGGGCATGGGGAGCTTGACATGGAACCTGCTGTAGGAACTAACCAGACCGAACGGGACGTGGTGCTCTTTTTTGATACAACGCTGCGTGATGGCGAACAGTCGCCGGGCGCGACGCTGAACACGCAGGAGAAGCTGGAGATTGCGCGGCAGTTGGCCCGCCTGGGCGTAGACATCATCGAGGCGGGGTTCCCAGCTGCGTCGCCGGGCGATTTGGACGCCGTGCGCCAGATTGCGCAAACCGTCGGCGCGGACGCCCGCGTGGACAAGTTCGGGCGCAGCGCGCCGCCGCCGGTGATTGCTGGCCTGGCGCGCGCCAACAAGCACGATATTGACGCAGCCTGGGAAGCGGTGCGCCATGCGCAGCGGCCGCGCATTCACACCTTCTTGGCCACCTCACCGATCCACATGGAGTTCAAGCTCAAGATGACGCCTGAGCAAGTCGTGGCGAAGGTGCAAGAGATGGTCTCCTACGCGCGCAGTCTGTGCCCGGACGTTGAATTCAGCCCAGAGGATGCCGGCCGTTCCGATCCCCGGTTTCTGTACCAAGTTCTGGCCGTCGCCATTGCGGCCGGCGCCACCACGATCAACATTCCGGACACCGTGGGCTATACGACGCCAGCAGAATATGGTAAACTGATCTATGACATCCGTCAACACACACCGGGGGCAAGCCAGGTGGTCATCTCCTGTCACTGTCACAACGACTTAGGGCTGGCGACGGCCAACACCCTGGCCGGGATTGAAAGCGGCGCCCGCCAGGTGGAAGTGACCATCAACGGCATCGGCGAGCGGGCCGGCAATACGTCGCTGGAAGAAATCGCGATGGCGCTGTACACGCGCCATCAGATCTACGAGGTGGATAGCAATATCGTTACGCAGGAGATTCATCGTTCATCCGACATGGTGAGCCGCTACACCGGCATGGTGGTGCAGCCGAACAAAGCCATCGTCGGCGCTAACGCCTTCGCGCACGAAGCCGGCATCCACCAGGATGGCATGCTCAAGCACAAGCGCACCTATGAAATCATGGATGCCGATACGATTGGCCTGAGCCGCAGCCGCCTGGTCTTAGGCAAACATTCCGGTCGTCATGCTTTCCGCATGAAATTGGAAGAAATGGGCTATCATCTGAACGACGAGGACTTGAGTGAGGTGTTCTTTCGCTTCAAGGATCTGTCGGACAAGAAGAAGGTCGTGACCGACAACGACATTCAGGCGCTCGTGGCCGATGAACTGTACCAGCCGCCGGAAACCTGGGTGATCGAAAATGTGCAGGTGCAGTGCGGCACTGGCCTGATTCCAACCGCGGTGGTGCGCCTGCGCAACGCCCTGGGCGGCTTTGTCCGCACCGAGGCTGGTTTTGGCACCGGCCCGGTGGATGCCATCTACAAAGGTATCAACCAAATTGTGGATGTGCCCAACAAGCTGGTCGAGTTCAGTATTCAAGCCATTGACGAAGGATTGGATGCTGTGGCTGATGTGACGCTGCGCATCGAGGCGCCGGAGCCGGTGGGCGCGGGCGAGTCTGCGCAGGGCGGCATGGGGCGCCGCATCTTCAGCGGCCGCGGCGTAGACACCGACATTGTCGTCGCCAGCGCGCGCGCCTATGTGCAGTCGTTGAACAAGCTCCTGGCCGCGCGTGAAGAGCGCTCGTCAGATGTGGCGGTCTAGATGAAGGTTGGTCGCAGCATGCACCATTCAGAATTCAGAATCCAAAGTTCAGAGTTTCCAGCGGATACCTCTGGTTCGCTGTACGATCCGCGTTTTGAACATGATGCCTGCGGTATTGGCTTTGTGGCGCAGAAATCGGGAGCGCGCAGCCACGACGTCCTGCGCCTGGCGCTTGACGCCCTGTGTAATCACGCCCATCGTGGCGCGGTGGCCGCAGATGGCAAGAGCGGCGACGGCGCTGGCGTTTTGACGCAGCTGCCTTACGAACTTGTGGCGCGGGACCTGGCGACGCAGGGACTCCAGGCGCCGGCGCGCGGCGACCTGGCCCTGGGCATGATCTTCTTGCCGCGCTTCAACCTGGCGCACCGCGAGCGGGCGCGCACCTTACTCGAAGAGACGATCGCCGAGTATGGTTTGCAGAAGCTGATGTGGCGTGATGTTCCGGTCAACGGCGACGCCCTGGGGCACTGGGCGCAAAGCCTGCGCCCGTACATCGAGCAGGTCGTCGTCGCGCGGCCGGCGCAGGTGGCAACCAGCGAGTTCGAGCGACGCCTGTACCTGGTGCGCAAGCGGGCTACGCAGCGGGTCTGGGCCGAGAGCATCAGCAACTTCTACATTCCATCCTTCTCTTCGCTGACGGTGGTTTACAAAGGCCTCTTTGTGGCGCCGCAGCTGCCCAATTTCTACACCGATTTGCAGGACCCCGCTTTCAAAACCGCGATCGCCGTTTTTCATCAGCGCTACAGCACCAACACCTTCCCCACCTGGGAACGCGCGCAGCCGTTCCGCATGGTCTGTCACAACGGCGAGATCAACACGCTGCAGGGCAATGTCACCTGGATGAAGGCGCGCGAGGCTGACCTGGCGCGCACCGAGACGTGGGGGCGTGACGCCAGGGTGCTGGCGCCAGTCATTGCCCCGCATGGCAGCGATTCGGCCATGCTCGACAATGCGCTCGACCTCCTGGTGCAGTCGGGGCGGGATATTCGCCACGCGCTGATGATGCTGGCGCCCAAGGCGTGGGAGAAGACGCGTGATGTCTCTCCCCAACAGCGTGCGTTCTACCATTATCATGCTTGTTTGCAGGAGCCGTGGGACGGCCCGGCCGCGCTCAGTTTCACGGATGGTCGCATTGTGGGCAGTACGCTCGACCGCAACGGCCTGCGCCCGGCGCGCTTTGTCATCATGGATGATGGGCTGGTGATCATGTCCTCGGAAGTCGGCGCCGTGCCTGTGGATGAAGGCCGCGTGGTGCAGAAGGGTCGCTTGCGCCCAGGCGAGATGCTCGCCGTGGATACGGACACCGGTGTGATTGAAAATGACGCCGCCATCGTTGCCCGCTTTGTAGAGCGCAAACCTTACGGCCAGTGGCTGGCCGACAACCTGGTGACGCTGGACCAGGTCGTGCAGGAAAAAGCGCGCTTTGTTCAAGATACTGGCTTCCTGGCCCAGATTGACTTGACCGCGGACGGTTCGCCTTTGCCCAACGGTGACGCCCAAGCCTTGATGGCCGCTTTCGGCTACACGCGTGAAGAACTGCTTGTGGTTCTGCGCCCCATGTGGAAGGATGGCCGCGAAGCTGTCGGCTCCATGGGCGATGACACGCCGGCCGCGGCCATGTCCGACGTGGCGCGCCCGCTCTTCCACTATTTCAAGCAGCGCTTTGCCGAGGTGACCAACCCCCCGATTGACCCGCTGCGCGAAGAGATGGTGATGTCGCTCGGCCAGCGCTTGGGCGCGCGTGCGGACTTGTTGAGCGAGACGCCGGCGGCTGCCAAACTGTTGGAAACGCCTGGCCCTATCTTGACGAACCGTGAACTGGCGGCGCTCAAGCGCCTGGAAGTGCGCGACCTGCGCCCTGCCGCGTGGCATCATCTTAAGCCCGCCACGCTGGACATGACCTGGGACGTGGCCGAAGGGCCGGAAGGGCTGCGACCGGCCGTGGAACGCCTGTGCGCGCAGGCCGAGGCCGCGGTCATGGCCGGCTGCACCTTGTTGATTCTGAGCGATCGCGCGGTAGATGCGCAGCGTGCGCCCATTCCTTCCCTGCTGGCGGTCAGCGCCGTGCACCATCACCTCATCAAGGTTGGCGAGCGCATGCACTGCAGCTTGATCGTCGAAAGCGGCGAACCGCGTGAGGTGCATCATTTCGCTGTCTTGCTTGGCTATGGCGCCAACGCCATCAACCCGTGGCTGGCCGCGGTCGCCATCGCTGATGGCTTACAGGAGGGCGGCCGCCATGCCGCCGGGCTGAGCTTTGCGGAAGCAGAGCATAACTTCGTCAGCGCCGTGGAGAAGGGCATCCTCAAGATCATGTCCAAAATGGGCATCTCCACGCTTGATTCGTACTGCGGCGCTCAGATCTTCGAGGCGATTGGCCTGAGCGATGATCTGATCAACAGCGCGTTCATGGGGACGCCGAATTTTCGCATCAACGGCGTCGGTTATAACGATCTGGCGGAAGATGTCTTGATCTGGCACCGCAGCGCCTTTCCGACCAGCGCCGCCCATGCCGTGGATATGGGCCAGGCGCCGCACGCCGGGCAAAATGGACATGGCACTGGCAATCTGGCCGCCGCGATGTCCGAAGCCGCCGTGAAGCTAGACAGCTACGGCTTCTATAAGTCGCGGCGTGGCGGCGAGTATCATGCCTTCAACCCGGAGGTGGTGCGCGCCCTGCACGAGATGGTCGGCCTGGCCAAGGGCAAAGAGCAGAAACTCGCGTCGCGCGAAACGCAGGGGACCTTAGCCATCTACCGCCGTTTCGCTGACCTGGTTGAACGACGGCCAGTGACTGAGCCGCGCGATCTGCTGCATATCGTCAGTCGCGGCCGCGAGGCGATTCCGCTGGAGGAGGTGGAGCCGGCCACAGCCATTGTGCGTCGTTTTTCCACCGCGGCCATGTCCTACGGCGCGCTGAGCGTCGAAGCGCATGAAACGCTGACCGTGGCCATGAATCGCTTGGGCGGCGCCAGCAACAGCGGTGAAGGCGGCGAAGGCGAGGATCGCTATGGCACCGACAAGGCGACCAAGATCAAACAGGTCGCTTCGGGTCGGTTCGGCGTCACCCCTGCCTACCTGATGGCAGCCGAGGAGCTGCAGATCAAAATGGCGCAAGGCTCCAAACCGGGCGAAGGCGGGCAGCTCCCAGGCCACAAGGTCAGCGCCGATATCGCGCGTGTGCGTCACACGATGCCGGGCGTGGCCTTGATCTCGCCGCCGCCGCATCACGACATCTACAGCATCGAGGACCTGGCGCAGTTGATCTTCGATCTGAAGCAGATCAATCCAAACGCGGCCGTCTCGGTCAAACTGGTGGCCGAGGCGGGCGTCGGCACGATTGCCGCAGGGGTTGTCAAGGGACACGCGGATGTCATTCACATCAGCGGCAACAACGGCGGCACCGGCGCTTCACCGCTGAGTTCGATCAAGAATGCCGGCGCATTCTGGGAGCTTGGCCTGGCGGAAACGCAGCAGACACTGCTCATCAACGGCCTGCGCGGCCGTGTGCGCGTACGCGTGGACGGCGGTTTCAAGACTGGCCTCGATGTCGTGTTGGCGGCGCTGCTGGGCGCGGACGAGTTCAGCTTTGGCACGGCCGCGCTGGTGGCCGAAGGCTGCAAGATGGCGCGACAATGCCATAACAACACCTGCCCAGTGGGCATTGCGACTCAGCGGCCGGACCTGCGCGCGAAGTTCCCTGGCACGCCTGAGATGGTGATGACCTACATGCTGGCCGTGGCCGAGGAGGTGCGCGAGATTCTCGCCAGCCTGGGCGCGCGCAGCCTGGAGGAGATCATCGGGCACACCGATCTATTGGAGCAGAAGACGACCGGCGCCGCGGCCCATCACCTCGATCTGCTCCCGCTGCTGTGGGCGCCGGACACTGGCTATGCGCGACGCAACGTGGATGTCCGCAACCCGTTGCTCGTTGGGGCGACGCTGGGGGATCGCCTGGCTGAAGAGGCCCTGGCCACGCTGGAAGGCGCTGTTGCTGCCGAAAACGCCGTCTCCCTGGCCTATGATATTCACAACACCGATCGCGCCGTGGGTGCGCGGCTGTCAGGGCAGTTGGCGCAGCGTCACGGGAACGAGGGGCTGCCGGCGCGCACCATCGTGGTCAACTTCACGGGCACGGCCGGGCAGAGTTTTGGCGCGTTTGGGATTCATGGCCTGAGTTTGCGCCTGGAAGGACAGGCCAACGACTATGTCGGCAAAGGGCTGGGCGGCGCAGAAATCGTCATCCGCCCGTCGGCCCACGCGCGCTTCGTCTGGCACCACAACGTCATCTTGGGTAATACGGCGCTCTACGGCGCAACCGCCGGCGAGTTGTATGCGGCCGGCCGCGCGGGTGAACGTTTTGCGGTGCGGAATTCTGGCGCATGGGCCGTTGTCGAGGGTGTGGGCGATCATGGCTGTGAGTACATGACCGGCGGCGTGGTGGTTGTGCTGGGCAAGACCGGCCGCAACTTCGGCGCGGGTATGACCGGCGGCGCGGCTTACGTCTACGATCGGTATCACCGCTTACCAGGGCGCAGCAATACGCAGTTGGTGACGCTGCGGCGGGTGGAGCGGCCCGAACACGAATCTGAGCTGCGCGGTCTGCTGGAACGGCACGCTGCGTGCACCCGCAGCCCACGCGCGGCGGCCATCCTGGCTGACTGGGAGAACCAACTTCCGCTCTTCTGGCGCGTGGCGCCGCAAGAGCAGGTTGCCGCCATCGAAGCTGCCAACGAGGGTGTGGTGGAAGAGGCGGAGACGGAACAAGGAATGGTGAAGGCATAACATGGGACAAACGCTGTTTGAGAAAGTTTGGGATCGTCACGTGGTGGCCCAGGACCCGGGGGCGCCAGCCGTGTTGTATGTGGACGCGCACTTGATCCACGAGGTGACGTCGCCGCAGGCATTTACCATGCTGCGTGAGCGCGGCCTCAAGGTGCGCCGGCCTGACCGCACCTTTGCCACGATGGATCATGCCATCCCCACACGACCGATGGACATCGCGTTGTGGCCGTCGGACGCGGCGCACCAGGTGCGCACCCTGCGCGAGAACTGCGCGGACTTCGGTGTAACGTTGTTTGACATTGCTGGCGACACACAGGGTATCGTGCATGTGATTGGCCCTGAGCTTGGCATTACGCAGCCCGGCATGACCATTGTCTGCGGCGACAGCCACACCTCCACACACGGCGCGTTTGGCGCATTGGCTTTCGGCATTGGGACGAGTGAAGTGGCGTATGTCCTGGCAACCCAGTGCCTGCTGCAAAGTAAACCCAAGACCTTTGCCATCAATGTCGAAGGCGCGTTGGCGCCTGGCGTGACAGCCAAAGATATCATTCTGGCGATCATTCGCCAGATTGGTGTAGGCGGCGGCACTGGGCACGTTATCGAGTATCGCGGCTCGCTGATTCGCAGCCTCTCCATGGAACAACGCATGACGATTTGCAACATGAGCATCGAAGGAGGCGCGCGCGCCGGCATGATTGCGCCTGATGAGACAACCTTTGCTTATCTTCGGGGACGCCGCCTGGCGCCGCAGGGCGATGATTTTGCGCGCGCGGTGACGCGCTGGCAGAACCTGGTCAGCGACGCCGACGCGGTTTTTGATCGTGAGATGACGCTGATCGGCTCGCAGTTGGAACCGATGGTGACGTATGGCACCAATCCAGGCATGGGTGTAGGCATCAGCGAACGTATCCCTGGCCCCGATGAGATGAGCAGCGCCGAAGATCGCGCCAACCTTGACAAGGCGTTGACCTACATGGGACTCAAGCCGCGGCAGCCAATGGCGGGCCAGCCCATTGATTACGTGTTCATTGGCAGCTGCACGAACTCGCGGTTGGAAGATCTGACCGCGGCGGCGGCCGTGGTGAAGGGACGCCGCGTGGCCGACGGCGTGCGCGCGCTGGTAGTCCCTGGTTCGAAATGGATCAAACAGGCGGCTGAAGCCCAGGGGCTGGACCGCATTTTCCAGGAAGCAGGCTTTGAATGGCGCGGCGCAGGCTGCAGCATGTGCCTGGCCATGAACGAAGACAAGGTGCCGGCCGGTAAGTACTGCGCCAGCACCAGCAATCGCAACTTCGAGGGCCGCCAGGGCAAGGGCGCGCGCACTTTCCTCATGAGCCCCATAATGGCCGCAGCCGCCGCGTTGCACGGCCGCGTGGTGGACGTGCGGAGCATGATCTGAAGGACGATATCCGTGAATAAATTTACGACTTTGACTGCGACGGCCTGCCCTCTGCGGGCCGAAAATGTGGACACCGATCAGATCATCCCGGCGCGGTATTTGACCACCGTCACCCGCACCGGGTTGGGCAAAGGACTCTTCGCCGATTGGCGCGTAGACGCCAACGGTCAGCCGCGACCCGACTTTCCCCTCAATCAGCCGCAGTACGCCGGCGCGGCCATTCTCCTGGCCGGGCGCAACTTCGGCTGCGGCAGTTCACGCGAGCATGCCCCGTGGGCCATCATGGATGCTGGCTTTGCGGTGGTCATCTCGTCGTACTTTGCCGACATTTTTTACAACAACAGCCTCAAGAATGGCTTGCTGCTGGCGGTGCTGACGCCAGCCGCGCTAAGCGAATTGTTCGACCGGGTTGAGGAAAGGCCCTCCACCTTGATCCGCATAGACCTGCCGGCTCAAACCGTGACTGTCGGCAACCATGTGTACGTATTCGAGATTGACCCGTACCGCAAGCTCTGCCTGGTAGAAGGTCTTGATGATTTGAGCTACCTTTTGCACCAGGAGACGAACATTGCGACGTACGAGCAGCAAGGATCGGCGCTGCTGGATGATGAAGAATGAATCTTGAGCAGGGCGCGCTGTGCAGCCTTCAGCACGGGCGGCGTTTGCGCGGACAAACGCCGGCATACCGCACCCAGCAGCTCGTAGGGAGACAATCATGTTTCTGTTGGCTTTGAAATGTCAAAGGGCGACTGTGATGCAGCCGCATTGGATGTATGAGTTGAGCGCCACCAACGGCCATTTTCCGGCCATGCTCGACGATGGCCTGTTGGCCCGGTTGGAAACGGAAGCCGCGCGGCAGCAGACGGCCGTCGAGACGCCATCGCACGACGTGCTCGATGATTTGGTCCGCTGCTACAACGCGTGAACGGAATGCTGAACAAGGAACGCTGAACAAAGAATGCTGAACAAAGAACACAGAAAGCTGAACGACGAACGCGCTCTGCATTCATCATTCAGCATTCCCAATTCAGCATTGGCGCTGGGGGGGTAAGGGTATTGCACGCAAAAATAGCGGTTCTGGCCGGTGATGGGATTGGCCCCGAAGTAGTCGAGCAGGCGGTGCGCGTTCTGCAGACGGCGGCCGCCCGGTTCGGACACACGTTCGAGTTCGAACCGGCGCTCATCGGAGGCTGCGCCATAGATGCCGTTGGCGCGCCGCTGCCCGAAGCGACTGAACGCCTGGCGCGGGCGTCTGACGCCGTGCTGCTCGGCGCGGTCGGCGGACCAAAGTGGGACAATCCAACGGCATCGGTGCGACCAGAGCAGGGCCTGTTGGGTATTCGCAAAGCATTGGGGTTGTTTGCGAATCTGCGACCAGTCACCGTGGCGCCCGAACTTATGAATGCCAGCACCCTGAAGCCCGATATTCTGCGGGGTGTAGACCTGCTCGTGGTGCGAGAACTAACCGGCGGCGTCTATTTTGGGGCGCGGCAAGAGGCGCAGCCCGCCGCGGAGGGAGAGGTCGAGACGGCCTTTGACACGATGATCTACACGCGGCCTGAGATCGAGCGCGTCGTGCGCCTGGCCGCGCGGGCAGCGCACGCGCGGCGCGGCAAGCTCACATCGGTGGATAAGGCCAACGTGCTGGCGAGTTCACGCCTCTGGCGTCGCGTGGCTACGGAGGTGATGGCGCGTGAGTTTCCGGATTTGATTTTCGAGCACCTGTTGGTGGATGCGGCGGCGATGCACTTGATTCGCCGGCCGGCCAGCTTCGATGTGATCGTGACCGAAAACCTGTTTGGCGATATCCTGACGGATGAAGCCTCCATGATTTCTGGCTCGATGGGCATGCTGCCTTCGGCTTCCATCGGCGCCAGCCTGAACCAGGCTGGCTTTCCCCACGGCCTCTATGAGCCCATTCATGGCTCTGCGCCCGACATTGCTGGCAAAGGTCTGGCCAATCCACTAGGCGCCATCTTGAGCGCAGCCATGCTCCTGCGCCATTCCCTGGGGCTTGAAGAAGCCGCGCAGGCCGTTGAAATGGCTGTGGCCTCCGTGCTTACCGCTGGCTATCGCACCGGCGATATTGCCGAACCAGGCCGCACCAGCGTGGGGACCGAAGCCCTCGGCGCGCACGTTGTGCGCGCGATCAGGTGAAAGGACAGACTATGACGGCGAGTATTCTCAATCATGTGGACGCCCTGCTGATTGACCTCGATGGCACGGTTTATCAGTTCGATCAACTGCTGCCCGGCGCAGGCGACACCCTGGCCTGGCTGCGCAACCGCGGCGTGCCGCTGCGTTTCGTGACGAACAGCACGATGCGCAGCCGTTCCAGCCTGGCCGCGCGGCTGCGGGGGATGGGGGTGCAGGCAGACGAGGATGACATCCTGAACCCGGTGTCGGTGGCCGCTCATTACCTGCGTGAGCATCATGCCAGCGCGTGCCTGCTTGTGCTCGACGACGCGTTGACCGAATTTGAGGGTGTGCCGCAGGACACTGACCATCCCGATTTCGTCGTCATTGGCGATTTGGGAGATGCCTGGACGTTCGACAGGCTCAACCAGGCCTTTCGCTTGCTCTTGGAGAAAAACGCAGGTTTCATTGCCCTGGGTAAAAGCCGTTACTGGCGTGCGGCTGACGGCCTCCGGCTCGACTCTGGCCCGTTCGTCACTGCCCTTGAGTTCGCGACCGGCCGCTTCGCGCTGGTCATGGGCAAACCCGAACGCGCCTTTTTTCAGCAGGCTATCAATATGCTTGGTTTGCCGCCGGAGCGGGTCGCCATGATCGGCGACGATATTGATGTGGACGTGGCCGGCGCGCAGCGCGCGGGCCTGCTTGGCGCCTTGGTCAAGACCGGCAAGTTCCGACCGGAGGACTTGGCCAAGGGTATCTGGCCCAACTATGTGTACCATTCGTTGGCTGATTTGCGTGACTGAAACGGCCGATGATGCATGCCGCGGTCAGCTCGCCGCGCCAATGGGGAGTTTCTATGCGATACGGGATGGTGGTTTCGGGTGCACAGCCAGGCAAGGCCGCCGCGGCGTGCGCCCCCTCTATCGGATGAGTGCAAAAAACGATGGAAGATTCAAGCTCACTCGTTGCAGATCCGTAATCTTGAATCTGTAATCTGAAATCTGCACTGATTCAATGATGGGGAGAACATGATGTCTACGCAAGTTTTCGTATACGACACGACCCTACGTGATGGGACGCAAGGGGAAGCGGTCAATTTCACTTCGAGTGACAAACTGCGCGTAGCGCGCAAGTTGGATGAGTTTGGCGTCCACTTCATCGAAGGCGGCTGGCCTGGCTCGAACCCCAAGGATATCGAGTTTTTCCAGCGGGCGCGCCAAGAACTGCGGCTGCACCATGCACGCCTGGCCGCGTTTGGCAGCACGTGCAAAGCCGATATCCCGGCGGCCGAGGATAGCCAAATCCAGCTCTTGCTCGATGCCGAGACGCCCGTGGTAACGATTTTCGGTAAAACGTGGGACTTGCATGTGTTGGAGGTGCTGCGCACAACGCTGCCTGAAAATCGGCGCATGATTGCCGACAGCGTCGCGCACTTGCACCGCCACGGCCGCGAGGTCGTCTACGATGCCGAGCATTTTTTCGATGGCTTCGAGGCCAATCGGGACTATGCACTGGCAACACTGCAGGCGGCCCTGGATGCTGGCGCCGCCGCCCTTGTCTTGTGCGACACCAACGGCGGCCGCATGCCGTGGGAAATCGAAGAGGCTGTCCAGATCGTCCGCGCGCGCTTCCCGCAGTTGGGTCACGGCGTCGTGTTGGGCATTCATGCACACAACGACAGCGGCGTGGGCGTCGCCAACTCGCTGGCAGCCATCCGCGCCGGCTGTACGCATGTGCAAGGCACCATCAACGGCTACGGCGAGCGCTGCGGCAACGCCAATCTGGTCAGCATCCTGCCTGACCTCGAATTGAAGATGGGTTTGACCTGCCTCCCCCCCGGTCAGCTCAGAAAGTTGACAGAAGTAAGCAACTTCGTGGCCGAACTGGCGAACCTGGTGCCTGATCAGCGCCAGCCGTTCGTTGGCATGAGCGCCTTTGCCCACAAGGGCGGCACGCATGTCAATGCTGTGGTGAAGGTGGAGCGCAGCTATCAGCACATTGACCCGACGCTGGTGGGCAACCAGAAGCGCATCCTGGTCAGCGAGTTGAGCGGCAAGGACAACATTGCCGTGAAGCGCGTGGAGTTTGGCCTTGACGGGCTAGACCGCGAGCAGGAACGCCAGGTGCTGGCGCGCATCAAGGAATTGGAGAACCAGGGCTACAGCTTCGAAGGCGCGGAAGGCTCGGTTGACTTGATGCTGCGCCGCATCCAGCCGGGGTACTTGCCGCCATTTGTACTGGAGCGCTACAAGGTCGTGGTGGAGCATCGGCACGCCGCCGGCCCATCCGAGGTCTGGGCGCTGGAGCGCTCGGCTGCGGGCGTCGTGGCATCGGGCAATGGATCTGCCACGGATCACAATCCGCGCCGCGTGGGCGACCTGGTGGCTGAAGCCACGCTCAAGGTGCGTGTGGGACATGAGGTGTTTCACACCGCCGCCGAAGGCAATGGCCCTGTCAACGCGCTCGACAAGGCGCTGCGCAAGGCGCTGCTGCCCATTTATCCGCACCTGGCAGACGTTCACCTGAGCGACTACAAGGTGCGCATCCTGGACAGCCAGTCAGCCACAGCCGCGCAGGTGCGCGTGCAGATTGACTCGGCTTTTCGCCCGCACGGCGCCGAAACCAACGTGCATACCTGGAGCACCGTGGGCGCCAACGCGAACATCATCGAGGCCAGTTGGCAGGCGCTGGCTGATTCCGTAGAGTATGCTTTGCTGGCGGGTTATGGCGCTGCGGCCGCCAACGTCCATGATCGAGCGGTGGTCGCCTAATTCGTAAGAGGAACAAAGAAGGCTGAATGGTCATTCTTGCTGGCAGAGCCTGCGACCGCCGTCTTCCCCGCAAGGATCGGGGTCGCAGGCCCTGCCAGAGCACATCAAGAAAGCTGAAAGAGGGAGGCTGACTGAGGAATGCAACATGTAAGATTCCCGATTCAGTGTCTCTGATTCAGCCTCCGTGTGGCTTACGAGCCGCTGGGTAGCAGCTCTTCGACGACTTCGATCTCACTGATGAGAAGCGGCGTCTGGTGTCCGTTGGAGAGTAAAACCCATACATGCGTTGGTTTGACCCGAACGATTGTGCCTGACATCCCAGCCAAGGGATGCCCGGCGCGCACGCGAACGGTCATTCCTGGTGTGAAGTTCTGTGACTCCATAGTCATCTCCTTGCTCACTGAGCACTCGCGCGTGGCCGTGTCCTGACCACGAGGTCAGGCGTCGCTCGGTCCTGACAGTCGGTGGGCATGTGGGATTTGCCTCGCAACGACGCTTGACCAAGCATCAACCAGCGCCGGCGGCATAACCACAGGGGAATACGTTCTTGCGCAAACGCTGGCGCACATGCTAACAAGAAATCAATATGACGCACTGCGTCATGGTCAATTATAGCGCAACGACTAGAATTGTCAAATAGGTCGCCATGCGCTGCATTTCTTCAGACAGGGCGGGGGTTCATTATTTATGACAACAAACGGACGTCAAGACTCACAGCGTGCCAGCGAGGAAACCGCTCGTGGAGCGGCTTCCAGCCGCAGTCAACGCCGCGCCATGCGTTCGGACATGATCAAGTTCGGCTTTGAACGTGCGCCGCATCGCGCACTGCTCAAGGCGACGGGCGTCACCGACGCCGACATGAGCAAGCCGTTCATTGCGATTGCCAATTCATACGTGGACATTGTGCCGGGGCATGTCCATCTGCAGGCATTTGGAGAAGTGGTGCGTCGCGCCATTCGCGAGGCCGGCGGCGTGCCGTTCATGTTCAATACCATTGGCGTGGACGATGGCATTGCCATGGGACACGCAGGCATGAAGTATAGCTTGCCTAGCCGTGAGATCATCGCAGACAGCGTGGAGACCATGGTGGCCGCGCACTGGTTCGATGGGCTGATTTGCATCCCCAACTGCGACAAGATCACGCCTGGCATGATGATGGCCGCGATGCGCCTCAATATCCCGACCATCTTCGTCAGCGGCGGCCCCATGCGCGCGGGCGTTACCAGCGCCGGCAAGGTGGTGGACCTCATCAGTGTCTTCGAGGGCGTCGGCGCGTATCAGGCTGGCAGGATCAACGCGGCGGAGCTGAAGGAGCTGGAGGATGTTGGCTGCCCGACCTGCGGCTCGTGCGCTGGTATGTTCACCGCCAACTCGATGAACTGCCTGTGCGAAGCGCTGGGTCTGGCTTTGCCGGGCAACGGCACGATCCTGGCTGTGGATCCGCGGCGCGAGGAGTTGGCTCGCCAGGCCGCCCGCCAGCTGCTGCAGTTGATTGACCTGGACCTCAAGCCGCGTGATATTGTCACTGCGGAGGCGATTGACAACGCCATGGCCCTGGATGTGGCCATGGGCGGCTCGACCAACACCGTGCTGCACGTGCTCGCCCTGGCGCACGAGGCTGACGTGGATTACCCCATTTCTCGCTTCAACGAGGTGTCGGCGCGGGTGCCTACGCTGTGCAAAGTCAGCCCAAGCAGTCATTATCACATCGAGGATGTGGAACGCGCCGGCGGCGTCAGCGCCATTTTGTATGAATTGAGCCAGAAGCCGGGCGCCCTGCACCTGGACGCCAAGACCGTCACCGGCCGCACCCTGGGTGAGAACATTGCGGACCATGCCAGTCAGGATCGTGACTGTATCCGCACCCTGCAGAATCCCTACAGCGAGACCGGCGGCCTGGCGATTCTCTTCGGCAACCTGGCCCCGGAAGGTTCGGTAATCAAGACCGCCGGCGTCGCACCGGAGCAGATGCGGCACCGCGGGCCGGCCATTTGCTTCGATTCGCAGGAAGATGCGGTCAGTGGCATCTTGGGCGGCAAGGTCAAGCCAGGGCATGTGGTGGTCATCCGTTATGAAGGCCCAAAGGGCGGACCGGGTATGCAGGAGATGCTGGCGCCGACCAGCCAAATCGCCGGCATGGGCCTGGGCAGCAGCGTGGCGCTCATCACCGATGGCCGTTTTAGCGGCGGCACCCGCGGCGCGTGCGTGGGTCACATCAGCCCGGAGGCGGCCGCCGGCGGCCCCATCGGCCTGCTGCGCGATGGCGATATGGTGACGGTGGACATTCTCGGCCGTCGCGTGGATGTTGAGTTGACAGAAGAAGAATTTGCCGCGCGCCGCGCGGCCTGGCAGCCGGTGACGCGGCCCAATCTGCCCAACTACCTGCGGCGCTATGCCCGCATGGTGACATCGGGCAGCCAGGGTGCAGTCTACGCGTGGTAAGCGGTCGGACAGACTTCCGAAGTCTCCGAGACTTCGGAAGTCTTGAACCTTCGGAAGTCTAGATCTGTGAATCTGATGGCGCACTCTACGCTGCGATCGAGGCTGGGCTGCTGGCTGGCGCTCATGGGCATGGCGCTCTGGCTGACCGCATGCCGGCCGCTCACCATCCCCATGCCCACGGCTGCCGTTCCCGGGACCGCGCCTGCCCTGGCCCCTGGGCCGGTTGCCGGCGCGGCCGGGCTGGACGATCCCCTCTACCCGACGCTAGGCAATGGCGGCTATGACGTGTTGCACTATGACATTGATCTGACGGTGGATGTGGCCGGCAATACGCTCAATGGCGCAACGACGATCAGTGCGCGCGCCACCCAGGCGCTCAGCGCGTTCAACCTGGACTTCAGCGGATTGACGATCGGTCAGGTGACGGTGAACGGCGCGCCTGCGCGCTATCGGCGCCAGGCCAGCGAACTGACCATTACCCCTGTGCAGCCCGTGCAAGCCGATTCTCTACTGACTGTGACCGTCGCCTACCAGGGGCAGCCGCAGCCCATGCGCGACCCCGGCGTGCCCTTTTTGCCCCTGGGCTGGCAGCGCTTTGGCGATGACATCGCCGTGGTCAGCGAGCCTTCGGGCGCGATGACCTGGTTCCCCAGCAACAACCATCCGCTGGACAAGGCCACCTTCACGATGCGGCTGACCGTGCCCAAGCCTTACCAGGCAGCGGCCAACGGCGTCTTGAGCGACACGCAAGACAACGGCAGCTCAACGACTTACGTCTGGCAGATGACCGACCCGATGGCAACCTACCTGGCGACGGTGCACATCGGCCGCTACGAGGTGATCACGGCAGCCGGCCCTGACGGCGTGGTGCGCCGCGACTACTTTCCCCTGGGGACGCCTGCCTCGGTTAAGGCGAGTTTTGCGCCCATCCCCCAGATGATGCAGTTCATGCGCCAGCGCATCGGCCCTTATCCCTTTGCCGCCTATGGTGTGGCCTTGCTGCCTGTCCCAACCGGCTGGGCGCTGGAAACCCAGACCCTTTCCACTTTTGGCGCAGGCGCTGGAGGTGCAGCATGGGACGAAGGCGAGGTCATGCATGAATTGGCGCATGAGTGGTTTGGCAACAGCGTCAGCCCGGCGACATGGCAAGATGTCTGGCTGAATGAAGGCTTTGCCACCTATTTCCAGTGGCTGTGGCAGGAGCAGAATGAAGGATCGGCGGCTTTCAACGCGACTGTGCAGGAAGTCTATGCGTCCATGCTGGCGCAAGATGTCGGATCGCCGCTGCCGCAGCAGCCGCCGGACCTATTCACCGACGCCACTTACCAGCGCGGGGCATGGACCCTGCACGCCCTGCGCCTGACGGTAGGCGATGTGGTCTTCTTCAAAATCCTGCGCGCCTACTACCAACGCTTCGCTGGCAGTCATGCCAGCACGGCCGATTTCATCGCCACGGCCGTCGAGGTCAGCGGCCAACCGGCCGTCGAGACGCTGCTGCGTGACTGGCTGACGAATCCCAAGCTGCCCGCGCCGCCGGCGCCCTCGGCGCAGACCCCAGTGATTGCTCTGTGAGTAGGTCACATCTCCGGTCTGACCGTCGTGCGTGACCCAATCCATGTCACGTCGGAGGCGATGACCGATGACAGTAGGTCACATCTCCGGTGTGACCGTCGTGCGTGACCCAATCCATGTTGCGTCCCGGGCAATGACCGATGACAGTAGGTCACATCTCCGGTGTGACCGTCGTGCGTCACCCAGTCCACGTCACGCCGGAGGCGATGACCTACGCGCAGCCGGGAGTTGTGTCGTGGACGACGAGTAGGTCACATCTCCGGTGTGACCGTCGTGCGTCATCCAGTCCATGTCACGCCTACGCGCAGGACGAGTAGGTCACATCTCTGGTGTGACCGTCGTGCGTCACCCAGTCCATGTCACGCCGGAGGCGATGACCTACGCGCAGCCATGAGTTGTGGATGACGAGTAGGTCACATCTCTGGTGTGACCGTCGTGCGTGACCCAATCCATGTCACGTCGGAGGCAATGACCGATGACAGTAGGTCACATCTCTGGTGTGACCGTCGTGCGTGACCCAATCCATGTCACGCCGGAGGCGATGACCTACGCGCAGGACGAGTAGGTCACAGCTCCGGTGTGACCGTCGTGCGTGACCCAATCCATGTCACGCCGGAGGCGATGACCTACCGCGGGACGGCCGTGCGCCGCCCAATCCCCGTTGCGCCGGCTATGGACAGGCGGTCGCCCAGGCCTGAGCGGCCACGGTCACGTCCAAAATGTCAACCACGCCGTTCTTGTTGACATCGGCCAGCAGCAGGTAGCCCGCGTCGCCGGCCGATGTGTTCCAGCGCGCAGCGACGGACTGAATGTCTTCGACGGTGATCGTATGATCGCGATTCAGATCCCAAGGGCAGGCCATGAGGCCGATGTCGCGTTGACTGGGAATGCCGGCGGCTATGGTGATTGGAACATCCCAGGCCGTGGTGGCGACGGCGCCCCGCGGCGGCGCCTGCGGATCAGATAAATCGGCGCGGGCCAGGTAAACGCCAGGCTGCAGCGGCCATGTGTAGCCGCTGAGCGCACTGGCGACGGTGCGCACCGGCGTCCAGGTTTGACCTTCACAGGCGCGGTCAATCCGGCGCGAGATCAGGACGTCAATGTTGGCCAGCCCAAAATCGGGCGGAGCAAAAACGGCGTCGCTGTTTTCATCACTGAACACGGCGCCGCTGAGGGGCTGCAGGACATTGCAGCGGGTGGAGAGGCAGTCGCTGTCATCCTGATCGGTGCGCCCATCGAAGTCGTTGTCCAGTCCGTCGTAGCATGCGCTTGGCCCACTTTCGGCCGAGCAGCTCCCGCAGATCGTGCCTGGCGACAAGGCGTCATACATCTCACGATAGGCCTGATAGTACACCTGGGCGAGCGCGGCGTCGTGAATGATCAGCGTGTTCTCGTCGTTGGATTCAGCGCCGCTGGCTGTCCAGTTGTACGAACCGGTGATGACCCGTGGATCTGGCCCATTGACGTCAATCACGGCGAACTTATGATGCACCTTGCCGCCAAAGTTCTCGATCTTGATCGGAATGCTGGCCGAACACAGGCGTGATCTGAGGGAATAGGGACTGGCTGCGCCCACCGCATCGAGCACGCCGCTGACGGACAACCCTTCCGTCACCGCCTTGCTGACCAAGACATCGCCAATCGGGTTGCTCGTGATGAAGAACATCGCAAAGTGGATGGATTCGGTCGCGGCCTGCAGTTCAGCCAGAATGGCATCCTCAACCTGGTCGCTCGGTGAAAAGTAGGAGCGCACTGTGGTTCCGCCCAGGTTGAACAGATGCGTGGTATTGTCACGCTTACACACCCCGTTATCGCCGGTAAGCGGATCGAACATCTCTTGGAACTCTGTCTCATAAGCCTGCGCGATATGCGGCGACCGAATCACCAGCGAGTTGTTGGCATTGTAGGTCGTGTCGTTATTGGTCCAATTCATGCTGCCGGTCCAGACCATGCTGCTGTCAATCACGGCGAACTTGTTGTGTTCGATCGAATTGGCGCCGCGCATGTCATACAGCACGGGAATGCCGGCGCTTTCCAGGGCCTGGTAGTGGGGCTGATAGTTGGAGTCGAAGTACGCCTCATCGTCGCCCATCACCCGCACCTGCACCCCGCGCTGATGCGCGCGGATGAGGGCATCGCGCAGCTCGACGCGGTCGAAGCCGTAGATAGACACGTCCACCGACGTCTGCGCGCTGTCGAGCAGCGTCACCAAGGCGTTGTCCATGGGCAGCGCGCAGCTGATCGGCACGGTGGCGGTGATGATCTGGTTGGCATACGCGGTTACGTTCAAGGCTTCGAGCTGTAGGCCGTCGTCAATCGCACGGTTACAGTCGTTATCAATGAAGTCGAGCAGCTCGCTGGCGCCAGGATGAATGGCCGCATTCTGATCGTTACAATCGCTGGACTGACCGGCCTGAATCGGATTGGGCGAATAGAGATAGGTGTCGGCGTCGTTGTCGGCCAGGCTGTTCTGCGCACTGCCGTCCACCGGCCCGTTTTGCCACGCCGCCGGATTGACGCCTGGCAGGTTTGGATTGGCGCGCACCATCGTTTGTTTGGTGGTGTTATTGCCTGCGTACCACGCGTCCACCCGGTCAATCAGCGTCGCCCCATCGCTCAGGCGCAGGTCTTCGCCTGTGTTGCCCAGTGCGCCGGTGTAGATCTGATCGGCAGTGGCGGCCGGCGCGCTGTTGTCAGACGTGCGCTCCAAGAGATAATGCCCGAAGGGCGGGATGAAACCCTTGAGGAGAATGTTGGGCGTGCCATCTTGCGCCCGCAACGTCCAACCGCGCAGATCAATCGTCTGCGCCGTGGTGTTTAGCAGCTCGATCCATTCATCGTTGGCTGTCTCTGGATCCATATCAGGAAATGCTTGCTCTAGTGCGGCCGAAGCCGTGGTGCCCATCCATGCAATCTCGCTCATGACCACGCTCAACGGCGGCAGCGGGGTGTGGATGCGCACGCCCAGGTTGGCGGTGCGTGTTTGGCTGATCGCCAGGCTGACCGCCAGCGGGTTGGGCGTTGTGGCGAGGCTGTTCGCGGGCAAATGTGGATCGGCTGGATCGAAGATCACCAGGTAATCATCCGGCGCCGCCAACGATTCGAAGACATAGTCGCCGATGATATCGGTGGTGATGCTGCCCACCAGCGTGTCAATGGTACTGGAATACGTACCGCTGTGATCTACGTCGCGGTAGAGGTTGACCGCCACCTCGCGTTGGCCCCGATCACAGCTGGGGCTGCCCGTGCTGGCGTCGGCGTCTTCATCGTAGAATAGACGCCCCCGGATGGCGGGCGGAATAGGGGCGTCAGGCGTGCGCCAATAGCCTTCTTCATCGCCGTAATAGCCAGCGCCTTGCGGCTGCTGAACAGCAGGTGGGGTGGCAACGGGGAGCGGCGAGTCCGCCGCAGCGGTAACAAAGAAAAAGCTGAGCCAAACGCTCACCACGAAGTGCATCATTTTTCCTGTCCTCCCTGGAAGGTCAATGCAGGGGGACGACAACTGCACCGTTGCCATATGTCAATTTTACACGATTTCAACTATTTGTACAACTATTTTGAAATTAGTGGTCATAACAATTGTGACAAACCTAATAGGAGTTGAAAGATGCCACTTTCTGAGCAGCCTCTTCCCGAGGAGGCTCTTGTCTCCGCCGATGAACCACCCAATGTGCTCGATGCGGTTGCGCAGAATACCCAGGGGCCAGGCGAGCCAGCGAACACCTTGTGGCGCCACCCCGATTTCTTGAAATTGTGGGCTGGACAGACTGTCTCGGAGCTCTGTTCACGCATCACGCGTGATGGGCTGCCGCTGGCCGCGGTGCTCGTGCTGGGCGCGACGCCAGCCCAGATGGGCGTCCTGGCGGCGTCGGGAGCCGTTCCCGTGCTGCTGATGGGACTTGTCGCCGGCGCCTGGGTGGACCGTCTGCGCCGCAGGCCGTTGATGATCGCGGCCGACCTGGCGCGCGCGCTCATTCTGCTGCTGATTCCTCTGGGAGCCATCTTTGGCTTCCTGAGCATCGGGCTGCTCTACGCCGCGGTGATTCTGACCAGCATTTTCACCGTGTTCTTCGAGAGCGCCTACCAGGCGTATCTACCATCGCTGGTGACGCGTGCGCACCTCGTCGAAGGCAACAGCAAGCTGGCCTTGAGCGGCTCTCTGGCTGAAGTCCTGGGGCCTGGTCTGGCCGGCTTTCTGGTGCAGGCATTGACCGCGCCCATTGCCATCCTGGTAGACAGCCTCTCATTCGTGGTCTCGGCCGTTTCGCTGACCATCATCCGCCACACAGAAGCGCCGCCCGCGATCCAGCACGAACGCCAGCCGATCGGCCACGAGATGGTCGAAGGCGTGCGCACGATTTGGCATGATCCAATCCTGCGCTCGCTGGCGCTGAGCGGCGGCACACGCAGCTTTTTTGGCAACTTCATTGGCGTTCTTTATGCCATCTACGCCATTCGCGTGTTGGGTTTTGGCGCGGCTGCCCTGGGGTTGACCATCGCCATGGGGGGCGTTGGCGATCTGTTCGGCGCGCTGCTGGCGCCGATGGCCGTCCGCCGCTTTGGCTTGCGACGCACGCTCATCAGCACGACCTTGCTCAGCGGGCTAATCTCTCTGCTCGTTCCGTTGGCCCAAGGCCCGCTCGTCCTGGCTATCGCCATGCTCATGGCATCACAGGTGCTCAGCGATGGCCTCCGCTCTGTCTTCGCCATCAACGAAATCAGCCTGCGCCAGACCATCACCCCTGACCGCCTTCTGGGCCGCGTCACCGCCGGCATGCAGTTGATGGCGGGCGGCGTCGGCCCGCTGGGCGCACTGGTCGGCGGCGCGCTGGGCGGCGCCATCGGGCTGCGGCCCACGTTGGTCGTGGCTGCGCTGGGCGGCGGCCTCTTGGGGGCGTGGTGGCTGCTGCGCCTGCCAGCGACTGTGAGCCACGCGTACGTGACCAACGCCAATCCATGAGCCTGCGCAGACCGCTGCGAATGGGCGTCAGCGCAAAAATAGCCCAACGCCCGCAGCCGTGTTACAATCTTAGCCGGTGCGAACCGGGCGACTGCACTGTGACGAGTGACCGGACGGCAGTGGCAGGCGCCCTGAGAACTTGGTTGCGCAAGTTGTAGATACAGAGGTGCACGATGCGGCGGCTTGATACGGAGGCCTACGATGTGGCCGCTTGATACGGAGGCCTACAATGTGGCAGCTTGATACAGTGGATGTTCAGTTTCAGGGCATTCCCCATGCGATTGCCAGCTATGTCCTTCGGCATGGAAACGCGGTTGTCATGATTGAAACCGGCCCTGGCTCGACGGTGGCTGGCCTGGCGGCCGGACTAGACGGCCTGGGTCTGCGCCCGTCGGATGTGACCCACGTCCTGGTGACGCACGTCCATCTCGATCATGCCGGCGCGGCTGGCTGGATGGCGCAGCACGGCGCGCCCATCTATGTGCATCACGTGGGGGCGCCGCATATGGTTGACCCGTCGCGGCTTTGGGCCAGCGCCAGCCGCATCTACGGCGCGCAGATGACGCCGCTGTGGGGACAGGTGTGGCCCATTCCCGCCGCCCAAGTCCATGCGCTGCATGAGGGGGATGTGATTGATCTAGGCGGCGGCGTGCAGATTGTGGCGCTCGATACGCCCGGTCACGCCTGGCACCACATGGCCTACCAGGTCGAAGATATTTGTTTTACCGGCGATGTGGCCGCGGCGCGCATGCCTGGGTATCGCCATGTGCGCCTGCCAACGCCTCCGCCGGAGATTGACGTGCCTGTCTGGCATCAGAGCGTGGAGCGTCTGCGCCGCCTCTCGCTGCGCCGCCTCTACCTCACGCACTTCGGGCCGATTGATGATGTCCTCGATCATCTTGCCGGCGTGGATGCCAACCTGGACGCGGCTGCGGCCTATGTGTTGGCAAGCCAGCAGGCCGGTCAAGATCGGGACACGATCATCGCGAATTTCAGCGCCTGGCTGGCGGCGCAGGTCGCCATCGGCGACAGCCCATCCCCGGAGGGCGAAAGTCTATACGAACTGGTCATCCCCTCGTTCATGTCCGTGGATGGCCTGCTTCGCTTCTGGCGCAAAGCCAATGCGGAACGCTGAACACAGAATGCGGAACAAGGAGCCTATGTGAGTCACGACGTGCCAGCCTGGTACCCCATCCTACCACGTGCGACGACCATTCAGCGCCTTGGCCCGGATGGAATTGCTCACCGGATCAGCATCATCGTTCCGGCGCGCAACGAGGCCGCCAACATCCGCCCTGTGCTTGAAGTGGCATTGCCCTACGCTGATGAGCTGCTGGTGATTGACGGTCACAGCCGCGACGACACACGTAGCATCGCAACTGCCATGGGCGCGCGCGTCATCCTGGACAACGGCCTCGGAAAGGGGGCGGCCATTCGCCAGGGCATCCAGGAGGCCAGCGGCGACGTCCTGGTTTTCATTGACGCCGACGGCTCCCACGATCCCCATGACATCCCCGCATTGGTCAACCCGATCTGCCGCGGGCTGGCAGACCATGTCTCTGGCTCACGCATGTTGGGCGGCAGCGACGAGCTGCACGCCACGCTGCATCAATTTGTGCGCCTGTTCGGCAGCCAGATGATCACGCTGAGCATCAACTACACGCAGAACGTGCGCCTGACCGATTGCCAAAACGGTTTTCGCGCCATCCGTCGCGATGTGGCCGTGGCGCTTGACTTGCGTGAAAACATTACCACGATTGAGCAGGAGATGGTCATCAAGACGGTGCGCAGCGGCTATCGGCTGGCCGAAGTGCCCACGCATGAGTATGTGCGCACCAATGGCGAGTCCAACTTTCGCGTGAAAGATGTGGCGTTGCGCTACGTGCGCAGTTGGCTGTACTACCTGCTCCTGTGGCGGCCGCCGCGGCGCAAGGCGCGGGGAGCAGAGAAGCGCGGTGGAACGCATGGCGCGTATCGCTGACCAAGAGCGCTGGCTGGCCGTTCTTCTCGCCCTCTTCATACTGCTCGCTGGAATCTACAGCATCGTCGTGCCGCCGTTCGAGACGCCAGATGAAATCTGGCACATGGCCTTCGTTCAGCATGTCGCCAGCGGTCAGGGGCTGCCGGTTTCCGCGCCGAACACGCCCGCGCTCTGGCGTCAGCAAGGGGTGCAGTCGCCGCTCTACTATCTGGCCGCAGCGGCGCTGACCGCTTGGATTGACCAAAGCGACTTCCCAGCCATCTACGCCCGCGCCAATCCCCATGCCGCGATTGGCCGTCCGGACGCCAGTGTCAACCGGAATTACCTGGTGCACAAGCAGGACGAAGCCTGGCCCTGGCATGGCGCGCTCCTGGCCTTGCACATCGCCCGGTTTTTCTCCGTCTTGCTGGGCGCGCTCACCCTGTGGGCTGTCTATCGGACGCTGGCGTTGATTGCTGGCGCGCCCGCGGCTCTCCTCGGCGCCGCATTCGTGGCCTTCATTCCGCAGTTTGTCTTCATCAGCGCGGCCGTCAGCAACGACAATGCGATCAACGCCCTGGCCGCGCTGGTTCTGTGGCGCGTGGTCGTTCTGCTGACAAGCCGGGAGCCGCTCGCCGGGGCTGCCTATGGCCGGTCCTTCGTCATCCTCGGCGTGCTGCTCGGCTTGGCCCTGCTGACCAAGCTCAGCGCGCTGGGGCTGGTGGCCGTGACGGGCGTCGCGCTGGTGGTCGTCGCCTGGCGTCAACCTGATGCGCGGGCGCGGACGCGGTTGTTCATCCGCGGCGCGCTGATCATCGGCGCGCCGGCCCTGGCGATCAGCGGCTGGTGGTTTGGACGCAACTGGCTGCTCTACCATGACCTGCTGGCCTGGAACGTCTGGCAAGCCAACATCCTCCTGCGCGTTGCGCCGGCCGATTGGCGCACGATTCTCGGCGAGATGGAGAGCCTGGAGCGCTCATTCTGGGGCCTCTTTGGTTGGCTCAACCTTCCCTACCCGACCTGGATTTACCTCATGCTGCGCGCCCTGGAGATTGCGATCGGCCTCGGCCTACTGCTGGCGATCGTGGACTCGTGGCGCACGCGCCGCCACGGGAGAAGCAGGGCAGATGGAACGCTGAATGCGGAACACGGAACGCTGAATGCGGAACACGCCCGCCATTCAGCATTCAGCATTCAGCATTCAGCATTCTTCCTTCTCCTCCTCTGGCTCGCGCTGCTGATTTTCTCCTGGCTGCGCTTCATGGTCATCGCGCCCGCTGCGCAGGGACGCTACTTCTTTCCGGCCGCGCCAACCCTGGCCCTGTTGATGGTCTTGGCTTGGCCGCCCAATCCTCGGCCGTTCAATTGGCGTTTCCCGTGGGCGCGCGCGGCCAACCAGTACATGGGCTGGCTCATTGTCGGCGGCTTGTTCTTGCTTAGCGCCGCAACGCCGTTTGCGGTTATCGCGCCGGCCTATCGGCCTCCCGTATCGGCTTCTGCGGCGAATCTGACGCCGGTGCAAGCCAACCTGGGCGCTGTGTTTGCCATCGAAGGAGTTGCCGCCGCGCCGGGCGAAATCCAACCGGGCGACTCAGCCGCGGTGACGGTGCGCTGGCGGGCGCTGACCCCAGACACGCACGACTATTCGGTGTTCGTTCACCTGCTCAGCGCGGAAGGCTTGATCGTGGCGCAGACCGACGCCATGCCTGGGGGCGGGCTGCTGCCAACCAGTCAATGGGCGCCGGGGCAGACTTACACAGAGGTCTACCGCGTGACCGCGCCTGGCACGGCCTACACCCCTGACCGCGGCCGCTGGGCGGTCGGCCTGTACGACCACACCACTGGCCAACGCCTGCCGATCACGCTGCTAACGCCGACAGCCGATATGGTGGTCACGTCAGACAGCCTGGTGTTCGGTCAAGTCGTGCTCTCCCCGCCGCCAGGACGCCTGCCCAATCCGGTCGCTGTGGATTTCTTGGATCAAGTCACGCTGGCCGGCTACAGCCTGAGCGGCCGGCTGCTGCGGCCGGGCGACCCAATGACCGTGACGCTCTATTGGCAGGCGCGGGGCGCAGTGCGGGCGGATTACACCGCGTTTGTCCATCTGCTCGACAGTGATTTTCAGACCAACGGCGGCCATGACGCCGCGCCGCAGCCGGGCACGCTGAATTGGGCGGTGGGCCAAACCATCACCGACACCCACACCTTCCAGGTGTCGTCAGCCGCGCGACCAGGCGTTTACCAACTGGAGATTGGACTCTACACGCAGCCCGATTTCGACCGTTTGCGCCTGCAGACCGCCCCTGGCGCGGAAGGGGCTGATCGCTTGTTGGTGGGGGGAATAAGGATTGAAGATTGAAGATTACGGAGCGGAGATTGGAGACCGGAGGTCAGAGATTGTGGTGATGGGCGTGTGATCTGTGGGGGAGCAAGAATTCGAGGATGGCAGGGGAGGCCATCCTCGAATTCTTTTTAGAGACATAACCGGTGGGGGAAACAGGTAGGTGTGCGGAACGCTGAACATCGAGCGCAGGTTTCATTCTGCCTCACGTTCAGCGTTCCGACCTGCGCCTACCGCTGCTTGCGCACGGCAGGGAAGTACATCTTGCTGTCGTTGCTCAGCGGGTAGGGGCCGACGAACAGCCCTTCCGGCTGCGTTTGCACCCAGTACCAGTAGGTCTGGCCGCGCACCGCGCTGGTGTCGCTGATCTGATACGTTCCACCGCCCACGGGCACGAGCTGCTGCGTGATACGCACCAGATCGGAGCCGTTCGGGTCGCTGGAGCGATAGATGTGATACCCGGCCACGCTGCCTTCGTTGATAGCCACCCAACGCACGGTCACCACGGCGCCGTCCCACCGTGCCAGGAAATAGACGATCGTGAAACCGGTGGGCAACACGTAGCCGAAATCCAGCCCGGTGCGGTTCTGCCCAGAGGTCAACGTCACGTTGATCTGACCGGGCGAACTAAGCACCGCCGTGGGTGAGTTGAGCGAATTGGGCATTCTGACAATGTAGTTGCCAGGGGGGAGGTTCGTGACACTGTAGAAGCCCGTGATGGTCGTCGTGCGCGTGATGATGACCCCATTCGGGCCGTAGATCGTCACCGGCACTCCGGGGATGCCTACGGTTTCGCCTGGATCATGCACGCCGTTGCCGTTAGCATCGAGGTAGGCCATGCCGCTGAGCTGCGCCGCGCCCAGGGCGATGATCTGGTCGCCGAAGTTGGCGCTGGCTGATCCGCCCGCGGGCACTGTGACCGCCACGTTGTTGGGCGTGGTGCTCAGGAAGCCTGGCGGGTCAGTTTCGCGCACGGTGTAGCTGCCCGGGGTCACGTTCGTGAAGATGTAACTGCCATCCCCAGCCGTCGTCGTGGTTGCCACCAGGTTATTGCCGCTGTCGTACAGCCCCACCGTCACGCCGCCCAAGCCGTTTTCGCTTGGCTGCTGCGTGCCGTTGCTGTTGACATCATTGAAGACCACACCGCTGACCGTGCCCACCTGGCGGTCGCCGAAGTTGGCCACGGCCGCGCCGCCCGCCGGCACCGATACCGGTACGTCGTTCGGCGTCGTGCTTGTGAAGCCGCTGGGGTCGGTTTCGCGCACAGAGTACGCGCCCGCGGTAACGCCGGTGAAGAGGTAGGAGCCGTCCGCGGCCGTCGTCGTGGTAGATACGAGGGCGCCGCCGGAGGTGTACAGCCCGACGGTGACGCCGCCAATGCCGTTTTCACTCGGATCCTGCACGCCGTTGCCGTTGATGTCGTTGAAGACCACACCGGACACCGAGCCGATCAGTTGATCGCCGAAGTCGGCATGGCCGATCCCGCCGCTAGGCACGGTCACGGGGACGTTGTTGGGCGTCGTGCTTGACCAGCCGCTGGGGTCGGTCTCGCGCACCGAGAAGGAGCCTGGCCCCACAGCGGGGAAGATATAGGTGCCGTCGCCGGCCGTCGTGGTGCTGGCAAGCAGGACGCCGCCCGTACTGTAGAGGCCCACGGTGACGCCGCCCAGGCCATTCTCACCTGGATCCTGGACGCCATTGCCGTTGAGGTCGTTGAAGACCGTACCGGCCACGGAGCCGGGCAGTTGATCGCCGAAGTTGGCGCTGGCGCCGCCGCCCGACGGTACGCTCACGCCCACGTCGTTGGGCGTGGTGGAGGTGAAACCAGTCGGGTCGGTTTCGCGCACGATGTAAGAGCCTGGCGGAACGTTCGTGAACAGGTAGGAGCCGTTGGGGGCCGTGGTAGTGGTCGCCACAACCAGCCCCGTGGTCGAGTTGATCAGCTGCACCGTCACCCCGCCCAGGCCATTCTCGCCGGGGTCCTGCATGCCGTTGCTGTTCGCATCGCTGTAGACGACGCCGGAGACCGAACCGGGCAGGCGGTCGCCGAAGTCGGCCACGCCCACGCCGCCCGCGGGCACACTGACCGGCACGATGTTGCTGGTCGTGCTGGTGTAGCCAGTCGGGTCTGTCTCGCGCACGGTGTAGGCGCCCGGCGTTACGTTCGAGAAGAGATAGGTGCCGTTGCCAAACGTCGTGGTGGTGGCAACCAACGCGCCACCGCTGCTGTAGAGGCCAACCGTGACGCCGCCCAGTCCGTTTTCACCCGGATCCTGCGTGCCGTCGCCGTTGATGTCGTTGAAGACGGTGCCCACCACCGTGGCGGACTGCTGATCGCCAAAGTTGGCGCTGGCGCTGCCGCCGGAGGGCACGCTGACCGGTACGTTGTTGGGCGTCGTGGAGGCGAAGCCAGTCGGGTCGGTCTCGCGCACGATGTAGCTGCCCGGGGTGACGCCGGTGAAGGTGTAGGAGCCATCCGCAGCCGTGGTCGTGGTAGCCACAACCGCGCCCGTGGTCGGATTGATCAGCTGCACGGTAACGCCGCCCAGGCCGCCTTCGCTGGGATCCTGCACGCCATTGCCGTTGAGGTCGTTGAAGACCACGCCGGAAACGGTGCCCGGCAGGCGATCGCCGAAGTCGGCATTCGCGCTTCCGCCCGCAGGCACGCTGACCGGCACGATGTTGCTGGTGGTGCTCGTGTAGCCAGCCGGATCGGTCTCACGCACGGTGTATGCGCCGGGCGCCACGTTCGTGAAGAGGTAGGCGCCGTTGCCAACCGTGGTCGTGGTGCCAACCAGATTACCGGAGCTGTTGTACAGGCCGACGGTAACGCCGCCGATGCCTGGTTCACCCGGATCTTGCAAGCCGTTGCCGTTGAGGTCATTGAAGACCACGCCCGCAACTGTGCCGGGCAGTTGATCGCCAAAGTTGGCGTTGGCTGCGCCGCCTGGGGTTACGTTGACCGGGACGTTGTTGGGCGTCGTGGATGTGAAGCCGCTGGGGTCGGTTTCACGTACGATGTACGAGCCAGGCGCCACGCCGCTGAAGGTATAGGAGCCATTGGGATTGGTGGTGGTCGTGGCCACGACCGCGCCGGTGATGGGGTCAACCAGTTGCACCGTCACGCCGCCCAGGCCGCCTTCGCCGGGGTCTTGCACGCCGTTGCCGTTGGCGTCATTGAAGACCACGCCGGAGATGGTTCCCTGCTGCTGGTCGCCGAAGTCGGCCACGCCCACGCCGCCCGCAGGCACACTGACCGGCACGATGTTACTGGTGGTGCTGGAGTAGCCGGCCGGATCGGTCTCGCGCACCGTGTAGCTGCCGGGGGCCACACTGCTGAAGATGTACGAGCCGTCCGCGGCCGTGGTGGTCGTGCTGACAAGCGCGCCGCCACTGTTGTACAGGCCAACCGTGACGCCGCTGATGCCGGTTTCGCCCGGATTCTGGACGCCGTTGCCGTTGATGTCATTGAAGACCGTGCCGACGACGGTGGCCGGCTGCTGATCGCCGAAGTTGGCGTTGGCTGCGCCGCCGGGCGCGACGCTGACCGGTACGTTGTTGGGGGTGGTGCTGGTGTAGCCCGCGGGATCGGTCTCACGCACGATGTACGCGCCTGGCGCCACGCCCGTGAAGACGTAAGCGCCGTTGGGGTCGGTTGTCGTTGTCGCCACGACCGCGCCGGTGACGGGATTGATCAACTGCACCGTCACACCGCCCAGGCCCGGTTCGGTCGGATTCTGCACGCCGTTGCCATTGTTGTCGTCGAAGACAATGCCCGAGATCGTGCCTGTCGGCTGATCGCCGAAGTTGGCCGTGGCCGTGCCGCTGGGCGGCACGTTGACTGGGACGTTGTTCGGGGTGGTCGAGACATAACCCGCGGGGTCGGTTTCTCGCACCATGTAAGGTCCAGTCGGCAGATTGGAGAAGACGTAGGCTCCAGACGCATTGGTGGTCGTCGTGGCGATCACCACGTCGTCAGGCGTCCCCAGGATGCCATCCGGCCCAGGTCCGTAGAGGGTCACGGTCACGCCGCTGATGGGGGCTTCGCCGACGCCTTGCACGCCATCGCCGTTGAGATCGGTGAAGACGACCCCAGAGACGCTGCCGCTGATCGGGGCGTCTTCGAAGTCGCGGCCTGTGACAGCCTGGTTGATGCCGAGATTGACCGTGATATTGTCAGGATTGCCGCCGTCGCGGTCAGCCACGCTGACATAGCCAACCGGGTTCGTCTCCGTCACCTGATAGAGCCCCGGGAGCAGGTTGGTGAAGCTGTACCCGCCATTGGCATTTGTATTGGTTGTGGTAACGACATCGTCAGGCGTGCCGAGCAGCCCGTCCGCGCCCGCGTAGCGCAGGGTGATGAGCACATTGGCAAGCGGCGGTTCGCCTGGATCGGCCTGACCGTTGCCGTTGCCCACGACGACCGTACCGCTGATGCTGCCGGGCAGCAGTTGGTAGCCGAAGTTTTGCGCCGTCACGTCGTTCTGGATGTTCGTCACCGTACGGCTGATCACCGTGGTGGGCGAGTAGCCTGGCGGCAGCGTGGCCGGATCAGGGGTGATCGTGCAGTTGCTGCCCACGGGGATGCCGGCCACGGACCAGTTGCGGCCCAGTCCCAGCGCGCCGGTGGTCGTCACGAAGGTGCCGTTGGCGCCGCAGTTGACCGTCACATTGACGCCGGTCAACACAGGCTCGCCGCCGTCGAAGATGCCGTTGCCATTCAGGTCGTTCCAGACGACGCCAGAGACCGTGCGGGTGGCGCTCGGATTGCCGCCGGGCTGATACTGATAGCCAAAGTCCATCGTGAGGACGTCGTTGCCAGATGCAATCACGGCGGCGGCAACGTTATCGCAGGTGGTGCAGTGAATGCCCGGCTGGTCCGGATCGCCCGTTTGGGCGTAGAAGGCGGGCAGCGTGGCAGTGTTTACGCGCACGAAGTAGGGGCCGTTCGCCAGTCCTGGGAAGCTGTACTTGCCCTGGGCATCGGTGACCACCGCGGCCATGAAGATGTCAATGCCTGGTTGATACACGCCGATGACGCCCACGTCTTGATACAGGTAGACGGTCACACCGGCCACGCCTGGCTCGCCAGCGTCTTGCACGCCGTTGCCGTTGGCATCCACGTAGATGGTGTCGCCGATCGCGGCCCGGTTATCCACGCCGAAGTCGAACGACGGGTGCCAGTCGTCCCCGGCTTGGGCAACGAAGGTAAAGGTCGTCGGCGTTGTGCGTTCGGACAAGGCTGCGGGAATATCATTCTGATCGTAGGTCAGCGTACACGGACCTGGCGGCACCAGGAACGAGAAGTGACCCGCGGCATTGGTGTCCTGGTTGCCGACATAGTCATCGCCGCCGCCGGGCGCGCCATCGGGGCCGAGGCAGGTGATGCTAACGGTGACATTCGGCAGCAGGTACGGCGTATTCTGTTCGCCGGGATCGAGCACGCCGTTGCCATTCTCGTCCCAGAAGACGTTGCCCTTGACCCGCGCGCCGACGTAGTAGCCGAAGTCGGCCGTCAGCACGGCCTGGTTCGGGCTGAGGTCAACGGAGCGAACTTCCGGCGTTGTCGAGACGATGTTGCGAATGCCGTTGGTCGTGATGCTGTCGTCATAGACCTCCACCAGGTAATGACCCGGCGGCAGGTGGTTGAAAAGGTAGTTGCCGTTGCCGTCCGTATTCATGAAGGCAATAGGCGCGTACTCAGACGGATCAATCACGCCGTTGTTGTTGGCGTCGAAGTACAGCAGCACCGTCGCATTGGCGATGCGTCCTTCACCGGCATCCACCACCTGGTTCAGATTGTCATCCCACCACACCGTGTCGCCAATCGAACTGCTCCAGTTGTAGCCGAAGTCTGCGTTCGTAATGGTCTGGCCGGGGGTGGTGATGGTCACATCGCGCGGGTTCGTTGTGCCGGTGGTCGGAGCCATGGCCGCGGCGATGGTCGTTGTCCCATCGTAGGGCGACGTGACCGGGCTGGTAGTATCCACGACCACCAGGTAGTCGTCGGGCTGCAAGCCGCTGAACAGGTAGTTGCCGAGAGCGTCGGTGGTCTGCGTCTGGATCAGATTGTCGCCCACATCCACCACGCCGTTGTTGTTCTGGTCAATGTAGAGCTTGACCGTGATGTTGGGCAGTCCTTGCTCCGCGCCGTCCAGGCTGCCGTTGTTGTTGGCGTCCAGCCACACCGTGTCGCCAATGCTGGCGGTGCCGGGCGGGCGCAAGCCGAAGTCGGCGAGTTTGTACTGCTGGCCGGAGGTCAGCGGCACGCTGAGGCTGGGCGGCGTGCTGGGCGTGTAACCCGCAGGGACGCCGGTTGTGTAGGCCACGGTGTACGTCCCGGCAGTCAGACCGCCGATCACATAGGCGCCCTGGCTGTCGGTGACGGCGCAGACTGCCGGGCCGACGGTTGGCGTGGCGCACACTTGTACGCCCGCCAGGCCTGGCTCATTGGCATCCTTGACGCCGTCGCCATCCAGGTCGGCCCACACCAGGTCGCCAATGCTGGCGCCGAGGGCTGTATCGGTTTGGTTGCTGGGCGTGGGTGGGAGGATGAGGTCGCCCGGCTCCGATGGCCCCACCATACAAGCCAAACCTTCGTAGTCGGTAGAGCTGTAGGCTGGGACGGCCACGATCTGCGTCATTGCGGCAGTGTCCGCGTCCACCGTCCAGACGGTGTTGCGTTGGGCGGAGGTCGTGGAGGCATCGCCGGTGCTGGCGAGCAGGCCGAACCCTACCAGAAAGGCGAGGTCTTCCACGTCTGTAACCGCGGTCGTGCCGTCGGCCGCGTCGATGAAGCCGGCAATGTCGGTGATCGCGCCGGTCGCCTTGTTGAGCGTCACCAGGCGGTCGGAGAGGCCGATATTGGCGGTGGAGTCGTTGGCGATGGCGTAGAGCACGCCGGATCTGTCGAAGACGATGTCATCCACATCGTAGAGCGCGGGGGTCAGCGTGTTGGTGGCGATGGGGATGTAGTCCACGCCGGCGCCATAGGCATTGGCCACCCGCGCGCCGGTGGTCGGGTTGATCTGGAAGAGCACATCTAGCAACGTGTTGCCGGCGGTGATCGGGTTATCCTCGCGGCGGGCGACGGCGTAGAGCTTGCCGTCGGCCGGGTCGAATGCCAGGCCGTCCACATCGGGCGTGGCGATGCTGCCAAACGTGCCGTTGATCGCGCCGATGGTGCCGACGACGGTACGGGCGCCGGTGTCCTTGTCAACGGTTACCAGTTGGCCCGCCTCGACGCCGTAGAGGGCCGTGCCGGTCAGGTTCGAGGCCAGCGCCTCCATGTTCATGGTGCCGGTAGCGCCGATGTCTACGAAGTCGCCGGTGAGGGGGTCAATGCTCAGCAGCCGGTCAGCGGTGGTGGTGTCGGGCGCGTTGTCGGCGACCACGTAGCACAGGTCGGGGCTGAGCTTGGTGTCGGCCTCGTGCGCTGAAATGTTGGCGACGTTCTTGACCACACCAACCGTAGCTGGGTTGTTCACCGTCACCTGGAAGGTGAGCGCCGGGCTGATGATGACGCCTTCGGAAGTGGCCGTGCCGAAGTTGTTGGCCGGGACCGGCTTGCCGGTGAAGCTGATGGTGCCTGGCAGTGAACCGGGAGTGATGTTGTAGATGTAGACGAAGCTGGCGGGGCTGCCCGCCGAGATGGTAACGGGGCCGGCCGGGGTGGGGCCGCTGTTGAGCACGGCGCTGGCGCCACCCGTGGCGTTGATGGTCAGGCCCGCGGGCGGAGTGACGCCGGTGACCGTGCCGGCCGTGGAAGCCGTCATCGTCACCTTAATCTGGCCGACACCGCCCAGGAAAAGCGGCTCGGCGTGCAGCGCCAGGGTCGTTTGCGGCAGGGTGCTGACCGCCTGGCTCCAGACCACCGTCAGAACCGGACGTCGCGAGGCTGTGCTATCCTCGCGTGTCGCGTACTTGGCGTCGCCGTTATCGGTCCCTGTGGGGTAGAGGATGAGACCGCGATTAGGAGAGCCGTTGTTGACCCAGTCATTCACCTGGGTCGTCATGACCAGGCTCTTCTGGCCGTTTGAATTGGGCGTGATGTTCCCCAGCGACACACCACTGTAGTCACTGCTGCCGAAGGTCCCGGTTGCCCAGTCGCCCGCGCCCGCGCCGTCGGCGTCGTTCCACGTGGCGCTCTCGGTCCAACTGGTTATCATCCGCCGTACCGAATCCACGTGGTTGTTTTTGTTCGTGGTCACGTAAAGCTTCAAGGTTGCACTGGTTATGGTGGCTCCCGACGGGATTGGGACCACATTGAACTGCACCAGGCTGGGCTTGAGCCTGCCGTCGGCGCCATTGGTGGACGGATTGGTGATCATGGTCGTAGCCGTCCCATTCGCCGTCCCCGTGCTGTCTTCTCGGATGAACGTGTCCGCCACCGAGACCAGGTCGGTGGTGCCGCTGCACGCCGTAGGTGATTCGTAGTAGTAGCCTACAGCCAGAGTGGGGCGGTTGGCGACGGTGCCGTTATCTCTTGTGGCATAGGCGGCGTTGCCGGTGTCGGTGCCGGTGGCCACGAGCACGAAACCGCGGTTGGGCACACCGTTCTTGACCCAATCGGTGACGGTACCGATCACGCTCAGTGTCTTGGCCCCGTTGCTGCTGGGCGTAATCTTGCCCAGGAGCGCCGCGGCGTAATCGTTGGCGCTGAAGGTTCCGGTCGCCCAATCGCCAGCGCCCCCGCCATCGGCGTCATTCCAGGTCGCGCCGGCCTCGGTCCAGGCGGTGATCATGCGGTGCACTTCGTCCACATGGTTGCTCCGGTTCGAAGTCACTACCAACCTTAGATCGGCGGTCTGGATCTGGGCGTTAGCCGGGATGGTGCTGGTGTCAAAACGCAGTAGGCTGTGTTTGATGTTGGCTGCGTTAGCCGGACGCGTAAGCATGGTATTGTTGCTGCCGAAGTTACTCGTCGCGTTGTTGAGGTCAATGTACGTATCCTCCACCGCCGTCAGCGTGGTGGAGCCATAGCACAAGGCCGTGCCCGGCGCCGAAGTGGTGGCGGGAATGGCTGGGCTGTTGCTGCCCAGGTTCCAGACAATCGCACCGCCGCTGTACACGCCACCCTGCCCGGCGCTGGCAAAAGTCGTACCGGCCGGGATGGTATCGGTCACAGCCACGTTTTGCAGCAGGACGCCGCTCGGGTAGTTGGCAGTGATCGAATAGTTCAAGGTGTCACCGGGGTTGGCGTTTATCTTGTCAACCGATTTGGTTAGCACCTTGCCGAAGGGGAAATCCACATCGGTGCGGTTTTGGGCGACAGCCAGCGTCACCGCCGTTTGGCTGGAGACGCTGGGCAGGTAGCCAGCCGGAATCTGTGGGTCGGTGGTATCCACGACCACGATATAGTTACCGGGGCCGAGGCCCGTGAAGGTGTACTGCCCGCTGGGGTCGGTGCTGGTTGTGGTCACCAGCTCGCTGGGATCACCTTCGCCGTCGCCATCGGCATCTAGGTAGAGCCTGACGGTAACGCCGGCGATGCCCTGGTCAGCGCCTGTGCAGAGCTTGTCGCCGTTGACGTCAACGCAGACCGTGTCGCCAATCGAGCCAGGGGTCTGACCGAAGTAGCCAAAGTCCGCATCGGTCACCGCGTTGCCCTGGGCGGCGAAGTTCGCGGGGCTGACTGGCCTGGGGTTGGTCGTGCTGCGCACGTAGGCATTCGCAAAATAGGCATCCACCGCGCTGCCAGGGCCGTCAACGGGCACGACAATGTAGGCGCGTGTGGGATCCAGGTTGGCAAAGCTGTAGTTGCCGCCGCCTGCCGTGGTCGTCGTGGCGATCAGCAGGTCGGAACCCGCATCAATCACGCCGTTGCCGTTGGTGTCTTCATACAGGTTGACGGTAACGCCATTGATGCCGACATCCGCGCCGTCGAAGACGCCGTTGTTGGCAATGTCTTCGAAGACCTTATCGCCGATGGAGCCGGCGCCGCCAGGCCGATAGCCGAAATCAACCGTGGTGATGTTGTCGGTTTGCAGCAGCGTGACAGAGGTCGGATGCGCGCCCTGCGTGGCTGTATAACCGGCCGGCGGATTGGTCACATCCACACTGTACGTGCCAGCCTGCAAGCCGGCGATCAAGTACTTGCCGTTAGCGTCGGTGGTGGCGCAGCGGCTGCCGGGGTTGGCGCACACCTGGATGCCAGGGATGCCTTCCTCGCCGGGGTCTTGCACGCCGTTGCCGTTCCAGTCCCGGTAGACCGTGTCGCCGATGGAGGCGCGGCTGACCGCCACGCCCGCAATCGCGCCGGTGAGCTGATTGACGCCGCCCTGGCTGCTGCGATACGAGTTTGTATAATTGCCGGCCATGGTGGAGGCCGACACCAGCGCGTTGAACGTCAGCACCAGGCTTTGCCCGGCGTTGATGACCGATGGCACGGTAAAGACCGGCTGCGCCGCGGTGCCGGAGACGGACGCAGTCACGCTGGCGCCGTTGACCGTTGCTGTAACAGTGCCGGGGATGGCGCCCGTGTAGGTGAAGCCGGTGGGCAGGTACTCGGTGATCGCCACCGGACTGCTGGTCGGGCCGCTGCCGACGTTGAGCATCGTGATCGTGTATTGCACCGTGTCGCCCGGCGCGGCTGACGTGGGCGTGACGGTCTTGGTTTGGCGGAGGAGCGGCTGATTGCCGGCGACAGTGACATCATTGCCGCAGCTGTTGATCGTCTGGCCGCCCGGCGTCGTGACGCCAGAGGCGCAGACCTTGTTGTTTATCAGCCCGCTGCCGCTGGCCTTCACCGTGACGGTCGCCTCGAACATCTGGCTCTGCAAGAAAGGAGCGACCGTCCAGGTCAGGTTCGGCAGACTGACATTGCTGGGCGCCGGCACGGCGCTGATGTAGGTGACGCCGCTGGGCAGCGTGTCCTGAATCTGCACGGTGCTGAAATTGTTGGCGCCGCCGTTGTAGAGCTTGACCTTGTACTGGTAGTAGTCGCCCACCTTGACCAGCTCACGCGTGGCCGGCTTGCCGATGGCTAGACAGCCGTTGAAGGTGACGCTGTTGGGGTCGTAGTAGCGCCAGATGTGGTCCTTGCCGCCGCTGTCGCCGCCGGCGTCGCCGCCGAAGGTGTCCACGGTCCACTTGGGACAGCCGGTCGCATCGAGGATGGCGCTGGCGTCGTGAACCTTGACCTTGATCCACATGTACTCAGGTTGGTACAGGGTCTGCTGGCCGTAGGCCCAGCGCACGGCGTTGGGGGTGCCGTTGGCCTGGCCGGTGGTTTGGGGCAGGTCGCCGGCGGTCAGGTCGAAGCCCGAATTGCTGGCGTCAGCGCCGCGTGTATAAGGCTGTGGGTAAGGCGGATTTGGCGATCCGCCAGGGGGATCATCAGAGAACTGGCTGCCAGGGTACTTGATGCGCTGCCAGGGACCGATGTCCTGGGTGGCTTGATCAATACAATTGGCAAGCGGCGTCGTGGTCGGGGTGGGGTCGCAGGCCGTGTATTTGGCGAAATCGAACTCCCAGGCATAGCCGCTTTGCGGACCGGCCACCACATTGGCCAGGCCCCACGGTGCGTAGCCGCGCTGGTTGGAATCAATCAGGGCGGCGGCGGGATAGGCGGGATTGGTCGTCCCTTTGATGCCATACCCGGCTTCCTGCCAGGCATCCCACTTATTGAGCGTTGTGCCCAACACGGTGCGCGCGCCAATCGTGTCGCCGCTGTTGTTCGTCAGACTGCCGCCGGAGTAGGTGCCGAAGGCCGTCTCCGGCGCGGTGGAGTAGAAGATGCCGGTGTCGCCGTAGACGCCGACCACTGTGCCCAGGTTGGTGTTGGCCGCCGTCACGATTGGGCTGGTCACGCCGAGGATGTTCGGGCCGCGGGTGATGCCCACCAGGCTGACCGTCGGATCGCCGCCTGCGCCCACGATCGGCATTTGGGCCTGGCCCTTCATCGGCACCTTGTCGAAGCCGGTGATGCCGTCGGCGTTGAGATCGCCGGGCATGATGTAGGCCGCGTCGGTGACCTGCAATCCGTTGGGGACATAGAAGGTGCTATAACCTCCAACGCCGGTAGTCGTGCCCAGGTCGGGCATTGCCTTGATGATGATGCCCAATTCATCGCCGGCGCGCAGCAAGGGCTGCCCGGCCGGCCGCTGATTGGTGGCAATCAGATTATCCAGATACGCTTGTGTATCCGGGTCAAAGTAGACATAAACCACACTGGCATTTAAGTTGTGAGCGCTGGCCGTAGGGGTTGGCACGCCCACGACCTGCGGGAACAGGCTGACCAGCATGGTTGCAATGACGGTAATGTAAAGCAGCTTGAACCGCCATGCACGTTGATGGGACGAACGAAAAGTCATCATGAAACTCCTCCAACGACAAACAACGATCTTATCTCACACACCGGGGAAGCAACGGGGCGCACACAGTATCTCAGGCCGGTAGAACGACCTGGCCGCGAACATCGTACGGCATACGTTAATCGAATTGAATGGTCGTGAACAACAATCAACCTTATCTCCTCTATCTCGAATCATCTCGTCGTGCGCAATCCAAACGTGCTCAGGATACCACACCTTCGTGCAATCGGTGCTTACACTTGCCTGAAAATTGCCTCGATGCGCTCCGACATGAAGACGCACACAGCGCCGCCGAGACACGACGGCACGGCAGTTTAACATATTATTCAGGCAGAATGTTGCAGCTCCTATTACTTCGCTTGGCAGATTCCTGCATTGACAATTGCTCACCTCTCCATTATTATACTCGCGTTTGTGGGATTCTACTATCTGTCTTCGGCGCTCACTCGGCGCTCGACTCTTTGCGTCATGCGCTTCAATTCGATTCACTTCAATCCAGGAAGGCGGACATCACGATGGGACAGTATCGCCAGCATCTTTTTGTTTGCACATACGGCCCGTATTGTCCCTTCGATGGGGACACCGAGCAGCTACTCAAACGTCTCAAGGAGCGTGTCGCCGCCAGCGGCTTGCAGAATGAAATTCGGGTCAATCGCTCCGGCTGCCTGAATCAGTGCGGGCACGGCCCCAACGTGGTGGTTTATCCCGACGCCGTGTGGTATGCGCACGTGCAGCCCAGCGACGCCGATGAGCTGTTCGAGTCGCACCTGCTGGCTGGCGAGCCGGTGCAGCGCTTGCTGTACGTCGCGCCGCCTGGCAACAACAAGGAGACCAGCCAGTATCCGCCCGCGGTGCGTGAGCTGGAAAAACAGGAAAAGGCCAACGACAAGCGCCGCGCGGCCCTCTACGCGCACCTGCGGGCCGAGGCCGCGGCGGCCGCCGCAGTCACAGCGGCGAAAACGCACGACGATGCTGATGATTCGGAGCAGGTTCATGCCGATCTTTAGACGCAATCAACCCGCATCAACTGCTGTGCGCGCGGACGCGGCCGTGGCGCCAGCTGTGGCGGCATCCGCCGGCAGTACGGGGGGCGGGGAGGCGGCTGCCCTTCTGCATATCTGCCAGATCATCACCAGCGATGACTTCGACGCGGCCTACCACTGGCTGCGGGTTGAGTTTGGGGTCAACACCTGGGAGGATGTCAAACGCAAGTGCCCGCGCGGCAGCCGCGAGCTGCGCTACCTGCAGCGGGTCGTCTTGTTCGTGGATACCCTGGGCGATTTGCTGCGTCGAGGCCAACTGCCCGAAACGCCGGTTTTCAAGCTCATTGACGAGATCGGCCTCAACACCTGGGAAATGGTCTTGCCCTGGGTGGCCGATGCGCGCCGCGAATTGGCGAATCCCGCACTCTACGCCAACCTGGAATCGCTGGCTGGCCGCTTCTTCGATTGGCAGCGCGAGGGCTAATTCTCCCATCCCCGCGCAGGGCTGCGACGGAGATAACCTACTCAGAGCCACGCAGCGTCGTCACAGGCCGACGATCTGATGTCCACTGGCCCCTGCGAGGGTTGAGCGCGCGACGCCAACCTTGCGCAGGCCCGCCGCGTAAGGAGCTCGTGTCGTGGAGGATGACCTCAGCTTGCCCGACGATGTGTCGTGCAGCCAGCCTGCGCAAGGGGATGGGCGCGCCCCTCGCAGGGCTGCGGCGAGACAACCTACTCAGAGTCACGCAGCGTCGTCAGAGGCCGACGATCTGATGTCCACTGGCCCCTGCGAGGGTTAGGCGCGCGACGCCTACCTTGCGCAGGCCCGCCGCGTAAGGGCCACTTCCTGCCACCAAGCCATCAAAAACCAACTTGACAAACTCGCTGGAATCGCTTAACATCCCAATTGCCATTGTGAAGGAATTCGCAATGGCGACGTAGCCCTGTGCCCCATCACTATTGGATTCGACCCGTTGCTCGGTGTGATCATGCTGCTCTTCATGTCCTTCGGGAGGGTTGTATGCCATCTCGTGCTGTCTCGGTGCTTTCTGTTCTTGTCTTGTTAGCGTCCATCTTGGCGATTCCAGCCGCGGTAGATGGCGCAGGCGCCGCGCCGCATTCTGTTCTACGCTCGCCTCAGTCCCCCCCAACGTCCCCCTACTGCTACAACTGGGACTTCTTCAACAACACGGGCGTCCCAGCCAATGACCTTCACGTGACGCTGTTTGGTCCAACCGCCCTCTCAGAGACCTTCAGCGACCCGCCAGCCCAGGCAACCACATCGCCCGGCCCCAATGGCACGCTCTCGCTCAACTTGACTTTCTACAGCCTTGTCAACCCTGGCGCCGCCGCGCACATCGGTTTCTGCGCCAACGCCGCGGTCTTTCAGTCGCAAAGTTCCGGTGGACTTCGCCCCTTCTACTGGACGCTGAACGGCCAGCCGCTGACGAGCGGCAGTGTGCCTGTGCTCCCCATGCCTGGCTGGAATTGGACGTGGCAGGGCGACCAGCGCGGCCATTTCCAGATCGGTTTCTCCAACGCCAACAGCGTTCCGATCACGGTGCAGTCGCTGCGCATTTTCCAGCCCAGTGGACTCCTGCCGCTGAGCGGCCTGAACATGGCCGCCGTGCAGGGACAGACGCCCCTCTGGAGCAGCAGCGGCCCGGTGAACATCAACCCCACCCTCTCCAGCTTCTTCGACATCTTCCTGGAGTTGACTCTGGATGGCGCGCCGCCGACCGAGCGCACGCCGCTGATTGCGGTGGCGGTGATCAGCAACCCCGCGGCGCCTCCGCTGTTGAACACGATCAACCTGCTGGCGCAGACCCTCTTTGTCATGCCGCCGCCGCCTACTTACTGCTTCAACTGGGACTTCGTCAACGACACCGGCCAGGTAGCCAATGATTTGCACATCATTCTGCGCGGGCCACGAGTCCTTTCCGACGTCTACATGGGAGCGCTCAATCCCTTCGGCGCTCCGGATCCCCGCACAGGGTACGACCCCGCAACCGGCTTGTTCACCGTATGGTACAGCGGGGCCACGGTGGCGCCCGGTAGTACGGTGCATACCGGGTTCTGTTCTGACAACCCCTTTGTCTTGGTGACGCACTATTGGACGTACAACGGCGTGCCGATAGGCTCGCCGGTGCCGGTGCCTGGATGGCAGTGGCTGTGGCAAGCGACCGGCGATTTGCGGATCGGCCTATCCAATTCGAACACGACGGCGATGAACGTGACGGCCGTACGCTGGGCGGTTGCGCCCCAGGCTATCTCCCTCGACCACTTGACCTGGAATGATCCGTTGGTGCAAGCTCTAAGTTTCGCGACGCTCCCCGGCCTCACGCTGCCGCCCGGCGGCAACCAGGTCATTGCCGTCCCAGCCACCCTGCCGGCAAATGCCATCGTGGTGGGCAACGTGCAGGTGACGGGCGCTGGCGGGCAGCTCGTGCAGTTCATGGCGCAGGGCCAGGTTGTCTTGCCGCCGCCGTCGCTCTACTGCTACAACTGGGATTTCGTCAACGGAACGGGTCAGCCTGCTAATGATCTGCATTTGATATTGAGCGGCCCGACGCGGCTGAGCGATGTCTATCTCGGCCCGCTCAATCCCTTTGGTCCTCCCGATCCCCGCAGCGGCTACGACTCGACCACCGGCGCCTATCATCTCTGGTGGAGCGGCGCCGTTGTTTCGCCCGGCGGAGTGGTGCATGTCGGCTTCTGCACCGATCGGCCGCTGGTGGACTTCCCAACGGTGGGCGGCCTGCCGCCGCATTATTGGACATGGGACGGCGTGCCCATCGGCGGCCCCGCGCCCATCCCCGTGCCTGGTTTTGCCTGGGACTGGGCGCCTAATGGGAGCCTGGCCTTTGGCCTTGCCCTGGCGCCCGGCCAGCCGGCCTTGGTGATCGAGTCTATCGAGATGGCGCCGATCGCCTCATCCGTGGCCTTGAACAATCTCACGTATGCGAACCTGGGATCCCTGGTGCCGCCCAGCGATTGGGCGCCTATGCTGCCGCAGACGGGCAATGTGCTGCAGCCGGGTGCGCGCATCCGCTTCTCGCCTCCGCCTGGAATGCCCATTCGCCCAGGGCAGTCGTTGGTGGTTCGCTTCCGCGCTGTCAACCTGAGCGATCCCAATGCTGTCATCTGGGTGGCGGCGCAAGCGACCACGCCGCCCTGGCTGCGCTGGTGGGAGAACTACGATATTCATGTGCCGCCAGAGGCCGGCCCCATTACCGACCTCCACCTGGAACTGACCGGCATTGGGCCAGCCGGCATTTTTGCCTTCTTCCCTTCGCCCTTCTTTGGCCCATCTGCCCAGCAAACCTACAACCCTGTGACGGGCGTTACGACGGTGGACTTCCTGCCGATTGACTCCACCGTCACCGTGCCGGTCAGCACCACGCTGCACATGGGCATGCACACAGGCAGCGATCGCGTGCGCCTGGTGCGCGGCTGGTGGACGCGTGATGGCCAGCCTGTCGGCCCACCCATCGGCATGGGCAGCATCACCTACCGGGGCCAAACGCTCATGGCGCGCGCCAATCCGGCCCTGGCTTATGCGCAGATGCAGTTCGTGAATGACATGACCAGTTCTTCGCTGGAAGTGGCGACGCTAGAGTGGGCGGTGGCGCCGGCGGCGATTCCGTTAGCGGACATGACGTGGGATTACATCAACAGCCTGGGACTGACGTGGACTACGGTTGCGCCGCCGGCTGTGACGCTGCCGCCGGGCAGCCATTTGGATTTCCTCGTGAACGGCAATGCCGGCGCTTACATTCTACTGCGCAGCGGGACGCGCGTCGCTGGCGGCCCGCTCGTGCGCAACCTGGCCCAACACCGGCTCACCCCGATTGGCGATCTGAACAATTCTTGTGCGGTGGACGTGCTGGATGTCACCGAGGTGGCTGCGCATTGGAACACCGCCCTGGGCAACCCCACCTTTGACCCGCTCTACGACCTGGACGACAGCGGTGCCGTCACGGTGCAGGACATCATGCTCGTGGCGGCTCAGTTTGGCGCCGCCTGCACGCCCTAACCGTCCTGCTTGCTCCCGCGTGTCCCAGTATGCGTGACTGAAAGCAACCTGCCCGACTTGACGGTCGGGCAGGTTTGCGCTAAGCGTCAGCGTGCGTGTCGTCTCAACGGCTGGCTTCCGCCCCAAAAAGCGCGGCATTGATGTCCGCGACGCTGTCAAAGATCCAGGTCGCAGGCGGGGTCAATTGCGCAAACGCGTCTGCGCGACTGACGCCGCTCAGCACGCCGATGGTGCGCAGGCCGGCTGCTTGCGCCCCGATGATGTCGGTTTCCACACGATCGCCTACCATGACCGTTGCCGCGGCGCTGACACGGCAGCGCGCCAGGGCCTGCTCGAACATGGCGACCTGCGGCTTGCCTATGATCGTTGGCTCCACGCCGCTGGCCGTGCGCAAGAAGGCCACAATGGCGCCCGCGCCCGGCAGCTCTCCCTCTTCAGTCGGCAGGGTGGCATCGTTGTTGGTGGCGACAAAGCGCGCGCCGGCCCGGATCGCCAGTGCGGCATCTTTCAGCGAATGCCAGGTGGCCTCGCGATCGAGCCCGGCCGCCACCCAGGCCGCGCGCCGCCAGTCCGTGACCACCTCCAGGCCGGCCTGTGCGATCGCTTCGCGCAGGCCTGACTCGCCCACGACATAGACGCTGGCGCGGGCGCCGGCTTGACCGGCCAGCCAATGCGCGGTCGCCAGGCTGCTGGTGAAGATGGCGTCTTCATCCACCAGGATGTCCATCGCCGCCAGCTTGGCCTGAAATTGGGCGGCCGTCAGCGTGGCGTTGTTGGTCAAAAAGAGAAAGGGGATGCGGCGCGCCTGCAAGTTGGCGATGAGTGCGGCCGCGCCAGGGATGGCCGCATGGCCGCGATAGATGACGCCGTCCATATCAAAGAATAACGCGCCGATGCCGGCGGACGATAGATCGTGGTTCACGAGTCGGACTGCTCCGTTTCTTGAAGATCGTGCTCTACATCCACCGCAGCCGTGGCAATGGCCCAACTGACCAGGAACCAGCCGCCGGCCGAAATAGCCAGCGCCATGATGATCGAGAGCGGGTTCAGCGGCACCTGGCCGCGCACGATGCCGATGATGGCCAATAGCGTGCCCGCGGCCGCAAAACCAAGGCCAATGCGGACGGGCAGGCTGCGCCGCTGCCACCAGGATGGGTATGGTGCTTGGACCAACGTTATCTCCTTCTTGTTGGCGCTCAGCTTGCTACAGGCACAGGCACCGTGCCTGCAATCTCGGCTACAACCTGGTCCGGTGTGCGCCCGCGCAAGCGAGTCTGAGGGCTGACATGAATTCGATGGGTCAGCACCGCGTTGGCCAGGTGCTGCACATCGCTTGGAATGACGAAATCGCGGCCTTGTAGCGCGGCCAGGGCCTGGCTGGCGCGGGCCAGGGCCAGCGTCCCGCGCGGCGAGACGCCCAATTCGACGGAAGGATGGTCGCGCGTCGCGCGCACGATTCGCACCAGGTAACGGCGCACATCCTGACTGACATGAATCTCGCGCACCTGGGACTGCAGCGCGATCACATCGTCAATCGTCGCCGCCGGCTGCAGGTGCGCCAGCGGCTCTTCGCGCTGGTACTGGATCAGCATCTGTTCTTCTTCCGCTTCATCGGGATAACCCAGCCGGATCTGCAGCAAAAACCGATCCACCTGGGCTTCGGGCAAAGGAAAAGTGCCCTCCAGTTCGATTGGATTCTGCGTGGCTAACACCAGGAACGGCCGCGGCAACCGATAGGTCTCCGTGTCCACGGTGACTTGACGCTCCTGCATCGCCTCCAGCAGCGCCGATTGAGTGCGCGGCGTGGCGCGGTTGATCTCATCCGCCAGCAGAAGTTGACTGAACACCGGCCCGGGCCGAAACTCGAACGACTGCGCCTTTTGGTTGAAGAAACTAATGCCGGTTACATCGCTCGGCAGCAGGTCAGGCGTAAACTGAATGCGAGCAAAACTGCCGGTGATGCTGGCCGCAAGAGCTTTCGCCAACGTAGTCTTGCCGATGCCTGGCACATCCTCGATCAATACATGACCATCGCTCAGCAGCGCCACCAGCAGCAGTTCGACGACCCTGGCTTTGCCGATCACCACCTGCCCCACACTGCGCTGCACCGCCTGGCTGAACTGTGCAAAATCCACGCTGCCTCCCGACTTGGTTGAGAAACTGTTTTCACGCTGAGACACGCATCTCACACTGAGACACAAAGGCGCAAAGAAAGAGACTGTCTGGGCCGAAATTGTAGTCCATCTGAGAACCAAAGTCAACTTGCTCTTCCGCAGGGGGATAGATAGAATGAGTGTATAAAATCCGCACCTGGGAGGAGACGCTGGCAATGCGGGTAGGCCTATGAAGCAAGAGACGACTTCTCGCCTGGTGATGACCTCTCGCACACCGCTGGCGCTGCTGGTCTTTCTACTCGCCTTGCAGCTCGTGACGCCGTCTGCGGTGTGGACGATTCTGCTGGCCGGCTTGGCGACTGCGCTTGGCCTGAGCTTCTTCTGGCTGCGACGCCTGGCCGTGAACGTCAGTTCGACGCGCCGGCAGCGCGGCGCCCTGGTCGTGGCCGGAGACGTGCTGGAGGAGGAATGGGCGCTGTCCAATGCCGGCGCCCTGCCCGTTTTGGTCGCGGAGATTGTTGATCATTCTACGCTGCCCGATTATGCGGTCAACCGCGTGGTGGCTGTGGGAGGCAATGCGGCGGTCACCTGGCGCACCCACGGCATCTGCCGCCAGCGCGGGCTTTTCATCATTGGCCCCTGGACTGTCGCCATGGCCGATCCCTTTGGCTTTTTCCGGCTAGAGCAGACCTACGCCGTTGAGCAGTCCATCCTGGTCTACCCCCGCGTCGCTATTCTGCCTCCGCTGCAGCTGCCCCGCGGCGGGGCCAGCGGTCGCGCGCGTGCCATGCGCAAGGCCCTTGAAAGCGAGCTAAGCGTTGCGAGTGTGCGGCATTATGCGCCGGGCGACAGCTTGCGTCATATTGCCTGGGGTGTTTCCGCGCACCGTGACGCATTGATGGTGCGCGAATTCGACCAGGAACCGGCCGGCGACCTCTGGATCGTGCTCGACCTCGACGCCGCGGTGCAGGTCGGCCACGGCATGGATGGCACCGAGGAGTTCGCCATCGTCCTGGTTGCATCGCTGGCCGCGGAGTGGCTGCGCCGCAACCGCGCGGTTGGGGTGGCGGCCTTCGGGCAGGAGGCTGTGCTGGTCCCGCCGCAGCGCGGCGAGGCCCAACTCTGGCGCATCCTGCACGAACTTGCGCGCGTCCAGGCCGCGCCCGATTGGCCGCTGGCGCGCACGTTGGAGGCTGTGCGCAGCAGCCTGGGGCGCGGCATCACGTTGGCCGTGGTCACCCCGAGCACCGGGGCCGATTGGCTCTCGCCCCTTCTGCACTTGCAGGGCCGCGGCGTGGCGACGGCGGCCCTGCTCCTGGACACAGGCTCTTTCACGCAACCGGCTGCGACCACCCCCTCGCCTGCCAGCCTGGACTTGCGCAGCGCCCTGGCGCAACACGGCGTCACCACGCACGTAGTTGATCGCCGCCTGATGAGCCTGCGCCCGGCCGTGACCTATCGGCGCAAGCGCATGGGGCTGCGCACGCTGGCGACCGGCCGCGTGATTGACGTGGACATCGAGGAAGAGGTGTAGACGTGGACAGGCTGCTGCTGTGGCTTATTCGTCGCCTGCGCCCTCGTGAGGGATGGGCGCTCCTGCTCCTGGCGTTGGCAATGGCCTGCGTCTTGCCTATCGCCATCGAGACCGCGGCGTGGACGCGCCGGCCGGATTCTCTGTGGGGCCTGGCGCTATGGGCGACGCTGATCGGTCTTTGGCTGAGTCGTCGCGCCTGGCGCGGCGTTTCCACGCTCTTGGTCGGCGGCCTACTCGGCGCCATGCTGGTTGCCAACGCCATCGGCCAGTTGCTGCCGCCCGTGTGGCAGGCGCTGTGGGAAATCGTGCGCTCGCTCGTGTGGAGTGGGCAGCGTGTGTTTACGGGCGCGCCATTTCCGCACGACCTTTGGCTCCCGCTCATCAGCCAGACGGTGTGGCGTGCGCAAAGCTTTGCGATAGGCCTGGGCGCGACGGACGCCAGCACCACCATCTTCCGTCTGCTGCTGGCCGCGCTCGTGTGGACAACCAGCGCATGGTTGGGCTTCTGGCTGTTTCGACCAGCCGGCAGCCGGCTGTGGGTCGCGGTTTTCCCGACAGGCCTGGTGATCGCTGCGAGCGCCTTCTTTGCCGGCCGGCAGGCGGCCTACGTGGGTGGGTTCCTGGCGCTGCTGTTGGTCCTGCTCACCGTCGTTCACTGGCGGGCGCAGTTACGCACCTGGCTGCAGCATGGCAGCGACTATCCCGATGATGTGGCGTTCGATCAGACGGTCGCGGCCGCCGTGCTGTTGGCAGCAGCCTTGACCGCGGCCGCATTGGCTCCGCCGATTGCGCTCCGACCGGTGGAGAATGCCTTCTGGAACCTGGCGCGGCCGGTGTGGCAGCCTGTTGAGGAGGCCGCGCGGGCTGCGTTTCCGGGCGTCATTCGGCCCGCGCGTTCGCCCCTGGCAGGCGCTGCGCCAAGCAGCGGGCTGCCGCGGGAGGAGCTTATGGGCAGCGGGCCTGATTTGGCGAAGCGCGTGTTATTTCGCATAGCCATTGATTATCAACCAGTGAACGCATGGACGCCATACTGGAAAGAAACGACCTTTGCGGTCTACACGGGGCGAGGGTGGGCGCTGGAGGAGGCGGAACGCCTGACGGTGTTGGATATGCCTGCGGGGCGATCCTGGCATGACCCTGGCATTCGGCCGGACGCAGGCCTGCCCGGCGTGAACATTCGTCAAACAGTGGATTGGGTAGGCGAGGGGGATTGGCAGGTCGCGGTAGCAGTCGGCGAAGCGCAGGCGGTCAGCGCGCCCTATCGCGCCATCTTGCGGCCGGGGGGCGACCTGGTTGGTTTGGAATTCGAGCGGCCGCAGCGCCGCGTGGCGGTGGACAGTCGCGCGACGCCGGTGAACACTGATCTACTTCGCATAGTCAATAAATCTACGAAAAATCAACAATCAAATTATCTCCAAATACCATCGAGCCTACCGGCGCGGGTTGCGACCCTTGCGCGCAGCATCACAGCCGACGCCGCGAACCCCTACGATCAGGCGCTGCAGATCGAGGCGTATTTGCGCACCCTGACGTACGATTTGGATGTACCAATGGTTTCCCCATCGGCTGATTTGGTGGACGCGTTTCTGTTTGACTTACGCCGGGGCTACTGCGACTATTTCGCGAGCGCGTTTGTGATGATGGCGCGCGGTGTGGGGCTACCGGCGCGCCTGGCGGTTGGTTATGCCAGCGGCCGCCAGGAAGCCCCAGGCGTCTGGCTCGTCAGCGCAGCTGATGCCCATTCCTGGCCGGAGGTCTACTTCGAGGGAGTTGGGTGGGTGGCGTTCGAGCCAACACCCGCACGGCCTCTCCTCGTCCCTTTGCATCAACTGCCCAGCAACAACCCGGCCGTGCTCGCGCCGCGATCTGCCTTGCCCCTGCCGCTGGCAGGATGGACCGCTGCGGCCACGTTAGGGGCCATGGGCGTGTGGCTGCTGGCGCGCGGCCAGCGGGCGCCGCTCTCAGCCGCGGAGATATGCGAACGCCTGGCGCAATGGGGCAGCCAGCTCGGCTACCGGCCAGCGATCGGCGCAACCCTGCGTGAGTTCGACCAGGGCTTGAGCGCGCATCTGCAGCGGATCGAAACGCCGCGCACCATCGTTGCGACCGCCGAAGTGCGTCAGGTTTTGCACGGCATCAGCCAGGCCTGCGAAGCGTCGCTCTATGGCGGCCCAGCGGCCGCGTTGACGGCCGCCCAGGCAAGTGATCTGTGGAAACGTTGGCAGCGCACCTGGTGGTTTCGCTGGCGTCTGACGCGATCCAGGCGGAAATTTTAGGATCGTCATCCCGCCACAGCCCTGCGAGGGGACTGCCCTTGCGCAGGCTGGCTGCCGCACGAATCACTGGGCAAGCCGCCATCGCTCTCGACGGCGCAGGCCCCTTACCCGGCGGGCCTGCGCAAGGTTGGGCAGATGGCCCGGCCGCCAACCCTCGCAGGGGAACGTGGACATCGCAGCGTTGACGTGCGAGCGCGCCGCGTGCCTCTGAGATCATCATCCCGCCACAGCCCTGCGAGGGGATTGCCCTTGCGCAGGCTGGCTGCCGCACGAATCACTGGGCAAGCCGCCATCGCTCTCGACGGCGCAGGCCCCTTACCCGGCGGGCCTGCGCAAGGTTGGGCAGATGGCCCGGCCGCCAACCCTCGCAGGGGAACGTGGACATCGCAGCGTTGACGTGCGAGCGCGCCGCGTGCCTCTGAGATCATCATCCCGCCACAGCCCTGCGAGGGGATTGCCCTTGCGCAGGCTGGCTGCCGCACGAATCACTGGGCAAGCCGCCATCGCTCTCGACGGCGCAGGCCCCTTACCCGGCGGGCCTGCGCAAGGTTGGGCAGATGGCCCGGCCGCCAACCCTCGCAGGGGAACGTGGACATCGCAGCGTTGACGTGCGAGCGCGCCGCGTGCCTCTGAGATCATCATCCCGCCACAGCCCTGCGAGGGGATTGCCCTTGCGCAGGCTGGCTGCCGCACGAATCACTGGGCAAGCCGCCATCGCTCTCGACGGCGCAGGCCCCTTACCCGGCGGGCCTGCGCAAGGTTGGGCAGATGGCCCGGCCGCCAACCCTCGCAGGGGAACGTGGACATCGCAGCGTTGACGTGCGAGCGCGCCGCGTGCCTCTGAGATCTCCCGCCACAGCCCTGCGAGGGGACTGCCCTTGCGCAGGCTGGCTGCCGCACGAATCACTGGGCAAGCCGCCATCGCTCTCGACGACGCAGGCCCCTTACCCGGCCGGCCTGCGCAAGGTTGAGCAGATGGCCCGGCCGCCAACCCACATACAGGCCATGCCGGACCTATTCATCCACATCGACGCGGCGGCGGGTTTGTTTGTGCTGGCTGTGCTGACGTTTCGCTTGTAAACGCCGCTCGGCCGCGGCGCGGCCGGGACGCGTCGCGATACGGCGGCGGGGGCGGTGCAGCGCGTGGCGCAGCAGGGCCTGAAAACGGGTGATGGTGTCTGCGCGGTTGTCGTACTGGCTGCGCGTCAGGGAAGAAACAATATGCAGGACGCCTTCGCTGTCAACCTGGCTGCCCAGGCGTGACAGCAGATGCTGGCGCTGCTCCTCGGTCAGACTCGGCGATTGAGCCACATCGAACAGCAATTCCACGCGCGTTTCGGTGCGGTTGACATGCTGGCCGCCAGGCCCCCCGCTGCGGCTGAAGCGAAAGCGCAGCTCGCTGAGTGGAATCGCCAATTCGGGCGTGATGCTGAGTTGATCGTCGGATGGTTCCAGGTTTAATAATGACATAACTAGCTATTCACAGCGCAAAGGAAGTCCAAGATGGCCTGATTGACCACTTCTGGCTGATCAAGGTTGCTGGCATGGCGCGAGTTCGGAATGCGCATCAGGGTGGCATGGGGCAAGGCCCGCTGCATGCGCTCTTTGTAAATCATCGGCACCACAGCGTCAAGTTCGCCCGCGAGGATCAAGGTGGGGCAGGTGATTCGGCGCAGGGAGCGGCCCGGCCAGAAACGAGTGATCGCCTGCAGACTCTGGCGATACGCACGAGGATCGTTGGCAGCCATGCGCTCAACCGTGTAGTTGTACAACAGGCGCTGATCCGGTTCAGGAAACAGCGTGCGTGCAATGAGCGTCGCGGTGTCGGTCATGTCGTGCGTCGGGCTGCGCAGCGCGGCCAGGCGGCGCGCCGCCGAACGCAGCATGTCACGCGTGGGCGGCCAGGGGCCAGGCATGGTGTTGATCAAGACGAGGCTGCGCGCCAGGTCCGGACGCGCCAGGGCCACCTGCTGAGCAACCATGCCGCCCAGGCTCAGTCCCATAACGTGCGCCGGGCCGAGGCCCAGGGCCTGCATCAGGCCGATCACGTCGGCGGCAAACTGCGCCATAGTGTAACGCCCCACGGGTTTGTCTGACAGACCGTGGCCGCGCAAGTCGAGCGGGAGACAGCGAAAGCAGCGTCCAAGCTCCGGAAGCTGGTATACCCAGTCATCCGCGCACGAGCCGAGGCCATGCAGCATGATGAGCGGCGGCCCGTCGCCCCAGCTCTCGTAGCGCAGGCGAATGTTGTTCACAGTCAGGTACGGCATGTGATCTCTCCATTGACTACACAATCGCCAAGACGATCATGTGCAGCACCCAGCACAGCCAGAGATTCCCGCTCACGAGAAAAACCACGGTCGTTGCCAGGGCCAGCGCGATGGCGACAAGCTCACGGCGTTGGCTGGCCGGGTGACGAAGGCGCGCACGCCAGACCGGGTCAACCGCCCATGCAACGTAGAGCAAGATCAGGCCCAACCACGCGCCCGCGTACGCTGCCTCCAGGACGCCCATTCCCCGGTCGCGCAGAAACCAGGCGCCGGCGACGCGCAGCAGCGCCCACATGAGCTGCGCGGCGGCCGCTTCCAACGGCAGCAGCAAGCGCCAGGGTGATGGCGCAGGATCGGCCGCGTTGACATGGCGAAACTGCCAGCTCGCCGCCAGCAGCAGCAGCACCAGCGCGCCGCTGACAGCCAACCCCTGACCAAAGCGCTGAATCCAATCGAGTTCGGCCAGGCCCATTGCGCGCGCGCTGACCAGCCCGCTCTGCAGCGCCAGGTAGGGCGGCAGCGCCAGGCCCAGGATGCGCAGCAGCGGCCACCAGGCGCTTAAGGAACGCTGAATGCTGAACGAGAAATGCTGAATGCCGGCTACGCTGTTTAGCGTTCCCTGTTCCTCGTTTAGCGTTCCCTGTTCCTCATTCAGCGTTCCTTGTTCCTCATTCCGCATTTTCTACAGCGTCCTCACCACATCATTGACCCACCGCCCGGACCTGACTCGCCACAGGCTGAGGGCAAACTTGGTCGCCTCCTCGCTCATCACCATCAGCACCACCCAGTAGATTGGCAGGCGCAGAACGAAGGAGCCGATCAGCGCCAGCGGCACGCCGATGACCCACATGGGGCCTGTGTCGGCCAGCAGGGCAAAGCGCGTATCGCCGCCGCTGCGCAAGATGCCGACGACCATCATCATGTTGCCGGCCTTGATGGCCAGCACGACGGACATGACAATCAGAATCCCCCAGGCATCGGCTTGCGCCTGCGCGGAAATGCGGTACCAGCCGAGTACAGGTCGCGTCACCAGGAACATGACCAGGCCAACGATCAGCGCGCCGCCGAATGACAGTCGTAGAAAACGCACGGCGAAACGGCGGGCCGCGCCGGTGTCCTGCGCGCCGATGCGCTGTCCGATCAGCACCGCGGCCGCGTTGCCCAGGCCGATGAACGGCACAAACGCCACACCCTCGATCGTGCCGGCAATGTTGTAGGCCGCAATGGAGTCGGTGCCAATGTGGGCGTAGATGGCCGAGTAGACCGTGATGCCAAGCGACCAGATGATTTCGCCGACGATGACCGGCAGGGACGTACGCATGAACTGCGCCAGCAGGCTGCGGTTGATGTCGAGCAGTTCACGCACACGGGCCGCGGCCGGCAAGTGATAGCGATAGGCCAGGAAAAGCAGGATGGCGCACTCTAACGTACGCGCCAACACCAGGGAGATGGCGGCGCCGTTGACACCCAGGGCCGGCAGCCCCGCCAGCCCAAAAATCAGAACATACGCCAGCGCGGTCTTCAGCCCCAACGCCCCGATGCTGACGGCCATCGGCGTGCGCACATGACCGGTGGTGCGCAGGATGATGCCAAACATACCGGTGATGCCGGTGGGAATGTAGCTGAGCGCGGCCAGGCGCAGATAACCGCTGCCCAGCTCGATCACGGCCGGGTCGTTGGTGTAGAGCTGCAGCAAGAAGGTGGGCGCCAGCAGCGCAGCCAGGGTGAAGAGGATGCTGCCGCCGGTCGCAATCAGCAAGGCCAGGCCCAGGACGCGGCGCACATTGAGCAGATCGCCGCGTCCCCAAAATTGGGCAGAGAAGATGGCCGCGCCGCTGCCGACGCCGAAATGAAAGAGCAGGAGCAGAAAGAGAATCTGGCTGGCCAGGCCGACCGCCGCGACCGACGTGGCGCCCAGTTGACCGACGATGAGGACATCCACCGCGCCGAGCGCGCTCATCACCAATTGCTGCATGGCGATAGGCACCGCCAATTGAAGCAGCGTCGGGTAGAAATCACGGTCATCGAACAGTGCGGTCTGCGTCATGCGTCTCTCTTGCTGGCTAATGGCGTTGCGTCTGCGCCAGTTTACCGTAGCTGACGGCCTTGTCAAACTACGAGGCTTCCGTAGTCAGGTGGACTACGGAAGCCTCATTTCACAGCATGGTTGCTCGGACAGGCTGAAATCCTACTTCGTCGGCGCCTCAATCTTGATGCTGGGGTCGTAGGTGACAGTCTGCGTGGTTTTGCTCTTGGCGCCCCCGACTTCGCCTTCGGCCTGCTGCTGTAGGACCAGGCCCGTGAGGGCGCCGATCCAGATCTTGACCTGGCTCGTGACGCCCAGATCGGCGCGATCCGAGGTGAAGGTATAGACCCAGGTAGGCGTGCCGTTCAGCAGCTCAGGACCGACGAGCTTGACATCGGTGATGGAATTCGTAGTCGCGTCAATCTCTTTCTCGCTCATCATCGAGAGCAAGGCCGCGCCGCCTGGGCCGCTGTTCCACGCGCCGTCGCTCGTGCGTGTCCACATCGTGTCGCTGATGATGATCGTCTCGGACGCGCGCTTGCCGTCGCTGTCCATCACGATGTGCAGGCGGTCAGGCGGCACCATCTCTGACGTCAACTGCATTTTGCTGTCGCTGGTTTCGACCAGTGTCAGCGTGCGACTCGGCCCGGCTGTGAGCTGCGACTTGATCGCCTTGATTACCACGGTCTTTGGATCGCCGACGGGCAGAACAGGCGCGGCCGGCTGGGTCGCGACCGGCGCGGCCGTGGCCGCAGGCGCGCTGGTGGCTGTGGGCGCCGGCGCGGCTGTCGCGGCGGCCGTGGTTGGCTTGACTTCGGGCGCGCTGGTGGGGGCGGTCTGCTCCGGTGTACTCGTGGGCGCCGCCGTAGAACTGCCGCCGCATGCGGCCAGCAGCAGGCTGGTCAGCAGCAAAAGGGGAAGGACAAAGCGTTTCATCTCTTCATATCTCCTGTCTGTGTTTGCGTTGACTCTTGACTCCGTCAACCGATGGGATTATCGCGCACCTGACTGCCAGGGATGTGATGAATCTTGCCGAACGAGGTGTTATTGAAGGATGTTCCGACAATTCGCGTGACAGCAGAGACTTGACGCATGCAGTGATATGTTATATGATATCTTCAGAAACATCAAATGCGAGGATTCTCATGTCACGGTATCCGTTGAACTTGCCCCAACAACTGAAACAGGAAGCGGAAGCCTGGGCGCAGAAACAAGGCGTCTCCCTCAATCAGTTCATTCTCTGGGCTACGGCCGAGAAAGTCGGCGCGCTCAATCAGCAGATGGACGATCCTGGCTTCCCGCAGGTGACCTATCGGCGCGGCGCCAGCGGTGTTCCGACGCCGGTCCTACGTGGGACCGGCATTCGCGTGCAAGCCGCGGTGACCGCCAACGAACAGTGGGAGATGACGCCAGCTCAAATTGCCGACGAATACGGCGTGCCGGTGAAACAGATCGAAGAGGCGTTGGCTTTTGCACGCGCCCATCGCCAAGAGATCGAATCCCAGATCCTGATGGAAGCGCGCCTGAGCAAGGAACCGCATGGCTAGACCCCGACTGCATCTCGACGCCGATGCTTCCTATCGTACCTTACTGAAAGTGTTATCAGAACGAGGGCACGATGTCACACGCACACCGTGTGCATGGATGCCGCTGGATGCCAGCGACGAGCAGCAGCTGCTGGTCGCGACGGCGCAGGGACGCTGCATCCTCACGTTCAACATCGCTGACTTCATGCGCCTGGCCCGCAAGTATCCGGGGCATGGCGGCATTGTGCTTGCTAACCAGCAGGATTGGACGCTTTCGGATTTGATTGCTAGTCTCGATTCAATGCTTTCGCAAACCAGCGCCGCCGACTGGCCGGGCCAGGTGCGCTGGCTCAACCAGTGGCGTTGAGACGCGTTCAACCACAAAAACTACAGAGATCACAAATTGGCAGCTTCTCTGCGTTCTCTGTGATCTCTGTGGTCAAAAACTGGTCAGGTTTGGAACTGATCGGGGGGCGGCAACTCTCAGGCGCCGGCGTTCAGTTCTTCGAAGGCCTGCCGCAGCCGCGCTTTGAAGCCTTCCTCGCCCGCGCGCAGCCAGATGCGTGGGTCATAGTACTTCTTGTTCGGCTCGTCCGGGCCTTTCGGGTTGCCGATCTGACCTTGCAGGTAGCCTTCGTTCTTGACGTAGTAATTCTTGATGCCTTCCCACAAAGCCCATTGCAGGTCGGTGTCAATGTTCATCTTGACCACACCGTACGAAACGGCTTCCCGGATCTCCGCCAAGGTGGAGCCAGAGCCGCCGTGGAAGACCAGGTTGAGCGGGTTTTCCGGCGTGCCGTACTTCTCCTGGATGTAGACCTGGCAGTTGTGCAGGATCACCGGGCGCAGCTTCACGTTGCCCGGCTTGTAAACGCCGTGTACGTTGCCGAAGGCCGCGGCGATGGTGAAGCGAGGGCTGACCTTCATCAGCTCCTCATACGCGTACGCCACCTCGGACGGCTGCGTATAAAGCCGGGAACTGCTGACGCCCGTGTTGTCCACGCCATCTTCTTCGCCGCCGGTGATGCCCAACTCGAACTCAAGCGTCATGTCCATCTTGCTCATGCGCTCCAGGTAGCGTTTGCATATCTCCACGAGCTCGGGCAGCGGCTCTTCTGACAGGTCCAGCATGTGCGAACTGAAGAGGGGCTTGCCGTGCGTCTTGTAGTACGCCTCACCCGCGTCCAAGAGACCGTCTACCCAGGGCAGCAGCTTCTTGGCGCAGTGATCCGTGTGCACCAGCACTCGTGCGCCGTACGCTTCGGCGAGCTGATGGACGTGCATCGCTCCCGCGATGGCGCCGGCAATCGCGGCGCGCTGGCCGCTGTTGCTCAACCCTTTGCCCGCATAGAAGGCTGCGCCGCCGTTAGAAAACTGGATGACCATCGGCGTGTCCAACTCCGCGGCGGTCTCCAGTGCGGCATTCACCGTGTTGGTGCCCGTGCAGTTGGCCGCGGGCAGCGCGAAGTGATGCGCTTTGGCGTAAGCAAATACCTTCTGCACATCGTCGCCCACGACGACGCCAGCCGGCATGAGATCTTTCAACGTTGACATGAGAATAACCCTCCCTAACCCATAAAACTCAGAACCGAATAAATGACCCACACCAAGACACTAAGACCCTGAGACCCAAACCGATTTCTTTGTGTCTTTGCGGCTTCGTGTGAGAATTCTCTGCGCTCAGGCTTCACGCCCCTGCCTCAGCGGCGTCGCTGAGTTGAGTCATCAGTCGCGCAATCGGCTGCAGATCCAACCACCACTGCTCTTTTGGCCGCATGTTCGCGCGGTCAGCCAGCGCGGGCATCTCTTCCATGTCGTGGATCGTGACATGGCCGTTCTGCAAGCCAATGACCGCGCCCGTCGCCGCGCCCTTTCCGGCCTCTTCGACCAGGAAGGCCAGGCAGCGCGCGGCCAGCCGCGTGGCCTGAATGCGGTCGAACGGCGAAGGGTCGCCGCCCTGCTGCATATGACCCAAGATGGCCTGACGCACATCGAAGAGGCCGCCGCCCTCTTGCTCGAATAAGGAACAAATGAAACCTGCGGTGTACAACGGATTGGCGTTTTCGTTGCGGATCACCAGACTCAGCCGCTTACCGCGCCGGAAGGCTTGGGTCATCTCGCCCAGGTCGGCTTCCAGATCGCGCAGCGTGATGCCTTCCTCAGGCAAATAGACGCGCTCCGCGCCGGTGGCAAGGCCGCTCATCATGGCCAGGTAGCCGCAGCGCCGCCCCATCACTTCGATGACAAAACAGCGGCGCGTGGTCACGGCCGATTGTTTGATCTTGTCCACCACCTCGACGATGCTGTTGAGGGTGGTGTCCGCGCCAATGCTGATTTCACTGCCGGGCAGGTTGTTATCAATGGACGCGGGCAGGGAGATGATGGGGATGTTGAGGCCGGGGTAGTCCGCGCGTGCGGCATGCAGATTGTACGCCGCGCGATGCGCCAGCCAGCCGCCAATCACCAAGAGACCGTCAACCTGATGTTCCTCCAGGGTGCGCGCTACGATCGCCAGGTCGGGGCCTTCGGGCGACGTTCGGCTGGAGCCAAGCAGCGTGCCGCCCACGGCGCCCCAACCGTGCACGCTCATCCAATCGAGTTCTTTGATCTGGCCGTCAAGCAAGCCCTGAAAACCGTTCATAACCCCCAGGGCGATATGTCCCTGGTCAATGGCCAGTCGCACCGCCGCATGCACGGCGGTGTTCATGCCGGGCGCCGCGGCGCCGGCCGTCAAAATAGCCAGGCGCAGGCGTCGCTGACCGGGCTGCGGCGCGTGCGGTAAGGCCCGCAGCAGCGTGCGAAACGTGCGGTGCGCCTCATTGAAGCTGTTGCCCCGCAGATTCATCGCGCGTTCGTAGTCGTGCGCGGCGATGGCCTTGGGCACTTCGCGCGTCTGCGCGACGCACTCCATCAGGGGATGGCGCCGGATGCGGTTATAGCGCATGCCGATCATTTGCGGTTCGCTCTCCGGCCCGGCCGCCAGCAGCTCATCCACGGCCGCGGAGCCGACCAGGGTGCTCATCCAGCGGTCGAACGCGCTGGGCGCGCCGCCGCGCTGAATGTGCCCCAAGATGGAGACGCGCACGTCTTCATGCAAGCGCTCGGCCAACACCTGGCGCACATGCTCGCTGGTGATGGGATTGCCGTTGCGGTCGCGCGCGCCTTCGGCGATGACCACGGTCAGGTCGCGACGGCCTGCGGCGCGGCCGGCCTTGAGCACGTCGCACATGTGGGTTTCCCAATCGTCTGTATCGGGCGGGTTTTCCGGGATCAGGCAGTATTCAGCGCCGCTGGCCAGCGCGCTCATCAGGGCCAGGTAGCCGCAATTGCGCCCCATCACCTCCACGACGAAGCTGCGCTGATGGCTGGCCGCGGTGCTGCTGATTTGATCGAGCGCCGTGGTAATGCGGTGCAGTGCCGTGTCCGCGCCGATCGTCATGTCGGTGCCGTAAAAATCGTTGTCAATGGAGCCGACCAGGCCGACGATGTTGAGGTACGCGTGACGTTCCGCCAGCTCGGCGGTCGCCGCGCCGCTTTGCACCAAATCCGCCAGCAGCGAGGTCCATTCCTGGCGAAACTCGTTCGCCCCGCTCAGGCTGCCATCGCCGCCAATGACTACCAGGCGGTCAATGTCACGTTCCAGCAGGTGCTTGGCCGCCAGCAGCCGGCCTTCTCGCGTGCGGAACGCAGCGCAGCGCGCGGTGCCGATCACGGTGCCGCCGCGCTGCATGATGCCGCTGACGTCATCCCAGGTCATCTGGCGGATGCGGTCTCCGCCGTCCACCATCCCCTGGTAGCCTTCTAAGATGGCGTAGACCGCGACCCCGCGGTTCAGCGCCGTACGAACCACCGCGCGCAGCGCCGCGTTCATACCGGGCGCGTCGCCGCCGCTGGTGAGGACCCCAATCGCCGTTACGGGCGTGTTTGACATCTTCGTTTCTCCCCAGGCAGTTTACCTCATCCTGGCAGGAGGTCAGTCGTTACCAGGACTTACACCACAGAGGCTCCCAGCCGATCTGCGACCTAACGCGGACAAGCCGGAACCAAATGCTTCAACGCAAAGGCGCCACGGTGCAAAGACGCCAATAAACGCTTTGCGGCTCTGAGTCTATGCGTCTTTGCGTTAGAATTTCTTGCTCTTCGAGCGACCAAACGAGGGTCGCGGACCGTCTGAGAGCTTGAGTGCGTAAGTCCTGGTCACGTTGGCGACGCCCTGTCGGGCGATGGCGCTGGTTAGCGGGCGAGCAGCGCGGCGGTTTCGGCCAGGCGCGTCGAGTAGCCCATCTCGTTGTCGTACCATGCGGCGACGGAGAGCAAATCGCCCTGCACCACGGTCAGCGGCAGGTCCACAATGGACGAATGCGGGTCGCCCACAATGCGGGACGAGGCCCATTCATCTTCCAACACGCCCATGATGCCCTTCAGCGGCGCCACGGCGGCAGCCTGACGGAAGGCGTCGTTGACCTCTTGTGCGGTCACCGGTCGCTCGGTAAGCAGGTTCAGCTCGGCGATGCTGCCAGTGCGGGTAGGCACACGGTACGCCTTGCCGGTGATCTTCAGGCCCTGCCAGATGAACGACAAGGCGCGCGCGGCGCCGGACGAAGACGGAATGATGTTCTCGGTCGCGGCCCAGGAATCGCGGCGATCCTTCATCGGCTGGTCCGTGAGCGACTGCGTGTTGGTGTAGGCGTGGATGGTCGAGAAAAGCCCGTACTTGATGCCGAAGTTTTCGATGACCACCTTGACGACCGGGGCGAGCGCGTTGGTGGTGCAGCTCGCCATGCTGACGATCTTGTGCTTCGCCGGATCGAAGGTGTCAAGATTGATGCCCGGCAGCAGCACGGCGTCGCAGTCTGCCTGCGTCTTGCTCGGCGCGCTGACCAGCACCCGCTTGGCGCCTGCATCGAGATGAGCCTGCGCGCCCGCGCGCGTGGTGGCGCGGCCGGTGCAGTCAATGACCAGATCAATGTCCAGCGCCCGCCAGTCGGGCAGGGCCTTCATCGAGTCGAAGTAGAGAATCTCGCGCCCGCCGATGACGAAGCCATTGTTCGTTGCTTTAACGTCTTCGCCCCAGCGGCCGTAGTTGGAGTCAACCTCGAACAACGCGGCCAACGTCGGAATGTCTTTGATGTCCGAAATCGAGACCGGTGTGAACAGGTTGTTCTTGAGCGCCACCTTCATCAGCGAACGCCCAATGCGACCAAAACCGTGGATTGCAATCCGTGCCATGAGAATGTTCCTTTCGTAATGCGTCTGGTTAGCGAATCGTATCGCCCTGGGATATTGTAACATGACTCTAGCCAGAATGCCATCTGGCAGCGTAACCATTTACGAGGTTCCCGAGTAGGACGCAGATCAGCCTGCGTTTATCTGCGTCCTGCCCATCAATTGCCGCGCAGCCTCTGTTTGGCGTATAATACACAGGCTACGATGCTGATGAGGTTCATCATGCATGAATCAAGGAGGGCGCTATGGCAACACAAGCAGTACTTTCAACGTACAGAGCGATCCTGCGGGGCAACTATCTTGAATGGCGCGGGGATGTGCGTGAGCGAATTCCGACCGACCAAGCCGTCGCGGTATACGTAACCGTATTGGATGAGCTACCGGTTGCAGCCAGTGAAGATGTGGAAAGCCAGGGCGCACGGATGGCTGCGGCCCTGCGAATACTGGCCGAGATCAACGCCCTCGGGGATATTGGTGACGCAGGCGCTTGGGAACGGACAGTGCGCGTTGATCGAATGCTGCCGGGCAGGGAAGTATGATGCTCATTGACAGTAACATCATTATCTATGCGGCGCAGCCAACCCATGAGGCATTGCGCCAGTTCATTGCGCAGAACACCCCCGCTGTGTCGGCAGTGAGTTACGTCGAAGTGCTTGGCTATCATCGTTTGACCGAGGAAGAGCGGCAGCACTTTGAGGTGTTCTTTGCTGCTGCGCCAGTCTTGCCCTTGTCTCAAGATGTCCTGGAGCAAGCCGTCAAGCTTCGGCGACTACGCAAGATGAGCCTCGGAGACGCGCTGGTGGCTGGCACGGCTCTGGCACGCAATCTCACCCTTGTCACCCGAAATACGGACGATTTCAAGTGGATTGCGGGTCTGTCGCTGTTCAACCCCTTTGTCAACCGATTCGGAGCCGGCCCTGGCGCGTAGCTATGCGGACATGACGGCGCTTTCTCCGAAAGTCGCCACCCTGATCGTGCGGCCGGATATGCGCAAGTACACGCTGCAAGATGCGCTGCTGGAGTTCAAGTACATCCCACTGAGCGACCTGGGCCTGACCGGCGAGGCGGTCAAAGCGACGCCCCGTGAGGAACTGGCTGGCCTGCCCCTGGTTGCGGCGGCGCTGGCCGAGGCGACGCGCAAGGCCGTGGGCTACCGCGCCACGCTCCATGCCGTTTATGGCGCCAAGCTGCGTCTGCACACCTTCGCCATCGTGGCGCTCGGCTTCGACCGGCTGGTGTGGGTGAAATTGTAGCCAACGAAATTTCTATACTGAATAATCATGACCGACCAACCGACCCTCGTTGCCCCTTTCATCGCGCGCTGGGCTGCCTCCGGCGCGGCCGAGCGCGCCAACTATCAGCTCTTCCTCTCCGAGCTGTGCGACGTGCTGGAAGTCGCGCGTCCGCAGCCGACCACGCCCGATGAGGCCGCCAACGCCTACGTCTTCGAAAAAGCGGTGCCGCTGCCCCACGGCGCGACCGGTCGCATAGACCTCTATCGTCGCGGCTGCTTCGTGCTGGAGGCCAAGCAGGGCCGCGACGCGGAGGCGGGCGCGTCCGCGCTGTCGCTGGCCGGACAGTCGGCCAGCCGGGCGCGCAAGCGCGGCGCGGCCCTGCGCGGGGCCGCGTCCTGGGACACGGCGATGGAACGGGCGCGGCAGCAGGCGCAGTCGTACGCGCGCAACCTGCCCCCGGCCGAGGTCGCCGACGGCGGCCGGCCGCCCTTCCTGATCGTGGCCGACGTAGGCGACAGCCTGGCGCTGTACAGCGAATTCACGCGCAGCGGCGGCAACTACGTCCCCTTTCCTGATCCAGCCCACTACCGCCTCAAGCTGGCCGAGCTGGCCGACCCGGACGTGCGCGCACTCCTGCGCCAGGTCTGGCTCGATCCGATGAGCCTGGACCCCAGCCGGCGCAGCGCGCGCGTGACGCGCGACATCGCCGACCGCCTGGCGCGGCTGGCGCGGGCGCTGGAGGGGAAGTTCGATCCCCAGGCCGTGGCCCAGTTTCTGATGCGCTGCCTCTTCACGATGTTCGCCGAGGATGTGGGGCTGCTGCCAACCGGCAGCTTCACGCAGCTGCTGGCCGATGCGCGCCACAGCGTAGCCCATTTTCCGGTTTTTGTGCGCGAGCTGTGGCAGGCGATGGCGGCCGGCGGCTTCTCGCTGGCGCTGCGCGCGCCGATCAAGCACTTCAACGGCGGGCTGTTCGCGGACGCCAGCGCGCTGCCGCTGACCGCAGATCAGCTGCAGCTGCTGATCGAAGCCGCGCAGGCCGATTGGCGCGACGTCGAGCCAGCCATTTTTGGCACGCTGTTGGAACGCGCGCTCGATCCGGCCGAACGCCACAAGCTGGGCGCACACTTCACCCCGCGCGCGTACGTCGAGCGCCTGGTGCTGCCCGCGCTGGTCGAGCCGCTGCGCGCTGAGTGGGAGGCGGTGCAGGCCGCGGCCGCGCGCCTGACCGATGAGGGCGAGAGCAAGAAGGCGCTGGCCGAGATCGAGGCCTTCCAGCGCCGCCTGGCGAGCATCCGGGTCTTGGATCCCGCGTGCGGATCGGGCAACTTCCTCTACGTCAGCCTGGAGCACCTGATGCGCCTGCAGGCCGAGGTGCTGGAGGTGCGCCGGCAGGTGGGCGGCAGCCAGATGCTGCTCGACGTGGAGAGCGTCACCGTCTCCCCACGCCAATTCCTGGGCATCGAGGTGAACCCGCGCGCCGCGGCCATCGCCGAACTGGTGCTGTGGATCGGCTATTTGCAGTGGCGCCTGCGCACCGAGGGCGACCTGGCGCACCTGGCCGAGCCGATCATCCGCAGCTTCCACAACATCGAGTGCCGCGACGCGATGCTGGCGTGGGACGCGGTCGAGCCGCTGCTGGACGCCGCAGGCCGGCCGGTCACGCGCTGGGACGGCCGCACGACCAGGCTGCACCCCGTCACCGGCGAACCGGTGCCCGACGAAACCGCCCGCATGCCCGCCTGGCGCTACCTCAACCCGCGGCCGGCCGCGTGGCCGCCGGCCGATTTCGTCGTGGGCAATCCGCCGTTCATCGGGAACTGGCGGATGCGCGGGTTCTTGGGCGATGGTTACGTCGAAGCGCTCCGTGGGGCATATTCCAACGTGCCAGGTTCGGCCGACTATGTGATGTTCTGGTGGGACAAAGCAGCGGAATTGGTGCGCACCGGCAAGATACGTCGGTTTGGATTCATCACCACCAACAGCCTGCGCCAGCCTCTAAACCGACAAGTGTTGGAGCACTATATCAACAGCACCCCGCAACTCTCGCTTGTGTTTGCCATTCCCGATCATCCGTGGGTTGATAGCGCTGATGGTGCTGCTGTTAGAGTAGCCATGACTGTTGCGGAGTTCGGAGACCGAGCCGGAGTTGTGTGCGAGGTGACAGGAGAGTCCAGCGGTACAGATGGCGAGATAACCGTCCAACTTCGGGCAAGATCAGGTATGATTTTGTCTGATTTGAATATCGGCGTAGAGGTCGGTCGTTCATCTGCCCTACGCGCCAACTCTGCGATCAGCAATACGGGAGTGAAGTTACACGGCGCCGGATTCCTGGTGACACCTTCCGAAGCTGTAGCTCTCGGTCTTGGATCAATCACTGGGTTAGAGAAGCATATTCGCCACTATCGAAACGGACGAGATATTGCGCAAACCTCTCGTGGCCTCATGGTTATTGATCTGGACGGATTAACTGCCGAAGAGGTGAGACAGCGCTTCCCAGCAGTCTATCAACGAGTCTTGGAGCGAGTTAAGCCCGAGAGAGATCAGAACCAAGAGCGGTATAGACGAGAAAACTGGTGGCTGTTTGGCCGAAAGAACACAGAGCTCAGATCAGCGTTGCGAGGTCTTCACCGTTACATTGCTACAGTGGAGACATCCAAGCATCGCATCTTTGTCTTCCTAGATGCTGAGGTTCTACCCGACAATAAGTTGATCAACATTGCTCTCGATGACGCTTATTTTCTGGGTGTCCTTTCCAGTAGTATTCACGTCACCTGGGCTATGCGGACAGGCAGCAGGCTTGAGGACAGGCCGGTCTACGTCAAGACCGCTTGCTTCGAGAAATTTCCCTTCCCCGCCGCCACCGATGCGCAAAAGACCCGCATCCGCGCCCTGGCTGAGGAGTTGGATGCGCACCGCAAGCGCCAGCAGGCTCAACACCCCAGGCTGACCCTCACCGACCTGTACAACGTGCTGGCGAAGCTGCGCGGCGGCGAGGCGTTGACCGCCAAGGACAAGATCATCCACGCGCAAGGGCTGGTCTCGATCCTCAAGCAGCTGCACGACGACCTGGACGCGGCCGTCGCCGAAGCGTACGGCTGGCCGGCCGATCCTGCGACAGGCGCAGGACAAGGTCTGCCCGATGAGGAGATTCTGGCGCGGCTGGTCGCGCTCAACGCGGCGCGGGCCGCGGAAGAGGCGTCCGGCCTGATTCGCTGGCTGCGGCCGGACTACCAGGCGCCGGCCGGGTCCGCGCCCCAGGCGCAGCAGGCCGCGCTGCAGATCGAAGAAGCAGAAGCCGGGGAGGTTGCGGCAGTCTTGCGCGCCTGGCCTGAGGGCATGGCCGCGCAGGCGGCCGCGGTGCGCGGTGCGCTGGCTGCGTCCGCCGGCCGGCCGGTCCGCGCGGCCGAAGTAGCCGCCGCGTTCAGCGGGGCTTCACCGGCCCGCGTCGCCGACTGGCTCGCCACGCTCGTCGCCCTGGGCCAGGCGCAGGCGCTGGACGATGGGCGGTTCGTCGCCGGGTAGCGTGGCGCATGGTGTGGTATTTGAACGTGCCGTGGGATCGTGTTGTGATCGGCGTAGTGCTGATCCTCTACGCGGCGTACATGCTTTGGGAACACCTGGTGGCCTACGAACGCATCTACTCGCCCTCGCGGGCGGTGAGCCAGGCCATACTGAAGGCCGCCTATTGGACCGCCTGCTACGGCCTCACGTTCGGCGCGGTTTTCTGGGCTGTGTCGCAGTTTCTGCCCGTCGGGAGAACCCGGTACATGGTCGGGGTCGCGGTCTGGTGGCTCGTATCCAACGTCCTGAGTGCGCTAGTCTGGAAGCCGCTGAGCCGCATGATTGATAATCTGTTGGACTAATGATTGACGGCGGTGATCTGCCCATTTTCGTCAGCCGCCAAAACGACCAGTTCGGGCATGGGAAAATGACGCGCATTGGTGGTGACCAACGCCGCGCCGGCTTGCAGGGCTGAGGCCGCGATCACGGCGTCCGGCCCGCCCAGAAGGATCCCGCGGGCTTGCCAGGCGCGCAGCCATTCGCCGGCCTGATCAGCCGTGCTGCGGTCAATGACGTGCGTCGAGAAGCTGTCGAGCAGGACGAAGGTGCGAGCGCGTTCGTGGTCTCGCATCCCGCGCAGCACCTCGACACGGGTGAAGGCGGAGATGTAGACGTCGCCGCCCTGGTTCAACCGCTGCACGAGCTCACGATAGCCGGGGCGCTTGCGCAAATGGCGAATCAGAATGCCGGTATCCAGCAGGTAGGCCGGCATCGCTAACTCTCCTCACGGCGATCCCAGTTCATCTGGGCGCGTCCTTCCGCAATCCAGCGGTCAATCGCCGCACCGTCAATCAGTTCGGGATGATCGGCGTCCTCCCAGGCTCCCGCGCTGTCATCCAGCGCCGCTTGCAGCTCCAGGCGGCGCAGCTCGCGTGCCACCGCCTCGGCCACAAAGCGCGCCCGCTTGCGCGGGGGAACCTGTGCGCGCAGATCCCTGGCGACATCGGCCGGCAGCAATACGTTCATACGGACAGAAGCAGACGCAAGCGTCATGGTGCACTCCATTAGGCACAGTCTATTGTGCCTTAATTATACACATAATCCGCCAAGCGTCAAGGTGTTTACGCATGCCAATCCCAGGATTGCGCCTGAGTACGTCGCTACATGGCTCGCCACCCTGGGTCAGGCGCGGGACGATGGGTTAATGTACTTTCTCGCTCCGCTCTTCTCCCCACCTGCTGTCAGTTGGCCCCCATCCCGCATATTCACTATAATCAGCGCATGGTGTGGTATTTGAACGTGCCGTGGGATCGTGTCGTAATCGGCGTAGTGCTGATCCTGTACGCAGCGTACATGCTTTGGGAACACCTGGTGGCCTACGAACGCATCTACTCGCCCTCGCGGGCGGTGAGCCAGGCCACGCTGAAAGCCGCCTATTGGACTGCCTGCTACGGCTTCACGTTCGGCGCGGTGTTCTGGGCCGTGTCGCAGTTTCTACCCGCCGGGAGAACCCGGTACATGGTGGGGGTCGCGGTGTGGTGGCTCGTATCCAACGTCCTGAGTGCGCTGGTCTGGAAGCCGCTGAGCCGCATGATGGATAATCTGTTGGACTAATGATTGACGGCGGTGATCTGCCCATTTTCGTCAGCCGCCAAAACGACCAGTTCGGGCATGGGAAAATGTGATAGAGTAACGAGGAACTGTGCAGAATCGAGGAGGGATCCGATGAGAAGTAGTATTCGCGAGGCCATCGGCGAGACCGTCCAGGGTCTTGTAGACTTGGGCCTTCCCACCACATTCACCAAGAAACAACTCGACGACCTCGGGGTCATCGTCCCAGAGGTTGAAATGTCTCCTGTCCATATTCAAGAAATCAGGAGGAAGACCAGGCTGAGTCAGATCGTCTTCGCCAAGGCCCTGAACGTCAGCGCGTCCACAGTGCGCCAATGGGAGCAAGGCAAACGTTCGCCCTCCGGTTCGACCAAGGTATTGCTTGAGCTTCTGCAAAAAGAGCCTCATTTGTTGGACTATCGGATTCAGAACTGAGGGAGTTTTCCCCATATGGAGGTCCCAAATGTGGACGAAACGACTGGTCGCTTATTTCCTGGTTGTCGTGCTCTGGGCGGTTATTAGCGTGTCGCCGCATGTGGCGACGTCTGTGGCTGCGGTCGCGCCTTCGGCGTTGCACCGCGTGGCGGCGCCCTCTGTGGCCGACTTCTTACAGCCGGACGGGACACTGGACCTGCCGACCGGCTTTGCCGGCGGCCTTGACCCAACCGGTTATCAACTCATTAGCGCACCCAGTGGCACGCTACGCTTTGCGCCCTCCGACCCGGGGGACGAATACTGGGCTGACGGCTTTGGCTATCCCGGCGTGAGCAGTTACGTAAATGCCCTGACGGTGGACGGTCAGGGCAACCTCTATGCCGGGGGCCGCTTCACCACCGCGGGGGGCGTGAGCACCAACTACATTGCGCGTTGGGACGGCAGCGCCTGGCACACCCTCGGCTCCGGCATGGACAGTTGGGTAAGTGCCCTGGCGGTGGACGGGCAGGGCAACCTCTATGCCGGGGGCTACTTCACCACGGCAGGGGGCGAGAGCGCCAACCGGATTGCGCGCTGGGACGGCAGCGCCTGGCACGCCCTCGGCTCCGGCATGGACAGTCTGGTACGTGCCCTGGCGGTGGACGGGCAAGGCAACCTCTATGCCGGGGGCTACTTCACCACGGCAGGGGGCGAGAGCGCCAACCGGATTGCGCGCTGGGACGGCAGCGCCTGGCACGCCCTCGGCTCCGGTATGAACGATGGGGTAGCAGCCCTGGCGGTGGACGGGCAGGGCAACCTCTATGCCGGGGGTTTGTTCACCACCGCGGGGGGCGTGAGCGCCAACTACATTGCGCGCTGGGACGGCAGCGCCTGGCACCCCCTCGGCTCCGGCATGGGCAGTTACGTATTTGCCCTGGCGGTGGACGGGCAAGGCAACCTCTATGCCGGGAGCAACTATATTGCGCGTTGGGACGGCAGCGCCTGGCACGCCTTCGGCTCCGGCATGGACAGTTGGGTATATGCCCTGGCGGTGGACGGGCAGGGGAACCTCTATGCCGGGGGCTACTTCACCACCGCGGGGGGCGTGAACGCCAACTACATTGCGCGGTGGGACGGCAGCGCCTGGTACCCCCTCGGCTCCGGCATGGGTGGATACTATCCATTCATTCTTGCCCTGGCAGTGGACAGGCAGGGCAACCTCTATGCCGGCGGCGACTTCACCACTGCGGGGGGCGTGAGCGCCGACCGTATTGCGCGCTGGGACGGCAGCGTCTGGCACACCCTCGGCTCCGGCATGAACGATGGGGTATATGCCCTGGCGGTGGACGGGCAGGGGAATCTCGACGCCGGGGGCGCCTTCACCACGGCAGGGGGCGTGAGCGCCAACCGGGTTGCGCGGTGGGACGGCAGCGCCTGGCACGCCTTCGGCTCCGGCATGGGTGGATACGTTAACTATCCATATGTCTACGCCCTGGCGGTGGACGGGCAGGGGAACCTCTACGCCGGGGGCGCCTTCACCACCGCAGGGGGCGTGAGCGCAAACTACATTGCGCGCTGGGACGGCAGCGCCTGGCACACCCTCGGCTCCGGAATGAACGATGGGGTACGTGCCCTGGCGGTGGACGGGCAGGGAAACCTCTACGCCGGGGGCTACTTCACCACCGCGGGGGGCGTGAGCGCCAACGGTATTGCGCGTTGGGACGGCAGCGCCTGGCACGCCCTCGGCTCCGGCATGAACCATTACGTAGAGGCCCTGGCGGTGGACGGGCAGGGGAACCTCTATGCCGGGGGCAGCTTCACCACCGCGGGGGGCGTGAGCGCCAACTACATTGCGCGCTGGGACGGCAGCGCCTGGCACGCCCTCGGCTCCGGCATGAACCATTACGTAGAGGCCCTGGCGGTGGACGGGCAGGGGAACCTCTATGCCGGGGGCTACTTCAGCACCGCGGGGGGCGTGAACGCCAACTACATTGCGCGGTGGGACGGCAGCGCCTGGCACGCCCTTGGCTCCGGCATGAACCATTACGTAGAGGCTCTGGCGGTGGACGGGCAGGGGAACCTCTACGCCGGGGGCAGCTTCACCACCGCGGGGGGCGTGAGCGCCAACTACATTGCGCGTTGGGACGGCAGTGCCTGGCACGCCCTCGGCTCTGGCATGGACAGTCCGGTATCTGCCCTGGCGGTTGACGGGCAGGCGAACCTCTATGCCGGGGGTTCGTTCACCACCGCGGGGGGCAAGCCATCATCACGCATCGCGCTCTGGACCGGCGTGGCCGGCCAACCCGGTCCAACTCCGCCGCCACCAGCGCCCACGCCCACGGCGTATCCGACGCCCACGCCGCAGCCAACGCCAAACCCGGCGGTTCATTACCCCGTACTGCTCGTGCACGGCTGGTTAGGCGCGTACCCTGAAGACCAGGGTCGTGACTGTACCTTGACGGCGGCGCCCTTTGATAGCTCTAACCCAGCGCACAGCTCCTGGGCCGATGTGGCTGGCCGTCTGAATAATGATCACTACCCCGTCTACGTGGCGAGCCTCCAGACGCATCGGTCCTACACGCCGCCGCTGGAAGTCAATGCCGCCTGTCTCAAGCGCCAGGTCGCATCGGTCATATCTCAATCCCAGCAAGACAAGGTCATCCTCATCGGTCATAGCATGGGGGGGCTGGTCAGCCGTATTTACCTGGAGGATTCCAATCTGTATCAGGGTGATGTCGAGCGTCTGATCACCCTCGGATCGCCGCATGGGGGCGTCAACTACCCTGCGGCCCTTATCTACCCGATTCCTGTAGGGGCAACGATCGTTTGCGGTTTCCAGCCGGCCCTCTGTCAGTTCACGAACATGGTAGCGTTGAACTGGATCTACCATACGCGCGCCAGCAACGTTCCCTACACCCTCATCGGCGGCACATGGAGCGACGCGAGCAGCCTGCGTTGGCTGCTCTCAGAGGGACTAAACGACAGCTGGGTGGGGCTCGCCAGTGCGACGGGTCGCTACTGGCCGGTTGGCACGGCTGTCAGCGGCAGCCAGGTGCAACGCTTGCAGACGTCCAGCGACCACGGCGGCTATTTCACCGGCGCCACCCGCTACGATTGTATTCGCCGTGGCTTGGGTTTGAGCGGAAACTGCGCCGACGCGGACGTGCTGTCGCAAGGCTTCGGCCCGGCCAACGATCCTATTCTGTCCGGTCACACCCAAGATAGGGTTGGCTCCGTGCAACAGGGTCAGGTGGTTTGCTACACCGTGGCGGTTGACACCAGCGAACACAGTGTGTTCATGCTCTCCTGGCTGGATGGCGCCCTGGCTTATACTCTCACCAATCCGTCAGGCGTCTTGATTACACCAGCCTACGCGGCCGCCAATCCCGGCATCGTGAGCTTCACAACAGCCGCTGCCAGCGGAGAGCAGCCCGCCTGGGCCGCTTATGCCTTCACGCAGACGGTCCCCGGCCCCTGGACGTTGTGGATGGGCGGCGCCACGACCCCCACCACGGGTAGTGGCTATCACACCAGTGTGTGGATGGAGACGGCACGCACGCTGGCGGCCGGGGCAAACCAGGAGTTGTACCAGGTAGGCAACACGGCAACATTGACAGCAACCCTGACCAATGGCGCATCCGGTCTGGCCGGGGCGACGGTACAGGCGATCTTACCGCGCACCGATGGAATCACTGACACGATCACCTTGACCGATTTGGGCGGCGGCAGCTATCAGGCAAGCTATCTCATTCCAATCGCCCCCGGGTACGTCTTGGGCCGCGTTGTGGCAACTGGAAGCGACGGCGGGACGCCCTACAACCGGGAGGCTGCGCTCGTGTTTGCGATCAGCTCCCAAGCCGCGCACCTGAACGGGCATTACGCCGTGCGCACGCCCGATCTCAATACTGATGGCCGCTACGACGCGTTGCTCGTTGACATGGGGGTTGTTGCCGCCGCACCGGTGACCATGTCGTTTACAGCCGACCTGGTGCCGACCGGTGTGGCCGAAACCTTGCGCGTGATGACAACAACCGTTCTGGCCACCGGTACCCAGACGGTAACCCTGGCGTTCCCGGGACGTGACATCCACCGGGCAAGGTCGAGTGGCCCCTACACGATCACCAACGTACTCCTGTATGATTTGGGCCTGGGAGGTGTGCTTGCCCAGACGGCGAACAACGTGCACGTTACAGGCTTGTACGATTATCGCCAGTTCGGCCTGCGCGGCGATGTCGACAACTCATGTGCCGTTGACCTGTTCGATCTCATGGCCGTCACCATGGAGTGGGGCGTTACCACGTTCAACCCCGACGTGGACCTTAACCGTGACGATCTTGTGAGTGTGGCGGACATCATCTTGGTGACCAGTCGTTGGAATGAAACTTGCTGGGATTGAGGCAGGACCAGCGATCGCAACAAATCTCGCAGGTTCGACACTGTCGGCAACGAGTCGAGGCGATTAACCAAAACAGCCACCTATGCTGCTGCTAAGGTAAACCGTGCAAACATCGAGCGCATCAGCATGTCGATCTCACGTTGGCAGCAGTTTAGAGCCGACACCTTTCAGATGAGGTGGTCATGCATTTCAGGATAATGTTCCCCCGCGCGCGGCGCTTCCTGTTGGCTGCGGCGTTTGCCCTCGCAGGCGTAGCCAGCTTCACGCTCTCATCTCTGCCGGCGATGGCCAACCTGCCGTCTGCGTCTTCCCATGCCGAGCCGTCAACCTTGCAGTGGGTCGCCACGTCTGTGGCCGCGATCGCGCATCTGGCGCCCCCGATTGCCGACTTCTTGCAACCGGGCGGGACACTGGACCTGCCGACCGGCTTTGCCGGCAGCGATGTTCCGGCGGGCCATCAACTCAAGCGCGCATCTGGCGGAGCGCTGCGCTTCGCGCCCTTCGTTCCAGGAGACGAATATTGGGTGGACGGCTTTGGCGAACCCGGCATGGCCGATACCGTTCACGCCTTGGCAATGGACGAGTCGGGGAACCTGTATGCTGGAGGCGACTTCGTCATTGCGGGGGGCGTGGGCGCCAGCCGGGTGGCGCGTTGGGATGGCAGCGCCTGGGGGCCGCTCGGCTCCGGCATGAACCATGGGGTATACGCCCTGGCGGTGGACGGGCAGGGAAATCTCTATGCCGGCGGCGACTTCACCACGGCAGGGGGCGCGGATGCCAACCGCATTGCGCGTTGGGACGGGAGCGCCTGGCATCCTCTTGGCTCCGGCACTGACGGCACCGTCATGTCCCTGGCGCTAGACGGGCAGGGAAACCTCTATGCCGGTGGGCGGTTCACCATGGCGGAGGACGTGAACGCTAACTACATTGCGCGCTGGGACGGCAGCACCTGGCATCCCCTCGGCTCTGGCATGGTTGGTTACTGGTATCCATATGTCAGCGCCCTGGCGCTTGACAGACAGAACGATCTCTATGCCGGGGGACAGTTCACCAACACGGGAGGTGTGGATGCCAATTACATTGCGCGCTGGGACGGCAGCGCCTGGCATCCCCTCCGTCGCGGTGTGGAGGGGGCCTACCCCACGGTCTGGGCCCTGGCCTTCGATGGGCAGGGCAACCCCTATGTCGGCGGCAATTTTACCAGCGCGGGGGACCAGCACGCCCGCAACATTGCGCGTTGGGATGGCAGCGCCTGGCACATCCTCGGCTCCGGTGTAAACTATTTCGTGTATACTTTGGCGCCGGACCGGCAGGGCAATGTCTATGCTGGCGGCAAATTCACCTACGCGGGGAGTATAATGACCCCCTACGTTGCGCGTTGGGACGGCAGCGCCTGGCACTCCCTCGGCTCCGGCATGTGGGGATACCGTCCATATCCATACGTCAACGCCTTGGCGGTGGACGGGCAGCGCAACCTCTATGTCGGCGGCTCGTTCAAAACTGTAGGGGGCAAGCCATCGTCAAACATTGCGCTCTGGATCGGTGAGGCGGTGAGGTATCGGAGCTTCTCGCCATTCGTTCCAACTCGTTACTCGACTTTGGCGCCTTGACAACGGACGGAAATCTGTATAATCTGCGCATGGTGGAATCGTTGTGTACTACGCGAATTCCTCGGGCAGGGGAGCCAGGCTGAGGCCCGAGATGCCTGAGAAGTCGGCCTGGTTCTATGATTCCTTCTTACTCCACAACTGGCGCAGATTGTCCAACCAATGATCAATATCTTCATCGGTGGGCATCTCGGGATGGTTCTGGTCAGACCACGCCCCCGCTGTCTCCGCCAGTGCGGTGATCTGTTCCTCCAGCGCCAGGCGCTCCTCGATCGCTTCAAGGATGAACCGGCTGCGCTGTCGAGCCGGCACATGCTCACGCAGTCTCGACAAGAGCGCTTCGGGCAACATCACCGTGATCTTCCGCAAGTTCGTTGGGATGGAATTGTTTACCGTCATGAAAGCCCCTCCAACTTTGTTTGTCGTGACCCCGGCTAGGCCCCCAACACCGCCTCGATGCGAGCTGCATACGCCTGGCTGGCCTCGTCACCGGTGGCAAAGCGAATCTTGGACGGCGAGTCCACGCCCAAGCCAAGCTCGACCGCGCGCGCGATCTGCTCCTGCTCGAAGACGTGGCCGTGGCTGACTTCTGGCGTCGTGCCGAACAAGCGCAGAATCGCCACCCCGGCGGCGTCGAGCGCCACGCGGTCAACGCCGGCCAGGATAACCCCGGTCGCAGCACGCGTGCCGGTGTCTGGCCCGCCCTTGACAAACGCCTCCACACCATCCAGAACGACGAGCGCCGGTTGGTAGGCCGTATTGATCTCGGCGATCATCCGGCGCTGGTCGTCTGTGCCGTGCAGCTCGTTCATGTAGTTGTAGGCGCCATGCGATTTGGCGACGAAGCCGACCGAGTTCTTCAGGGAGAGGGTGAAATCCCCACCGTAGCGGTGGGTCTTTAGATTGCAGGTCTGAACCACACACTCGGCGTCCAGCAGGAGCTTCGGCACCGGGAAGCCGCGCTTCCAATGGGTGTCGTTCCCGTTGCTGATTTCCCAGGCGTCGGCCGGGAGTTCGTCCAACACCACCACCGTCGCCCCAAACGTCTTGGTTAGGGCAAAAATACCCTTTTGCTCCATGACCCGGCGCGTCGCACCCATACCGCTGCGGTCGGCCAGGGTGATCGAGCGTGCGCCCAGGTCGCGCAGGCTGGCGAGCAGCGTTCGCAGCACGTCGTCATGCGTGGAACCAGGCGTCGCGGCCGCGCTGTTGAAGTTCGGCTTGAGCAACACATGGCGCCCGCCAATCGCGTGGACGCCGAGCAGCTCGATGGCGCGACGCACGCCCATGACGCGGTCGGTGGTGCTGACCAGCGCGACCGTCGCCAAGGAGGAATCAGGCGTGACGGTGGGAGAGGCCGTGGCGCCTGGCGTAGACTGAGAGATGGCTGTCGGCGGATTCGTCGCCGTGGCGGTCGGCGCCGCGGCGGTTGGACCAACGGCCGCCCTTGACGTTGCCGTGGGTAAGGGGGTGTCTGCAGGCGGCGCTGATGCTGGCTCGGCGCAGCCTTCGATGAAGGGTGCCAGGGCCAGCACACCGCCGAACCAAAATACCTTCTGGCAGAACTGCCGGCGATTCATCATGTCAGTTCGCCATCCTCCGGGGGCACAACCGTGAATGAGAATGCCTTTGCATCCTTGCGCCTCTGCGTCTTGGCGTTAAAGCGTCTTCAATTCAGTTGTCCATGCGCTCGGCGCACAACCGTGAACGAAAATGGTGCGCAAGCCGGCGGCTTGCCTGCGTGGCGCGGGGCGCTGCAATCCGGCGGATTGCGCTACAGGGTGCGGGGCGCTGCAATCCGGCGGATTGCGCTACAGGGTGCGGGGCGCTGCAATCCGGCGGATTGCGTTACAGGGCGCGGGGCGCTGCAATCCGGCGGATTGCGTTACAGGGCTATTTTCAAGTCAGTCGGCATGCAGATTGATGTAGCCCAGGGGCGCGCGCGCGATCTGCTCGACCGGCATCACGTCAATCAGCTCGTAGCTGCGCGATCCCAGGCCAAGCTTCTCGCCGTACTCGACGACCTTGTACGGATCCTTGAGCGGGCCGTGCAGGTGCTGGAAGGGATGGCCTTCGGTGTACCAGGGTTCCATCGAGAGCGGGACGTTCTCCTCGATCAAGCGGCTGCGGGCAATCATGTCCAGGGATGCCTGGTCAATTGCGACGATGTCGTCCGAACCGAAGATGCCGACGTCAGGCAGGATCGGCAGGCCGGTGAAGCCGAAGCAGTCGCAGACCGGCGTCATATGCGTACCGATGTTGATGAAAGTGGTCTTGCCCGGCGCAAAGGTGGAGAGGGTCAGGCTGGCCGAAATCGCGCACGCCTGTTGAAACGCGTGGAAGTTCACCGGGTCAATCTTCAAGGAGCCGGCCGGCGCCACCTGCAGGCAGCGGCCGCACTGGTTGCAGTTCTCGAAGTGCAGGTGCAGGCTGTCTGCGTTTTCCTTGTCTTGCACCACGGCCCCATGCGGACACGCGGCGATGATGGCTGCGCGCACCTGGGGATCGGGGCAGCGCTCAGGGAACCAGTACGGATCGAAATGACAGGCGTCGTGCATGGCCCCGCGCGTTGGCTGCATCATACAGCCCAGGGCCAGGTTCTTGAATGCGCCGCCGAAGCCGCACGACGGATGGCCCTTGAGGTGCGAGAGGTCAATCAGGAATGTTGCATCCTGGATGCCGCCGCCCAGCATCCACTCGCTCAGGTTCTTGAACGGGTGCGTATGTCGGTAGTAGTAATGCTCGTCCATGCCGCCGATGGGGAAGATCGAGCAGCCCAGGGTTTCAGGGGTGTAGCCGCGGCCGGCCGCGTCGCCCGCGGACCAGTTCAGATCCACGATGAAAGGTCGGCCGCCGCCCTCTTTGACCGCCTGCACCACACGCCGCACGAACACCGGGTGCAAGGTCGAGTAGCCGACGTTGCCGCCCAGGTGCATCTTGATCGCCACATTCTCACCCTTGACGCGGTCGCGTATTCCCAGCTTGTCCACGATCAGGTCCAGCTTGATCGGCAGCGTTTCGTTGGCTTCCAGCCGCGTTTGGCGGGGCGAAGCATAATAGACGGTGCTTGGCATGGCATCTCCTTCGATGTCGCAAGATAGACTTTGTGGGCCGACGCTCTCGTCGGCCCACACTAAGTGACAAATTGCGCAAAGTATCTCGCGCAGAGCGGAGTTTGTCAAATGAAACCGCCATCGGTTTGTTCAAACCAGCCCGCCATGCCCTGGGCGCACCACCATGCACGAAAATGCCTTTGCGTCTTGGCAGTTCGGTATTTGGAAATGTACAAGTGTGGGGAACCGCGAAGACGCCAAGAGAAAACAGTTCTTGGCGTCTTGTCTGCAAAATTCTTCCGGGTAGTGACTTGCGACCTGAACGAAACCGTTAGCGCCGCGGCGTTACTTTGATCTCACCGGCCTGCTTTTGCCGCCGCAGATGTTTGCGTTCGCCATAAGACAGCCGCTTGTGCGCGGGCCCGGTTCCAGCGCGAGCAGGCTGCGCTGCAGTCGCGTCTTTGGCCGCAGATGCCGGTGGGGTAATCCCCTCAATGTGAGCAGCCAATTCATCGGTCTTTTTAGTCTCGTCTACCATCATCTGAACTCCTTTGTGCGATCATTGCCCCGTGGGCGCTCTTGTACGATCATTAATCTCGTGGGTTACGATTATCATCAGTGAAAGTATAGCCGAACGGCGCGGCCCGGTCATCAGCACAAACGATGGTTGTCTGTGTGACATACGAATGACTTGCCGGGCTGGCTCCTTCACGTTTGTTGTACACGCCGGGCGACTGAAGTCGCTGCAACAACGACAAAACCGCCCTGCGGCGGTTGCTGCCAGTCGGCAGCGGCCGACGGCTCGCCGAAGTCTTCGTAACGGTAGCCGCGGATTCAACCGCCCACGCCCCGGCTATCGTCTAGCAGCCGATCCGCCAGCGATTCGCCGCAAACTGAATATCCGCCACGTTCACGGTTCCGTCCTTGTTGAAGTCGCAGGCCGGCGCATTCAGGCCAAAGGCGCTGGTGACCAGCTGGAAAACCGCGCTCGATCATTGCGAGAAGATCAACACACTGTAGGGGCCAATCGAGAGCGCGGCGTGGAAGGGGAGGCCGTCGTACTCGCCCGCTTCGGCCACCACATCAGTGCTCGCATGACCTTCGAAGGCTTCGCTGTAATCCTGCCGATCGCTGTTGAATCGGAGCTTCCATTTTCCTGCAGCCGGGAAGCCGATGACGTAGCCATCCTGCAGCTCATTGAGAAAGTTAGCCACGACCACGACGTCATCCGCGGGTCCACCCTTGTCCCAACGGTGGAAAGCGATCACTTTGCGATCATCGTCCAGGTGATAGACCTGCGTGAACTGCCCGCAGAGGCCGCGCGTGCAGCCGCTGCGGTTCAGCCGCAGCCGGATGAGATCACGGTACAGTCGCACGATGCCCTGGAACTCCTCGCGCTGATCCCAGTCCACCGGGACGGTGTCGCGGAACCAACCTCCTTCGAGAAACTCCTGGCCCTGGAAGAGCATGGGGATGCCGGGGGCCGTAAAGACCATCGCCGCGGCCAGGGTCGAACGTTTCTGTGCGTACCAGCCCGTGGGGTCCTCTGGGTTGACCTCGTGCGGCACGCGCGCCTGGCCGTTCGACACCTCGTCGTGCGATTCGCTGTAGATGACCCGTTCGAAGGCGTCATCGTTGTAGCGATAACAGAGCGCGTCGCGGATGGCGGCGAGCGAGCGCTGCTCATCCTGTGTCGCAATTACCGCCTGGCGGATGGGGTGGACAAAGTTGGAATCCCACTGCGAGCCGAATCCGGCGCCGCCAGACGCAACGTCCGCGGTCAGCCATGCGTTGTTCTGCAAGTCCTCGGCAATCGTGAGGCGGCCGGGGAATTTCTGAGCAACCAAGCTGTTGATGTCCTGCAGTAGGCTCCAGCCCTCGGGCAGGTCAGGGCTGCCTGGGCCGGCGGGGGTCCGAATGTAAACGGTGCCGTCGAAGCGGAGACCATCCACGTGGTATTCCTCAAGCCAGATCAGGGCGTTATCGAGGATGTATTGGCGGACCTCGCTGCGTCCATAATCGGGCCGGGTGTCGCCCCACGGCGTGGTCGCCCGTTCGTCGTTGTAGAAGTAGATTCCGCCGCGCCCGTTTTCGGACCAGCCGTCGAACTGCCACAGATCGAGGTCGCTGGGGCCGAAGTGGTTGTAAACCACGTCGAGAATCACCGCGATGCCCTGCTCATGGGCGCGCTTGACGAATCGCTTGAACCCCAGGGGGCCGCCGTAGTCGGTCTCAACCGCAAAAATATGGGAAGGGTTGTAACCCCATGACCGTTCGCCCGCGAACTGGGCGATGGGCATGATCTCGATGGCGTTGACGCCGAGCTTCTTCAGGTGCCCAAGGCGGGATGCGACCGTGGCGAACTTGCCGGGCACGTTGTCTTCCTTCTCGTTGAAGGTGCCGACATGCAGCTCGTAGATAACCAGCTCGTTCCAGGGCGCAAGTTGGAAGTCATCCCCCTTCCAGTCGAAGCTCGAGTCGTAGATAATCGCGTTGCCGACTGAATTGGTCACCTCACGGGCATAGGGGTCAATGCGCATCAACTCGCCCAGCGCGGTTGTCAGCAAGAACTTGTACTGATCACCAACGCGCGCGTTGGCAATGTCAATGTACCACGTACCATTACCCTCGGCGCGCATGGGATTTTTCTGACCGTCCCATCCGTTGAACGAGCCGACGACGGAGACTCGCTTTGCGTTGGGCGCCCACACCCGAAACGCGACTCCCCCGGCGTGCGGGATCGCACCCATACCGCTGATTTTCTTCTTGTTGCTCATGAAGCTCTCCTTCCCGTTCAGTCTCCCCGGGGGAGGTTGAATAGATTGAGCAGGCTGGTCAGCCTGGGCAGTTTTTCGTTATCGGGAGAAGGATAAGGGCCGCGCACAGCCGCAGCCCACGCCTGTTCGGCCACGTCATACGCCGCACGGGGACGCCCCAGCCCGCGCGCCTTGCGGGCGCGCTCAGCCAGCAGCTCGCTGCCGTTGTCGAGCCAGCGGCGCATGATCTCCAGGGCTTCGGCTGGGCTGCCAGCGCGTTCGCTGGCGCCGCCCGCGATGATATACTCGGCATTGCCAGTCTCCTGGCCCTCGATCACGCTGACCAGCAAGATCGGCAGCCCGCAGGCCAGCGCTTCGGAGACGATCAGCCCACCGGCCTTGCAGATGATGCCATCGGCTGCCCGCAGCAGGCTGGGCATATCCTCCGCAAAGTCATAAACATGGGTCGGGGTATGCCAGTCTGTGTCGCACAACTGCCGATAGACCTCGTCGTCGCCGCCGCTGACCACCGCCATTTGCAGCGGCAATCCGGCTTGATCCAGGGCGTGCAGCGTCTCCACCAGGTGCAAGACGCGCGCGCCGCCGACGGCCAGGACGGTCGTCACGTCAGGCTGCCAGCCCAAAGCGGCGCGGATGGCCGCTGGTGCGCGTACATCGCTTGATAACTTGGGATTAACCGGGATGCCGGTGATCCTGACCTTGTCCGCCGCGAGACCGGATCCGACAGCAAGATCATACGCGTCCTGCGTTGCCACCAGGCAAAGATCACTGCTGTCGTTGAACCATAATCGGTGCACCGTCACCAGGTCCGTGACCACGGTAATGAGGGGCACGTGCTGCCCGGCCAGGGTGAAGACCGCGCCAAGCGGCGCGAGATAGTCTGGGTAGACCGTCACAATGGCATCCGGCCGGCGGCTGCGCACCAGATCGCGCATGATGTCGAACAAGGCGACCGTCAGCGCGCTCTCCATGACAGCCGTGGGCAAGGGCGCGTCGCTGAGGTCATAGCCGAGCTTGTACAGCTCCGGCATGCGCTGCACGATTTGGTCATAAGCAGTCTGGCTATCGCGCAAAAAACCTGGCGTGCGGGCATCATCCAACGGATTGACGATCTCCACCAGGCATTCTGCGCCGTGCAGTTCCTTCAAGGCTTCTGCAATTGCCTCGGCTGCGCTGCGGTGACCGGAACCTGCGTCAGCCATCAAGATGAGGATGCGCTTGATTTCGTCCATCGTTCGTAGCCTCCTTCTTGCCTCACACGCCCGTTTGGGCAAGGCATCAGATGGCCCAATTCTATAAGCGGCAAGACCGCTGGCCGCGCCGCCTATAGAATGGTTTTTCATGGGTAACTATTCAGGCATCCTGCGCCGACTGCAGCCGCCGAATGAATTCGGGCCGCAAGGGCGTGCCGCCGCTCGCTTGCCACGGCGCGCTGCCTGAATAGTTACTTTCATGGTAGAAGGATACCGCTCAACTGCCCTCAGCTCTTCGCGTCCTGAACAGCCTCTTCGACCTTGCTCTTCGCGTCGTGAGCAGCGTCTTCTACCTTGCCCTTGACATCGTGAGCCTTATCCGTGACCTTGCCCTTGACATCGTGAGCAGCATCCGTCACCTTGCCCTTGGCATCGTGAGCAGCGTCCTTGACCTTGCCCTTGACATCATGAGCAGCATCCGTGACCGTGCCCTTGGCGTCGTGAGCAGCGTCTTCGACCTTGCCCTTGGCGTCGTGAGCAGCGTCTTCGACTTTGCCCTTGACATCGTGAGCGGTGTCTTCGACTTTGCCCTTGGCATCGTGAGCAGCGTCCTCGACCTTGCCCTTGACATCGTGAGCGGCGTCCTCAACTTTGCCCTTCGCGTCGTGAGCAGCGTCCTCGGCTTTGCCAGTGACGGCGTGAGCCACATCTTCGACCTTGTCCTTCACGGCGTGAGCAGCGTCCCCGACCTTGTCCATGACGTCGTGAGCCACATCCTCGACCTTATCCTTCACGTCCTGAGCAGCATTCTTAATGTGGGTAAACATACTTTCCTCCAAATGGGTGAAATCGTGAACTACCTATCAAACAGATCTATCTGACACGCGTGTCTATTTGGCTTGATGTCGTGCGCACGCCACGCCGCGTATCGCCGATCACCAGCCCTATCGCCTTCACTAGCACCCACGCGATCAGTGCGTAGACGAGGATCGCCACCAGTGGATTCACCTCGAACACGCTGTTCCCAAAGCGCGTCGTCCCAAACAGCCCCACGAACGGGGCGAGGAACGGTTTCGTGACGCCGTAGATGAACTGCGCAAAGCCTGCGGCCGGGTTCGCGCCCAGTAGAGGCAAGACGAAGCGGATAGCCAGCAGCCCCTCCAGAATTCCAAAAAGCAGATAAATGCCATTCTGGACTCTGAGGGTCCCCTCGCGTCGCACAGCGTACGGGTCGCTGGTGAAGGTCTCCGTCTGCTGCGCCGTTGTGCGGGCAGTGCTGCCTGTGCTTACATTCAGGGGGCCAACATCGGCGGCCTGCTCGTCACGTTGTCCAATTGTCATCATGCACCCTCCAAGAGAGAAGGCGATCTCCGCCCATAACCTTGGCGGGTCGCTGTTCCTCATGTACATAGTGTATCATAAGAGGGCGACCCTGTCATCAGCGCAAACGCCACATTTTTCGTAACAGAAACATAGCCCCCACGGGCAGCCCTTGATACGTTTGATGTACGGTGTTTGGTGGACAGGTTCCATGAAGAACATGGTAGATGCGGCTACCCCTCTTCAGTCTCGCCCTCATCCATCAACTCTGCCCGCGCCGCGTACAGCGCAGCCTGGGTGCGGCTGGCCAGGTGCAGTTTGGCAAGAATACGGTTCACGTAGGCGCGTATCCTGGACTCAGCGACTGCGATCCGATCGGCAATCTCCTGGTGGCTCAAGCCCTGGGCGATCAACTGCAGCACCACGACTTCGCGCAGGGTGAGCGCAGCGGGCGCCGACTGCAGATCGGCCAGGTGTACAATCTCTTGCAACAACTTGCGGGCAATGGTCGAATGGAGCGATGGCTCGCCGTGATGCACCTGGCGGATCGCCCGTATGAGTTCGCTCGGAGCAGAGTCTTTGAGTAGATACCCCATAGCGCCGGCTTTGATGGCGGGGAAGACCTTGTTGTCGGCTGCAAAGCTGGTCAGCACGAGGATGCGCGCCTGTGGCTGGTGGCTGATGATCCGCCGCGTCGCCTCGATGCCATCCATGCCTGGCATCAGCAGGTCCATGAGGATGACATCGGGTTGGCTCTCCTGCGCACGCAGCACGGCTGCCTGGCCGTTGTCCGCTTCAGCCACCACCTCGAAGCCGCCGGCTTCAGAAAGCAGCGCGCGAATACCCTTGCGCACGATGGCATGGTCATCAACAATCAAGACGCGAACGCTTGATTCTATGAACTGAATAGTTTTTTTTGCCATCGCGTCATCTTCTTCGCTCGCCTGTCTTAGCCCGGCGTATTTTCAGTCATGTTCCAGTGTGATTATTCGAGACTTTCTCATTCCACTCAACCGATTGCCGTTAATCTCTCTATTCTGTCGTTTCGCCCTCGAACTGTTCGTCGTCGGCCTCTGCATCGGCGCGGGTTGGGTTGACGACGCCATCTCGATGATTCGGCGGCGCATAGAGCGTATAGAGCTTCAGTGGAACACTGCCGGTATTGATGATGTTGTGATGCGCTCCCGCCGGAACAAGCACGGCGTAGCCCGCTCCGATCGCATTCCGAACGCCATCGAGAATTGCCTCGCCGGTCCCCTCCTCCACGCGAAAGAACTGGTCGAGCGTGTGGACTTCCGCCCCGATCTCTTCTTTGGGTTTCAACGCCATAAGAACGAGCTGGCAGTGCTTTGCCGTGTACAGCACCCGGCGAAAATCGTCATTCTTGACGGCGAGGCTCTCGATGTCTTGCACAAAGCCTTTCATGATGTTTCCCTTTCCTCAACGTGCGCCATAGGTTCAGAACCGGCGCGTTGCCGGCCGCAATTGCAGCGTCCGTCTGCGCTCAGACGGACGGCTGGTTCACGAGGTCTGCGGTCCCCTGCAACCGCTTCACCGAGTCCCCTGCGACAACAATGGAGTCTTCCCCGATGGCAAGCACCTTGTCGCCTGGGATGGTCAGAATCTCGCCAACAACGTTCATGCCTGGCGGGACAGACAGAGAGGTCAAGGCGAAAGTACCTGAGTCAAACTCGTAGTCACGCACCTCGCCCAAGCGTTCCCCATTCTCAGTCATCACTTTGTTGCCAATGACCTCACGCTTGGCTTTGACCAAAGCGAGGGCTTCGGGCGCATCGGCAGGAGTTCGAGCGTCGGCTTCGGCGTTGATCGTAATGGCATCTTCGCCGACCCCATGCACGGCGTCGGCCGATACCCACAGCCGCTCCCCGCCGAGTATCCCGATCCCACCGCTGCGAATGCGCAGCCACCTGACCGCCTTGCGCTCAGCATCAACGACCAGGTCGTCAACCTTACCAATTTGCTTGCCCTCTGCCATCGTGATGACAGGCAAGCCCTTCACAAATTCGTAGCGCGCCATGTTTCAACCTCCCGATTCAACTTGAGTGTCAAACTTAAAACAGCCTGCGGCGACCGGAAACGGCCCTCAGGATGGCGATGAGGATTACCGCGCCGAGGAAGGCCACGAGAATACTGGGGACGTTGATGCCGTTCACAGGATTCGGCATATTGAGCAGCGTCGACGCGATGAGGCCGCCCAACAGGGCGCCTACCACCCCCAGCACCAGGTCGCCGACCAGGCCGGAGCCGCGACCCTTCATCACTCGGCTGGCCAACCAGCCAGCAATCAACCCAACGACGATCCATGCAAGAATACCCATGGTTCTACCCTTCCTTTTTTTCAGAGACAGCTCTCGCCGTCAACGCTCTGGAAGAATGCTCTTCCTTGCGTCATAGCATAGCAGAGGGGCGTCGCGTTGTCATCAGCGCAAACGCCAGATTTTTCGTCGCAAAAGGGCAGACCCCGAAAGCAGCCCGCGCAACTTTTGGTGTACGATGTTCAGCGTAGATTTCGAGCGGGCGCAGCTTTCATTTTTGGACTCCTGCATGATGGTTCGCCTTTCCTGGGGCGGGAAAGTGAAATCAATTCATGCTGGCAGCATGGATAACCGGAAGATACGCCTGGCTGATGCGGGGCGCCAGATTCAGACGAATAACCGGAAAATAAGCGTTGTTGGCCCAGGGGACGAGAGTCAGGTTCAGGTTCGTCGCTGGGTCGCCCAGCAGGGTGAAGGTGTCTACCAGGTCCAGCGCGCTCGAACCGCTCGCCACCAATTCCAGCTTGCCAGCCAATGTTCCCACGCCGATGGTCCCTTCATGGCCTTGCAGAGTCGAGGCCAGGAAACCCTGCGCCAAGGATTGGTGGCCGGTGGCGACGCCCAAACCGGTCGCACCCCAGACAGCCACCGCGCCGCCGTCTGCGGCGCGCAGCAGGGTTTCATCCAGGGTTGCGCCGCCCGGCTCGTGAAACCGCCCGGTGAAGCAGGTCATTTCCAGGACGACGGGCCATCGGCGGGCGTTGTGCAGCGCAGGGACATCGTCGCGGTGAAAAAGGCGCTCGGCGGCCCACTGGCGCACCGACGAGTGCCCATTGTACAAGATCAGCCCCGCGCCTCCGTTCCAACGCGTGAGGATGGACTGACGCGTATCCGCAACGGTCATGGTTGGCGGCGTATAGTAAATCGGGTGGGGGGTGAATGGCGCTTGCACGAACGCTGCAGCCAACTGGTCGGCGTCGGCGGCAAAGTCCCCGGCGTCGTCCGCGTCATCCGCGACGAAGACAACGTGGCTGTTCCATCCGCCGGGCATTGGATCGGTTTCATAACGCACGATCTTGTCCACGACGATTTGCGCTTCTGCCAGCGTATTGACCGGCAGACGGCCCACGAGCAGGTCGGGCAAGATGTCGCCGTCGCCGTCGAGCAGCGCATAGCGGTTGTCGGCCGCGGTCTCGCCCATCCACGGATCCACGTCAGCCAGGTAAGGCGGCAAGAATGTTGCTTTTGAATCGGCGCGATAGAGTTTGGGGTCGAACGACCCGTCGCCCACGAGCAACACGTACGCCGGCCGCGGGTTCCACGTCTGGTAGGCGTTTTGCAGGTAGGCGTGAATCGCCGCGGGCGTGGGGCGGCCATCGAAGGCATCGTAAATCGCCTGCAGGTTTTCGACGGCCACCAGCAAACCCTGGCTCTGCCGCAGCGCAATCAAATCGGTCAATGCCGGCATGAAAAGGGAGGAGGAAAGGATCAGATAATCGGCTCCGCGCCCTGGCTGCAACTCTACGGCAAGACGCATGGCTGCCGGCGGCTGAATCGCCGCCGCCGAGGTCAGCAGGTAACGGTGGACGCCGCCGCCAGCGGGATCGGTCACCCTGATGGAAGCTGGCGCGATCCCAAGCAGGCTCACCGGGTTTTCCGGGCGCGTCACATCGTAGCCGCGCAGGCCGACGGTCGAGGCCAGCCCCAGGCTGTACGTGCGCGGCTCGCCAGCCCCCGCGAAGAGAACCGAAGCGCCCGTGGAGCTATTTCCCCGCGCGTAGCGCAGCGCGAACCCATCGAGCCACATCCCTTCGACCATGCTGCCCACCCCAGGCAGATGCAGGCTGAGGACGTTGTTGGCCGCGTCCAGCACGCCCGGCGCCACAGCCAGCGTGGCCGTGATGGCTTGCCGACCATCCCAGGCGATGCGGCCCAGATCAAACCCGTTGAGAGCAACGTCCACGCGGTGATCCGGCGCCAGGTTGGGGAGGTCGGTGTAGCTCATGAGCCAGAGGGTGACGGTCGCGGGCTGCGTCGCATCCAGGGCAGGCAGCGCGCCAAAGGGATAGACGGGGTGGCCGCGATCGGGCTGGCGCACATCATCCCACGCCCAGCGATCGCCGTCGCGCCCCGGCGACAGACGCCCGCAATAGCAGGTTGGCGTATAAAGCGCGTTGATTTCGATCGTCTGCGTGAGCCAGGCGGTTCCGGTGGGCCGCGGCGCGGGATTGGCCGGCCGGCTCGCCATGCGCAGGCCGGGTTGATCGCCGACCGTGAGGTAGTAAACATCGGCGGTCGTCCACCGGCTGAAGCGGGGGTCAGCAAAAAACAGCAGCCGCTCATCCGCTTCGAAAACCGCATCCCCGTCGCCGTCCCACTGCATAGCAATTTCGGCCCCTGCGCGGGTGAGATGTAAAAACTGCGGGTCATGGCCCACGAGGGGAAAACCGATCGCAGCCAGGCTGGCGTAGGAAATGGCAACGAGGCCGGGCTGCGCCACGGAGATGATCGCGCGCGGCGGCCCGGTCTGCCTCGGGATCGGAGCGGGGATGGAAGGTAATGGGGAAGGCTGGACTTGCTCTGGATTGATCACAGAGCGCCTCAAGACTGCCAGGAGCGGATCCGCTGGCGCGGACATAGAAGAGCGCGGCCACGAACCCTGGTCTTCAGCAGCATTGGCATTGAATCTGAGCACAACGTGAATGTGTGTCGTGGCGCGCAGTTGATTCGCTGCGGGGCGCGCTGGAAAAAAGGTGAGCCGGGCAATGGACACGCCGCGCAAGGCGCCAAGCAGGGTCAGCGTGATAGGACCATCGCCTGGTTCGGAGCGCCCTTCTGAGAGCGGGAGCGCGTCAACCTCATCAGCCAACGCACCTGTGTTGGCGGTAAAGGCGCCGCCGATGACCTGACCGTCTGCGTCACGTCGAACGCCTGCCGGACGCGGCGCCAACGCCACTGGGCCGGGCAGAAGCAGATCGGTTGCTTCTGCCTGGATGATTTGGAATGCGGGGCGCGCGCCTGGGGGCAGGGCCACAAGCACAGAGGTCAGCGGCAGCAGCGGCGCGCCGGGCGTATCGGTTTGGGCATAACCGGAGATGTTGACCGAAACGGTTCCGTCGGCGCCGCGGCTGAGGTCAGGCAGGGCCGCGCGCCATTCCAGGCTCAATCCGTCCGCCAGGGCGTTCACCACGGGGGAGGATGCCTGGAACATGGGTGCGGGCGACGAGGCATGTGCCAGGTCGCCCGCACTTCCAGACGTCAGCGCCAAAACCAGCAGGGTGACGACCCACCGGCGGATGCGGAACATGCCTGGTGTGACCCTAGCGCCGCGTGGGGCGGCGCGCCCGGTTACTCAGGCCAAAGGCCAGAAGGCCGAGGCTGCCAACCGCCGCCGCGGCCCACATCAGGAGCCAGGGAAACGCTTCGCCCTGGGGAGCAGCAGCGCCGGTGACGGGCAAACCAACAAAGGCCGTCGGCGTGCCGGTAGGCGACGGGGCTGGGGTGTTTGTCGGCGCCTGGCCCGGCGTGCTTGTTGGTATCGGCGTGCCCGTCATCGTCGGCGTCTGTGTTGGCGCCGGCGTCATTGTCGGCGTCTCTGTCGGCGCTGGCGTCATCGTGGGCGTCTCTGTCGGCGCTGGCGTCATCGTGGGCGTCTCTGTCGGGGCCGGCGTCATCGTTGGCGTCTCTGTTGGCGCTGGCGTCATTGTTGGCGTCTCGGTTGGCGCTGGCGTAATCGGCGTGTCGGTCGGCGTAAAGGTTTCGGTCAGGCCGACGGGCGCCAGCGAGGCGTCAGCCTGGGCGAGCGGCAGGGCGTCGAAGAGCAACGAAACCGTTGTCAGGCCAATGAACAGACTCATGACAAGGTAGACAAGCGTATGGCGGTTCATGGAATCCTCCTTCAGGCAGAGCACAGCTGCGGCTAACGCTTCCCAATCCAGGGCAGATAGATCTGGGTCCGGAACTGCAGGGCGATGGCGATGGATGGGGCGTAGACCGTCTCGGCGCCCTGGGTGTCAACGTCGGCCAGCCAGTACCACCATGTGCCTTGAACCGGAGGCATGTCGGGATAGCGATAGGTCGCGCCGGAGCCAGCGCCGCCCTGGATGGCCGACGGCTCGAAGTGGATCCGTTGAGCCAGCGAGAAATCGTCTACGGGCGCGCGGTACAGATTGAAGCCATAGTTGTCAATTTCCGCTGCGGTGGCCCAATTCAGGACAACGGTCTGTCCATCCCAGCTCACCATGAAATAGAGCAGTTCCACGGCTGTGGGCGGCGGCGTGTTGGTTGGGGTCGGCGTGCTCGTAGAAGTTGGCGTCGCCGTGAGCGTGGGCGTGGCCGTCCAGGTCATGGTCGCAGTTGGTGTGGGCGTGTTGGTCGGGGCGCCCGTAACAGTTGCCGTTGCGGTTATCGTGGGTGTACCCGTCTGGGTGAGTGTTGCCGTTGCCGTGGGCGTACGGGTGGCCGTCGCTGTGGGCGTACGGGTGGCCGTTGCCGTGGGCGTACGGGTGGTCGTCGCCGTGGGCGTATGGGTGGCCGTCGCCGTGGGCGTGGGCGTCCCCGTAGAGGTAGCGGTCACGGTTGCCGTCGGGGCCACGGGACAACTCAGGTAGGTGTTGTTGGTGTCCAACGTCACCGCGCCATTTTGCGCCAGTGCTCGCCCGTTCAGGTTCGCGCCGCTCGTCAGCGTGATGGACGCGAACGCAAGGATGTTTCCTCTGAACTCAGAGGCGGTGCCCAGCGTGGCGGAACTGCCGACCCTCCACCAGACATTGCAGGGGTCGCCGCCGGTCACAGAGGAACCAGACGCCGTCGTGAGCGTTGAACTGGATTTGAAAATCCAGACGCCAGCGGATCCTGTGAGGGTTAGATTGCCAGTCAGTTCAAAGGAGCCGAGAGCGCAGTAGACGCCCGGCACGAGTGGGGAGAGATCGGCTAAGTTCTGCCCACTGGGATAGGTGAAATCGCACGGCTGGTCCAGAAAGCCGAATGCCGCGCTGTTATCGAGCTGAGCCGCAGCCGCGTGCCCATCAGCGGCATGGATCATGCCCGGGGGGACGATGGTTCCCGGAGGGAAGCCAGTTACTGCGGAGCCTGGATAGACACCGAGATCTCCGGTCACCGTGGTGAGGCCAGTATTGGTCACGGTCGAGTAACCCAAAACCGAGTAACTCTCCGCCGCCACGAGTATCGGTGAGGTACCCGATGGACGCGCAGCCGCGGCCATCTGAGACAAGGGGCTGCCCGTTGCAGTCAGAAGCGTGATCCCAACGAGCAGGACCACTGCCAAACGAATGGGCTTAAGCATGATTGATACCTCCTCGGTGAAACGAAACGATAAGACGACCCATTTAGGCCCGGTTACCTTGCAGCGCGTTTTTCCCGGCCTCGACGATGGTAGCCAGATTGTCTTTTTGCTCGTCGAGTATGGCTTGACCGCGCTGCTCCAGCTCGGCTGCCTGCTTGCGTACATCGCGCTGGGCATGGCGAACATTGGTGCGGGCTTGCGCCATCGCGTCTTCTACGGTTTCGGCCGCCTGCTGGCGCAGTTCATCGCCCTGTCGCAGGAGCTTCGTCCGCGTTCTCTTCCCTGATTGGGGCGCCAACAGCAGCGCCGCCACTGCGCCTGCCAGGCCGCCGGTCAGCAAGCCGACCAGCAAGCCGATCCAAAAGTTCCATGGCTCTCGGACATTGTTCTCATCTTCGACATCGTGATTGGGGTTTTCTGTTTCGACATTGTGGTTATGGTTGTCCATGTTGCTTCTCCTGTGTGATTATTCGTCGTCATTTCTTCCGCGCATAGCATAGCAGAAGCGCGCCGTTCTGGCGTCAGCGCAAACGCCAGGCTTTTCGTCGCATAAAAGCCGCCCACAGGGCGGCTTGTGCAACTTTTGTTGTATGCTGTTCGATGTATCTCCGGCGCGGGCGTAAGATTACGGTTTGTCCCCTTCTGGGCGCTGCTGCTGGCGCTGGTAATAGGAGACGCTCACGTAGGCGCCAAAAAGAAAGATCACGCTGCTCACATAGGCCCAGGTCAGGATCGCGACAATGGCTGCCACGGAACCATAAACCAGGTTCGAAACAGAGATGTAGGTGGAAACGAAGAGCAAGAAGGTTTTCTTGGCCACTTCCCAGAGCAGGCCGGCCCCGATTGCCCCGGGCAGAATCTCGCGCCAGGTGGCAGCCGCATGGGGAAGCATGATGTAAAGCACCATGAACAAGACCACATCGAGCAAGATAGCCAACGCCAGGCTGATGCCGGCCCCGATCGGAATGACCTGGTTTGGCAGCAGCGTGCGGAGGCTGGCAAGCATGCTGCTGGCGAACGAAGCCAGGAAGAGCGCGGGGCCAACGAAGGCGAGGACAAAGAGGATGGCCAGGCCGCGTCGTTTCCAAATCGAGCGACTTTGTTTATTGCCCCAAATTTGATTCAAGGTCTGGGTAAGCGTGTAAAAAACGGTCGAGGCCGACCAGATCAGACCAACCAACGCGATGCCGGTCACTGGGCCGCGCGCCCGAATGATTTGGTCAATGTTCGGGCCGACCAACTGGCCGAGGGCAGGTGTGATGAACTCGAGCTTTCGTATGACGAGGTGCTGGTCCATCAGCGGGCCCAGCGTGAAGCTGGCAATCGAAATACTCAGAAGGGTGAGGGGAAATAGGGAGAAGAGGGCAAAGTAGGCAATCGCCGCAGCCGTAATCGCCGAATCGGGCTTGAGCGATTCGCTGGCCGCGCGCGTCAATATCCCTAACCAACCGTGCGTCCGCTCATCCAACCGGTGGGCGCGGCGGATGCCCTGCTGCTGCAGCCGCGCCAGGCCTCTCGGCATTTTGGGCGCGGCCATTTCAGGCTTTCGGCTCGGGCGGGTGCGCAAGGGGCAGCAGTAGATTGGGAGACTCAGCCGGCAAAGCCGCCTGCAAAATGGGTTCGGCTTTCACCAGCAGATGGGTTAGCCGCTCCATGCTGCTGGTCACCAAAGGGGGCGGAGGATCCTGCATGGCTTCGATGGCGGCCCGAAGGCGCGCTTCCCGTTCTCTGAGGTCTGAAACCTGGGCCGCCGCCCCTGAAGCCGCACGGCGGCTGACCAGACGGTTCCACAGGATCTGGCAGACAACAGACAAAGGCGGAGCGACGATGATGCCGACAAAGCCAAAAACGTCCGCCAGGGCAATGAGCAGCACGACGGTCAGAATGGGATTATCCCATCGGCGATTGAAAAGCCGTGGCTTGACCATTGCCCCCAAAGCAATCAGGACGACGAGCGCATAGAGCGCCGTCAGCACGGTGAGCTGTACACTGGTCAACAGCCCAACCAGGAGTACGGTGACGACCGACAGAGCGATTCCAACCACGGGTATCAGGCATAACAGGGCGCCAGCCACCGCCAAGAGCGCTGGGTATGGAGATCCGAGCAGCCAATAGCCGAAAGCCAACAGCAGTCCGGCCAGGAGGCTCTGGATGATCTCGCTGCGCAGATAAGCGCCGATGTCGCGCTCGATCGTCCGCCAAATACTGCGCGCCTCTGTGCGTTGGCCCGATGGGAGCAACGAGAGCCAGAGTCGTTCAAAATGAACCTGATTGATGGTCCAATAGAGGCTCAAGAACAGAATCACGAGTACGCCGCTGACGACATTGCCAATGTTCTGCGAAAAGCCGAATATGGCCGGAAGCACCAGCTGGCCTTGGCTGCCTGTCAGCGCCTCGAAGAGCTTACTCGGCGCGGGCAACGCGGCGGCGAGCGTCGGTTGGAATGTGCTGCCGGCCAGCCACACCGGCAGCTTCCACTCATCCTGCACCGACACCGTATGGGCCAACAGCCGAATCTCATTGATGGCGGCCTCGCCGGTGAGGAAGAGCAGGAAACCGAAACCGCCCACGGCCGCCAGGTAGAGCAGAATCCAGGCTGCGCGCGCAGCCAGGCCTCGCCCGACCAGGCGCTGAACCAATGGGCGCAGCACGGCCGCCAGCGTCAGCGAGATCAACACGTAAACGACGACGCCGCGGAATTGCCAGAGCACCACGAGCGCCAGCAGCGTGGTCATCACCGCCACGCCGAACCCTACCAATTGCTTCGTCATGTTGCACCTACAGGTCGAACCTGCGCCAGCAGCGCATCAAGATCGGTTGTAATGGTTTCAATCTCGTCCATCACCTGATCAATCTGCTTGACTCTGAGGTCCGTGCCCCCCTTCTGCAGCCGCGCCTGCTTGCGCAGGTCTTGAGCCAGGTCTTGCGCTTCATAGCGCAGCCGGCTGGCATAATCACGGCCAGCCGTAACCTCCGGCTCCATCGCGGTGGGATGAAACACGAAGCGATCGAGCAAGAGCTGCAGAATGGCAGCCATGGGAATCGCCATCAGTGCGCCGGCGATGCCGAGCAGAGAGCTAAAGGCAAAGAATGCCAGCAAGGAAACGAACGGATTGACCCCTACGGCTCTGCGCATGACGCGCGGCACCAGCAAGCTGTTTTCCAACTGCTGAATAATCATCGTGGCGACGATGACCCAGATCAACTTGGAAGGCGAGATGGAAAGAGCGATGACCGCCGCAGGGACGGCGCCAAGCAGCGGCCCCACCATCGGTACAGCTTCCAGCACGCCGGCCACAAGCGCCAGCACCAGGGCATTCGGTAAGCCGATGATCAGGTAGGCAATCAGCGCCATGACGCCAATGACCAGGCAAAGGACGCCTTGGCCGGCGATGTAGAAACCCACCTTGCTCTCCATGGCCGACACGAGTTCGCTGAAGCTCTCGCGATGGTTCTTGGGGACCAACAATAACAGCGACTGAATGGTGCGCGGGCCATTCAGCGTCCAGTGAAAGGCCAGCAGCAGAATGACGATGGCCGTAAAAATGATCTTGGCCGCGGATCTGACGTAACCCAACGCGTGACTGGCAGAAGCCAGCATCTGCGGCCCCGTTTGCGGCGTCGGCGTCAAGCCTGGCAGTGTGACGGGGAGGAACTCACCGAGGCGCACGATCAATTGATTGGGATAGTGCGCCATCCACGCACGCAGGTTTTGGTAATAGCCCGGCGCCGCGGCCACAATCGTCGCACCCTGTTCGACAATCAACGGGAATAGTAACAGCACGAAGCCGATGAGCAGGGCGAGCAGCAAGAGGGAGACAAGAATGACCCCTGCCATCCGGGGGAGTCCCCGCTGGTGCAACCTGGTCACCAGCGGCCTGATCACCGTGCCCATCACGATGGCGATGAACAAGATAAAAATGACCTGGTTGAACCGATAGAGCAGCCAAAAACCAAGCACGACAAGGACGAGAACAAGCGTCGCCCACATGACGCGGCGAAATGTCCAGTGATACGGCTGCGAGGGTGGATAGAGCGCCATACTTTCCCTACCTTTTGTAAGTTTCGAAGACACGCCTGGACGAATCAGGCGATCGCATTTTCCAACCGCGAGTAGAACACCTTTTTGGCTATTTCAGTGACCAGGACGTACAGCGCCGTCAGACCGAGCATCATCAGCATCAGCGGCGCCGGCAGTGGAATGAAGCCAAACAGGAAATTGAAGGGCACATACGGCAGCACGAGGGTGATACCGATAACGATCAGCGTGCTCGCCAACAGCAGCTTGCCCGGCCGGCTGCGGAAGAACACACGGCGTGTGCGCACGACCAGCGCGATGACCAATTCCGTCAACAGCGACTCGATGAACCAGCCGGTGCGAAATTCCGCAGGCGAAGCGCGGTAGACGAACAAGAGCACGCCAAAGGTCAGGAAATCGAAGACCGAGCTGACCAGGCCGAAGAGCACCATGTAGTCGCGTATGAAGACGGTATTCCAGCGTCGCGGCTTCGCCACCCACTCCGGATCCACGTTGTCGCTGGCGATGGTGGTGCCGGGAATGTCCGACAAAAAGTTGTTGAGCAGGATTTGCGATGCGAGCAGGGGCAGGAACGGCAGGAACAGCGAAGCTCCGGCCATGCTGAACATATTGCCGAAGTTGGCGCTGATGGTCGTCAGTATGTACTTGAGCGTGTTGGCGAACGTTACGCGGCCAACGTCAATTCCTTCGCGCAGAATGTCCAAATCTTGCTTGAGCAGCACAAAATCGGCGGCGTCTTTGGCCACATCCACGGCCGTGTCCACGGAGATGCCCACATCGGCCGCGTGCAGCGCCGGCGCATCGTTGATGCCATCGCCCATGTAACCAACTACGTGCTGGGTCTTGCGCAGGGCCAGGATGATGCGCTCTTTCTGGTTGGGATCCACGCTGGCAAAAATCGTGGTGCGCTCGGCGGCGTGCCAGAGCGCCTCGTCGGTCATGTCGTTCAGCGCGCGTCCAGTCAGTACGCCGGTGATCGGCAGATGCACAGCCTCGGCCACATGCCGGGCTACTTTCTCATTATCGCCCGTGATGATCTTGAGATCTACGCCGCGCTGCGCCAGATCAACGATGGCTTGCTCCACATCGGCCTTTGGCGGATCGAAAAACAGCAGGAAACCGATGAAGGTCATTCCCTTTTCGTCGGCGCTCGAATAGGAGGCGGCCTGGCCGTCCAGGCTTCGGATGGCCACGCCCAGCACGCGGAAGCCCTTATCGCTCCATGCGCTGTAGTGCTCATCAATCGCGGCCAGCGTTTTCTCATCCAACGCATGGCTGCCATCTCCAGCCTGAACCTGCGTGCAGATTTTGAGGATGTTTTCCAGCGCGCCTTTGGTGATCAAGGTGCGCTCGCCCTGGGCATTGGCCGTGACGACGCTCAAACACTTGCGCACAAAGTCATACGGGATTTCATCAACCTTTTGCTCAGCGCCGCTCTTGGCCCCGGCTTGTTGGGCGTAGGCGCTGACGGCGTCGTCCAGTGGATTGTCCATCCCGGTCTGATACTGGGAGTTGAGATAGGTGTAGTTCAGAACGGTGGTGGATGGCTGCCCATCCGGGTCGAGCGCGCCATCCAGGCGGACGACGCCTTCGGTGAGCGTGCCGGTCTTGTCGGTGCAGAGCACGTCCATACTGCCGAAGTTTTCAATCGCGTTGAGGCGGCGCACGATCACGCCGCGTTTGGCCATCTGCTGCGCGCCGTGCGCCAGGGTGATGCTGATGATTGCGGGCAGGAGTTCGGGCGCCAGGCCAACGGCCAGCGCCAGCGCAAAGAGCAGCGAGTCAATGGGCGGCTTGGCGAGGAAGATGTTGATCGCCAGGACAAGCACCACCATCACGAGCATCACCTGGGTGAGCAGGTAGCCGAATTTCTGGACGCCGCGTTCGAACTCGGTCTGCGCCGGGCGCAGGCTGAGCCGTTCAGCAATCTGACCAAACACGGTGGCTTTGCCAGTCTGCACGATCAAAACATGGGCCATGCCGCTGCGCACGCTGGTGCCCATGAAGACGCTGTTGGTGCGTTCGGCCAGGCTGGCTTTGGCCGGGACAATGCCCGGGGATTTCTCCACGGGGAACGTTTCGCCCGTCAGCACCGCCTGGTTCACAAAGAAGTCGGTGGCCTCCAGCACAACCCCATCGGCTGGAATCAGGCTGCCCGCGGAGAGCAGAACCACATCACCTGGAACCACCTGCTCGGAGGGCAGCATCTGCGGTTTGCCGTCGCGCAACACGCTTGATTTGATGGTCACCTGCGAACGCAGTTGCTCAACCGCTTTGCTGGCCCGGTACTCCTGCGCAAAACCGAGCATCGTGCTGCCGATGACCACGGCCAGCACGATGATGGCGTCGGTCCACTCGCCCACAAAGGCGGAGACAATCGCGGCGAAAATCAAGATCAGAACGAGCGGGCTTTTGAACTGGCTTAACAGCAGCCAAAATGCGGTGGTTTGGCGCTGCGCCTTGAGCGCGTTCAGCCCGTATTGTTTGATGCGGCCTTCCGCATCAGTCTGCTGGATGCCATTCTGGCTGGTGTGCAGGGCGGCAAAAAGCTGCTCGCTGGTAAGCGTCCAATAGGCCGCCAGGGCTGCAATCGTCCCAGATGGTTGGGCCTGGGATTTTCCGGGAAGAAGGCTGATTGGTTTCATCTGGTAACTCCGAAACAGACTTCACTATTTCCGTATCAACGTCGTGATGAACCCACCCGCTTGAAATCAATAAAGCCGCGCTCAACATCCACTGACATCAGTTGCACGCGAATCCGGTCGCCTACATCCACGCCCTCGAACCCGCGCGCCACCCTGCCTTCCACCGGGATGGTGAGCAGCCTGGCCCAGGTGCCTTTGTCGGACGCGCCCGTGACAATGGCGTCGAACTGCTCGCCGATCCTCGATTCCAGGAGGATCGCGACCGCGGATTTGCCGACCTGTCGTTCAACCTTGTTGGCGGCATCTTCTTCCGCGGTGACATGCTTCGCCAACTCGTCCAGTTCCGCAAAGCTGTATGGCGCCGCGCGGCCCGCGACGGCGGCTTTCAACAGGCGCTGCGTGATCAGGTCAGTGTAACGGCGATTTGGCGCGGTGGAATGGGCATAGTCTTTGACCGCGAGGCCAAAGTGCCCTGGGGCGGCGTCGCCGGGCAGCTCGGCGATATATTCGCCCGCGCCCAGCAGTTTGATCACGGCGAGAGAGAGGTCAGGGAAGCGCAGTGGATCGGCTGCTTTTTGCTTAACCAGAAACTCATCCAGCGCCTTTGAATCTGGATTCGCAGGCAGCCTGAACTGGTGTTCCTGGGCCAGCTCCACAATGCGGTCCCAACGTTTGGGCATGCGCACCACACGGCGGATGGAAGGGAATTTCGCGGCCGCGAGATAGCGCGCGGTCACGCCGTTGGCTGCGATCATGAAATCCTCGATGATCTCCTTGGCGCGGTTCTTCTCTTCGACTTCCAGGTCACGGATTTGGTCGCCGTCGAAGACCGGCTTCGCTTCGATGGTTTCCAGACTCAACGCGCCGTGGATGTGCCGCAAATTCTTCAGACTCTGGGCGATCCGATCCTGCACGCGCAGATTCTCCGCCAGACCTTTCACGGCGGCAAGTCCATCTGGGATCGCGCCGCGCCCATCCAGCCAGGCGGCCACGCTGTTGTAGGCCAGCTTCGCCTGATTGCGGACGCGCGCCCGGTAAATGTCCGAGCCTTGCAGGGAGCCGTCCACGCCGATCACCATCTCCACGACTACGGCCAGGCGCGCTTCAGCGAAATTCAGGGAGGTAAGATCGGTGGAAAGCCTTTCCGGCAGCATCGGGAAGATCTGGGCCGCTGTGTAGACCGAAGTCGTGTTGTGGCGCGCGTGTTCGTCAATGGCTGATCCATTCTTGACCAGCGCGTCCACGTCCGCCACGGCCACCCTGATCCTGACGCTGCCGCCGGGGAGAGTCTCAGCAACAGTCAGCTGATCCAGGTCGCGGGAGTCATCGTTGTCAATGGAAGCCCACAAGAGGTCCGTCAGGTCACGAACAGACCCATCGTGCACGTCTGCGGGCGCCTGAATCCTGTCCAGTTCGGCCAGCGCCGCGGCCGAAAAATCGGGCAGTAAACCTCGCTCCAGCATCGCGCGCTGGGCAATGTTCTGCAAGATGACACGATGCTGTTGATCCGAATGTGATGTTGTTGGCATAGAAGTTTCTCCAGTCTTCAGACTCTGGTCTCATTATACCACGGGATGCGCCCGTCGCAACGTTGACATAATGGAATCGAAGGCGCCCAAATCGCCGTAACCGACGGCCTGCAGGGCCTGTCCGTCCAGGACGATCAGGATGACGCGCGCGGGCTCGCCGCTGAAGGTAACGATGTCGGCGCGCACTGCAGGGATGCCGTTGATAACCATTTGGCGCAAGATGGGCGGCGCGCCTTCGTGCGCCTGCATCAATTGTGCAGCCAACTGCGCCAGGGTGGTTACGCCAGCGGGGCTTCCCGGAGAAACGTCGGGTGTGGGCGCAATCTCAATCTTGCTTTGCGGCGCCTGCACCACGCCCACCTCCGTCGTGGCCGGGTAGGAGTAGAGGGTCGTCAGCCCGCCTTCCTTCTCTTCCACACGCCAGCCGGCCGGGTAATCGAGTTCATACCCGGCAATGCCATCGCGCAGCGTCAGCCGAGCCGGCGCGTTGGTGATTTCTCGCGTCACGGCCGTGCCCGGCGTGGCGCCGCTCGCGCGCACGACGGTCTCTCGCACCACCACGCCGGCCAGCACGAGAACCACGACCACCAGCCACGGCCAATGGGCGGTTCTCGGTTTGGACTGCGACTGCGTGGCTGACTGCCTTGCTTTCAACATGCCCATGTCACTCGGCACTCCCCTGCGCTCCCTGGTCAGCGTTCAACATTTCCTGCGCTCGTTCTGCAAGCCTGAATCAAAATGCCAGATCACGTATGCCCCAGGTGCGATGTCGGCCGCGGCCCCTTCCAAATCAGCACGATGGCGAGCAGCCCAAGCAGCAGCAGGGCTACCATCGCCGCCAGGGTCCAGGCGTCAGCCGGCATAACGACGGCGGCCGGTGGGACTGGCGCGACCAGCAGTGCAGCCGGCGCCGGATTGAGCGCCAGGCGCGCTGGCTCGGTGTTGATTTCACTCAAAGCCCAGGCGGCCTGGGCTTGCACCGCGGGGTCCGGGTCTGCGAGCAAACGGGCCAGATCGGCCACCGCGCTGGGTGGTTTGAGCCAACCGAGCATTTCTGCGGCATTCGTGCGCACCACCGCGCTCGAATCATTGAGGGCGGCCACCACCGCGGTCACGGCAGGTTGGCCGGCCTTCTCCAGCGCGCCCATCGCCGCGTGCCGCGCCGGCGTCATCGGTTGGTCGGCAAGCGGCGCCGTGAGCGCGGCCATCGCCGCCGGGGTCCCGATGGCGGCCAGCGCCTCAGCCGCGTGGCGGCCGGCCCAGGGCCCATCGTGCCGCAGCATGGCGCCTAATGGCGGGATCGCTTCTTCAAGATGCAGCCAGCCCAGGGCCGTGGCTGCGCGACCGCGGATGGCCTCGTCAGCGTCAGACAGGAGCGGCATGAGCAACGGCGCAGCGGCCGCGTCGCCCAGCCGGCCGATGGCCTCAGCCACCTGGTCGCCGGCAAACAGGTCAGGATCGCGCAGGTGCAGGAGAAGGATGGGCAGCAGCGCGCGATTGCGAGAGAATCCGATGGTGCGCGCAGTCGCGGCGCGCAGACTGGGGTCGGAGGCAGAGAGTCCGGCCGCGAACGGGAGGCCTACGTCCAAACCAACCACCTGAGTTCCCAGGGCGCCTGGAATCAAAACGGCGAGCAGCGGACCAGCAAGCGGGGTTAGCTGCGTGATGGAATGCTCCAGGCGCTGCGCCGGCGTCATTTCAAACCAATGGCGGCCGTCGTCCACGCTGATGAATGCGAGCTGAATGCTGTGCAGGCCTTGAGGCGTAGCCATGCTAAAGGTTGCCGCGGCATAGACGACCTGCTCATCACCGGGGCTGACCGCCAGGGCGCTGATCGCGAGTGAACCGGCTCCTACCTGGGACAGCCGGCCGCCGGCCGTTTGCCAGGTTCGACCACTGTCCAGGCTGGTATAGAGGCCCTGGGTATCAGTCCCCAGGAAGAGCACGCCCGATGGGTCGGAATGGCCGGTCATCGTCAGCGCCAGCGGCCGGCCAGGCAGCGAAGCCACACTGGTCCAGTTGGCGCCGCCGGTCTCGCTGCGCCAGACGTTTGTGCCGGTGCGAGCGAATACGACATTATCGTTCACAGGGTTGGACACCAACTGCAAGACACGCTCTGGGACCATGCCCGCGTCCGCCCAGGTGCGGCCGGCGTCGGTGCTGCGCTGCACCTGCGTGGCGCCATCTCGCTGGCTGATGGCGCGATAGGTGGCCTGTGACGCATCGGGGCCGGGTGTGTTCGCCTGGGGCGAAGCCATCGTATCACGATACGAAGCGGCTGCAAGCGGCGCGAGACCGCCGATGAGGGCGCAAAGCGCGAGGCAGAACATCACCCGCATCAAGATTATATGGCGGGCCTTGGTGGGCATCCCGCCCATCTTGGGGACTGGCGAAGTGTTGTGTACGACCATGATAATTGCCCTCTCCCGGGGCGTCCTTCACTGGCACGACCCGTGTACATTCCTATTGATAAACCACATATAGGACGGCCCCTGAGCAGAAAGGCAGCGGCATCGGGCCGACGAGGCAGCAGGGCGGGGTCGCTGTCGCCTCGTCGGGCGTCATAACCTGGGCGGGGAGCTGCTTAGCGGCCGATTCTGCGCTTGCTGCGATTAGCTGCGGCCTTGACGTCCTTTTTGGCATTGTGAGCGATGCCCTGGACGGTGGTCTTGGCATCATGCGCTATGTCCCCTACCGTGGCCTTAGCGTCGTGCGCCATGTCCCCGACCGTGGTCTTGGCGTCGTGCGCCATGTCCTCAGCCTTGTGCTTGGCGTCGCGTACGGTGTCTTCGAGTTTATCCTTGGCGTCGTGAGCAGCATCCTTGACGGTGTTCTTCACGTCTTGAACGGCATCCTTGGCCTTTTGTGTGTTATTCGACATAGTTCCCTCCAGATTGGTGAACTGCAGAGTGCAGATTCACCGGCTAATTTTGACTAACGTCTGCGGCCGCCGGGCACCATCCGCAGAATGGCAATCAGGATCACCGCGCCAATGAAAGCGACGAGGATACTGGTAACGTTGATACCGTTGACGGCATCTGGCATCTTCAACAACGTTGAGGCCAGGAAGCCGCCGATCAAGGCGCCCACAATGCCCACGATGATGTCGCCGATCAGGCCATAACCCCCACCGCGCATCACCTGGCCGGCCAACCAACCAGCAATCAAACCAACGACGATCCATGCAAGAATACCCATGATCCAACCCTTTCCTGATTCTACGAGAAGGCTGTCTCCGCCAGCAACCTGGCGGATCGCTCTTCTTTCTGGCCGTAGTATATCGGAAGCGATGGGTCTTGTCGTCTGCGATTACGATTGACTTTGCACAGCAAAAAGGGCCGCCTGGGAAGGCAGCCCTTGGTACGTTTGATGTACATGGTTTGATGTGGACGTTCCATGAGAAACGTCGTGGCGGCGGCTACGCCTCTTCCGCTGTCGTCGGGTCCATCAATCCTTCCCGCACGGCGTAGAGCGCGGCCTGCGTGCGGCTGGCCAGGTGCAGTTTGCCCAGGATACGGCTCACATGGGTGCGCACGGTCGGCTCGCTGACCGCGATCTGGTCCGCAATCTCCTGGTTGCTCAGTCCCTGGGCAATCAATTGCAGCACCATCATCTCGCGCGGTGTGAGCGCTTCCGGGGCCGGCTGCATCTCAACCGGCCGCGCGATCTCTTGCAGGAGCTTGCGGGCGATGGTTGGGTGAAGCGATGGCTCGCCGCGATGCACCTGGCGGATGGCCCGCACGAGTTCCTCAGGCGAGGAGTCCTTGAGTAAGTAACCTAGGGCGCCCGCTTTGATTGCGGGGAAAACTTTACTGTCCGCGGAGAAGCTGGTCAGTACGAGGATGCGCGTCTGTGGCTGACGGCTGGTAATCTGGCGCGTGGCCTCGATGCCATCCATACCCGGCATCAACAGGTCCATCAGGATAACGTCAGGCTGGGTCTCCTGCGCGCGCAGCACCGCTTCCTGCCCGGTGTCGGCTTCTCCCACCACCTCGAAGCCGTCGGCTTCAGAGAGCAGCGCGCGAATGCCCTTGCGCACGATCGCATGGTCATCAACAATCAAGACACGAACGCTCGGTTTTGCCAATCGAGCGTTTTCTTCTGTCATATGGTCACCTCAACCTTCACCCGTGTGCCCTCGCCTGGTGTGCTCTCATACGTCAACCTTCCGCCGACGCGCGCGGCGCGTTCAGCGATCGTGCGCAGGCCGCCCCGACCCTCGACCGGCACCGCTTGCGGATCGAATCCCACGCCGTCATCCACCACCTCGAGGGAAGTGGTCGCCGCGGTGAAGTAGAGGTGCACGGCCACATGCCGGGCCGCCGCATGTTTGCGCACATTATTGAGCGCCTCTTGCGCGATCCAATAGAGGTCGCCTTCAATGGCAATGGGCAGCCGCCGCTCTCCCTCGACGTGGAACTCAGTTTGCAGCCCAGCGCGACCCTCGACCGCCGCCAGGCGCAGCTGCAGCGCGGCCACCAGCCCTTCCGTCTCGAGCACCGGCGGGTGCAGCTGGAAAATGAGGAGCCGCATGTCGCGCATCCCCTCTTGTGCGGTCTCCTGCAGATCTTGTAGATAACCGGCCGTGACATCAACCTTGCCGGCTGCCAGCGCCAGGGCTGCGGCGTTGGCGTACAGGGTCACGCTGTAGAGCGATTGGGTGACCGAGTCGTGCAGCTCACGGGCTAACCGCTGCCGTTCTGCCAGCACGGCCAACTGCTCCGCCTGCTCTTGCAGCCGCGCGTGCTCGATGGCCATCGCGGCCTGGTTGGCAAAGACGGACATGAGCGGGACATCGTCCTCGGTAAAGCCGCCCGCCTTATTCACCACGTCGAGCACGCCGATGACCCCGCCATTGACGTGCAAGGGCACAGCGAGCAGCGCCGTGAGATCCGAAGGCCACTGGTAGACCTGGACCCGCTCGAAGGAAGCTGGATCATTCAGCAGCACGGGCGCGCCCTGGCGCACGACTTGACCCGCCAATGAGCCATCCACCGGCACCGGTTCGACCGCCGCCAACGGCTTGCCCAGGCGGTGCTTGACCTCCAGCCAGGCCTGGTCGGTCAGCAGCAGGACCGCGCTGCCCGTCGCTCCCACTAAGCCCTGGGCTTCGGTGCAGACGATGTTCAGCACCTGTTCCAGGACCGTCTTCTGCAGCAAGCTCACCAGGACGCGGTTGAAGCTCTCGCTCTCGGCCAGCCGCCGCTGCAGCGCGTCATAGAGTTCGGCGTTCTTGCGCGCCAACGCCGCGGTCGCTCGCTCCCGTTCGTCAATCTCGACCTGTAACCCATCCAGGATTTGCTGCAGGCGCGGAATGTCCACAGGATCAGAAATTTGGTAGGGCATGGTGCTATCTCCTGCGCTGATTGTACCCGATCCAGCATAATTCTTCAACATACGCATCATCCGGATGGCGACGACGGTCCAGAGCCACAGGGAGGCGAAGCTGATTGAGCCTGAGCCGATATTTCGCACCTTGACCACGATTGCGCACGAAGCAGAACGAGATAGACCGCCACGGTCTATCTCGTCTTGATTCAAACTGGTGAGGCCACATCTGATCTGGTCAGCAGGTGGACCCTGGCTGGTTTAGCGAGCGTTGCGGCGGCGCAGGAGGGCTGCCGCGCCGGTCAGCGTCGCCAGGACCACCATCGGCCAGGCGCTCACCGGGCTGCGCGTCGAGCCGCTGTCCAGGCTGCTCAACTCAACACCGGTCGGCGAGCCAGGGGTCGGCGTGGCCGTTGGCGTATCGGTCGGCGTGGCCGTTGGGGTGTCGGTTGGCGTCGCCGTGGGCGTCGCTGTCGGGGTGTGGGTCGGCGTGGCCGTTGGCGTATCGGTCGGCGTGGCCGTTGGGGTGTCGGTCGGCGTCGCCGTCGGGGTGGCCGTCGGGGTGTCGGTTGGCGTCGCCGTGGGTGTATCGGTCGGCGTGGCCGTTGGGGTGTCGGTCGGCGTGGCCGTTGGGGTGTCGGTTGGCGTCGCCGTCGGCGTGTCGGTCGGCGTCAGTGTTGGGGTTGGAGTCGGCGCCGTTGATGCATATTCGTACGCGCCTACGTCGCAGGCTGAGCCGCCCGCGTTCACGCCGCCGGCGCGCGGCAGTCCGCGCTGGTCGGTGCTCGTCCCAGCGACACAGCCGTTTGTTCCGATCGGAATGTGGTCGATCGCCACGCTTCCCGCGCCAAGGGCCCGCGTCTGCGTCGGCCCGCCGTTGTTAGCCAGCGCGCCCAGGGCCAGCGCTGCGGCGTTCTGGTTCTGCAGGTCGCCCGTGCCGGCAAACCCGCAGGTTGTGGCGCTCTCGATGTTGTAGCCGCCGGAGGCGACAAGGAAACCAGCACAATCTGTACTGCCCCCAGTTTGCGCCGCTACGATGCTGCTCGAGACCGTCAGCCCGCTGCCGCCAGGGTTGCCGTTAAAGATGCCGCCGCCGTTGACGGCCGAGTTGCCGGAGAGGGTGCTGTTCTGCACCCTCAACACGCCGTTGTTCAAGACGCCGCCGCCGCTGATGCCGGCCGAATTGCCGGAGAGGGTGCTGTTCGAGACCGTCACCGTGGCCGCGCTGCCGGCATAGATGCCGCCGCCCACGTAGGTGGCCGAGTTGCCGGAGACGGTACTGTTCGAGACCGTCACCCTGCTGGCGATGCCGTAGTTGCTGATGCCGCCGCCCCGCCTGGCCGAGTTACCGGAGAGGGTGCTGTTCTGCACCGTCAGTGTGCCGTAGCGGTTGTGGATGCCGCCGCCGTAGAAGGTGGCCGAGTTACCGGAGAGGGTGCTGTTCGAGACCGTCACCGTGCTGAAGTTGCTGATGCTGATGCCGCCGCCGGTGCTGGTGGCCGAGTTGCCGGAGAGGGTGCTGTTCTGCACCGTCAGCGTGCTCAAGTTGCTGATGCCGCCGCCGTTGCTGGCCAAGTTGCCGGAGAGGGTGCTGTTCTGCACCGTCAGCGCGCCGCGGTTCAAGATGCCGCCGCCCCCACTGGCCAGCCCGCCGCTGACCGTGGCGCTGTTCAGGGTCAGGTTGGCGCCGCCGGCCACGGCCAGGATGCGAAAGGCAGTTGCGCTGCTGCGGCTGATCGTGTTGCCGTTGCCTTCGATGGTGATCGCGCTGGCGATCACCGGCAGGCCGTTGTTGCCGTCGGTCGTGTTGTTCACCGCCGTCAGGGTCACGTTCGTCTGCAGGTTGATGATGTCTGCGCCGCTGCCGGCGGTGCAGCCGCCTGTGGCTGCGTCGGTATTGGCGGCGGTAATGGCATCGGTCAGCGTGCATGTGACCCCATCAACGTTGATGGTCGCCCCCGGAGCCATCGCGCCGGCCGGCGCGCCGTTGACGGCCAGCAGCAGCGCGATCCCGGCCAGGCTCAGGCCAAGCTGGCGCTGCCAGCGCCGCCGCTCGGCCCGCGGCCGGCTGCCCAGCCGGCCGTACCAGGCGGCGAAGCGCCTGAACAGATCATCCCTGGGCCGCCGCAGCGCGCCGCTCAGAGCCGGGGTTGCGGGGACCTCGGCCAGGGCCTGCTGCCAGGCCTGCCGGGCGTCCGGCTGCCGTGCGCCTTGCTCGATTTCCTTCATGGTGTGTCTCCTCCTGTCGTGGGTTTCTTGCCGCGCGCAGTATATGCAGAACCGGGTATTGTGCAAATAGCGTACAAGTACCCAGGAGAATGCTGTGCTCCCCTTTGAGGCCGGCTGGCAAGGCGTCAACGGGCAGCGAGCGCACGCAGCGCTGCGGCGGCCTCGGCCATGACGCTGGCCCAATCCTTGGGCCGCGGCTGGCGAAAGAGTCGGGCGGACGGGTACCACGGACTGTCGGCGCGCTCCAGCAGCCAGCGCCAGTCGGGGGCATAGCACAGCAGGACCCACGCCGGTACGCCCAACGCGCCGGCCAGGTGCGCCACCCCCGTGTCCACGCTGATCACCAGGTCGAGCTGGCTAACGATGGCGGCGGTGTCGGCCCAGTCTTTGATGAATGATGAATGATGAATGAGGAATGAGGAGTCCAGATCGTCAGACTTCTCGCCAACTTGCAGGCTGTGCCATTCGATGCTCGGAATTTCGAAGAGGGGCGCAAAATCGGCCAGGCGGGCGGAGCGGTTGCGGTCATTGCCCTGGGTGGGGCTGCCGGCCCAGGCGATCCCTACCCGCAGCGGCGACTTACCGCCCGTCGTTGGTCGTCCGTCGCCCATCCTCAAGACATTCACCTGCCGATCGGGTGGAACCGAGAGGTACGGAGTCTGCGCCGGGATCGTCTGCAGCGTGGCGCCCAACACCATCGGCAGGCTGAGCAGGGGGATGTGCACGTCGAAAGCCTGCTCGGCAATCGCGCCCGCGCCGCGAATCTCGTCCACGCCAGCCGCGGTGGCGAAGAGCGCGCTCAGCGAGTCGGGCGCGATCAGCAGCACCTTGCCCACGCGTGGCCGCGCCTGCTGGACGAAGCGAACGAACTGGATGGCGTCGCCCGCGCCCTGCTCGGTGTGCACCAACAGCGTCTTGCCGGGCAGCGGCGAGCCGTCCCAGCGCGGGTGCGGCGGCATGAAGGGGGTAAATTGCCGGGTCTGCCAGCGCCACTCGAACTCGCGGAAGCCGGCCGGCAGATCGCCCAGCTTGAGCAGGGCCATGCCCAGGTTCATGTGCGCGTCGGGCATGGCAGGGTCGAGGCGGATGGCGTGCTGGTAGTGCGCGACCGCGTCGTGCAGCCGGTTTTCGGCCGTCGCGACGTTGCCCAGGTTGTTGTAGACCTCGGCCCGCTCCGGCGCGAGGGCCTTGGCCCGCTCGAAGTGGACGATCGCCTCGGCGACCTTGTCCTGGTCCAGCCGCGCGGCGCCGCGGTTGATCTCCTCGACGAAGCCGGCCGGCTGCTCCGGGCCGGCCGCGGGCAAAGGCTCCTGCAGCACCGCGGGCACGTCCTTCATGGCCGCGTCGGGCAGCACATAGGAGTGGTTGAGGATTTCGTCGCCGAACTCCAGCATCTCGGGGTAGCGCGCCGGCACGATCTGCACCGCGAAGATCTCCTGCACGCCCGTCTCGAAGCGCAAGAACGCGACGGTCTCGCCCGTTTCCACGTTGACCACCCACACGCCGCAGATGCGCTCCTGCTGCCGCTCGACCAGGGGGATGCCGCTGAAAACCGCGGTCTCGCGCACTTGGGAAAGGCCAATGAAGGCCAGCGGCCCGGCGAAGTCAATGCCGCGCGTGAACCCCGGTAATGTGGCCACGGTGTGCCAGGTATGGTTCGGCAGGTCGGCATAGGCCAGGCTGCCCTGCCCTGACTCCAACAGCCACAGCCGCCCCGCCCACAAGCGCGGTGAGTGCGGCATAGAAAGCCCTTCCAGGAGCACTTCGTTGCGCTCCACATCCATCAGCACGCCGCCGCCGCGTTTGTTCGCGCGCCAGCCGCCGGGTGTGTCAGTCTGGCCCAGCGCGGTCACGTATTTGGGCTTGCCGCCCACCATGGCCAGGCCGTTGAGGTGGCAGCGATCTTCGGGCGCCAGCGCCGACACGAAATGTGGCCGCCAGCGCGGCGTGAAGCTGTGATCGGGTTCCAGTGTGCACAGGCAGCAGAAGCGGGTGTTGACAATCCAGAGGTCCTCCTTGCCCCACGCCAGTTCGTGGATATCAATGTCGCCGGTGACATGGACCTGGCGGGGGAGATAGGCGGCATCGTGTTTGCCCTTCGGCTCCAGCTTGGGCGCCACCGCCGGCATGTTACGGAAGTACCAAACCGTGTTCTGTCCCCCCACCGTCAGCCGCTGGCCATCCACGGCGATGCCCATCGGCTTGTTGAAGTCGCGAAAGTGGGTGTTGATCCCGCCGCCATCGCTGCGCACCAGAATCACTTTTCCCGCCTGGTACGTGCTGACCACCAGGCTGATGCCAAAGTGGTCGAGGATCGCGGGCAGATTGTTGGTGTAGACGCTCGTGAGCGGGATACTGCTGGCCGCAGGGTCACGGCCCTGGCTGTTCCTGTTCTGATTTGCCATGTCTATCCCACATTGAATAATCAGAAGCCCGCCGCGGGTGCACATTGCGCTCCCATGGCGGGCTTGAACTAACGGCAGCCACGCGTGGCAGGCGCCTGTCAGCAGCCTGGCACGCTCAAACGTCCGCGCATCACGCCCCTAGATTCACGGTCACCCGATGCACGGCGCCGGCCGTCAACTGCGCGATGACGTCGCGACTGAGGCGCGCCGACGCGCCCGGCCGTTCGATCGGCGCAGCCGCGCCGTCCACGGTCACCTGCAGGACGCGGTACGCGGGGTACTGCAGGCGCTGCGGATTCTGATAGATCACATCGAGGTCGCGACCAGCGAACTGCGAACGCACAGAAGCCTCGCCGGCGGCGTCGAACTGCGCGGCCACCAGCTTCGGTTCCAGAACCAGATCGCCCAGGTCTCCTTTGACGCCGAAAGCCTCGGTCAGCAGCGTCAGCAGATACCAGCTTGCAGAACCGGTCAGCCACGGGTAGAGGCCGCGACCCCGCTCGCTGATATACTCCGGGATGCCGGGGTAGATGCGGCTGACCCCAAAGTCCGCACACTGCTGATAAATCTCATCCAACACCTTGAAGCCCTCTTGCACCATCCCCCGCCGATAGAGCGCGTTGGCGTACATCACCGCCATGTGGCTGAACATCGCGCCGTTTTCCTTGTGACCAAACGCGAAGCCGAAACAGCGCCCCAAGCTGAACTGCATGCCGCCAAAGTCGGTGTTGAGCCGATAGCCGCCGACGCGTCGGTCGTACAGGTAGCGATCGGCTGCGGACACGATCGCGGCCGCCTGCGCGTCGGTCGCGATGCCGCCCATCAACGCGAAAACTTGGCCGGTCAACGTCATACGCACGCCGTGCGGGTGATCGCCCTCGACGCGGCGGCCCTCGTTGTCGTAGTAACCGTTGAACCAACCGCACCCGTGGCTGTCGGTGATCCACTCCTGCGTCCGAATGTGATGGCTGAGCCAGGCGGCTTTGGTCTCCAGATCATGCGCCAGATCAGACAGCGTGATGCCGACCTTGTCGCCCGAAACGGCCTGTCCGCACGTCGCGAAGTACGCGGCGAGCCGGGCCTGCTTGGCGGCCGGATCCTCGTAATCCACGGCTGCGCCCAGGGTGTCGAGCAGCGGTCGCAGCTCCGCGGCCAACGCGACCTCGGCCACCCCCAATCGCTTCAGGGCGCGCACCAGCTCGGCCAGGTCGGCCAGGTTGCTGGCGTAGAGCGCGCTGAAGGCGACGCTCTCTCCACGCACGCGGGCCATATCCATGCCGTCGTTCCAGTCAGCGCCCTCCAACAGGATGTTGTTGCCGGACGCGCCCACATTGAAGAAAGCGGTCAGGTGTTGGATCAGCAAATGTTCGAGCACGCTGCCGTGGTAGATTTCGCCCCCGCGGGTGCGCAGCTGCGTGCCCTGCTCTGGCGTCCAGCTCGCGTCCCGCGCCTGGCAGCGGTTGATATGCGCATCCTTGAAGTAAGCCTGCTCTTGCAGCAGAAACGCCAGGTCACCGCTCTGATCAAGGTACAGCCGCGTGGTCAGATAGGGCCACGCGCCGTGATCCATCCAGACGCGCGGGATGTTGTTGCGATCGGCCAGGAACTCACCCGGCCGGCTGCCGATGATGGTCGCGTTGCTGCCGTCCACGCGCACGCCCGCGAAGCTGCTGAAGAGCAGATCGTGCACCGGCTCCGGCTCCAACATCAACAGCGCCAGGCAGTCCTGCCACAGGTCCCGCCAGCCGCGTCCGCCGCGGCCATAGTCGTGATAGGGCACAAAGGAGTTGCCGAACAACCGGCGTAGAAACGGCTGCACGGCCACCCATTTGAGCCACCCGTTGAAGCGAGGGTCTGCGCTGTGAAAGGCCAGCGGCCGCACCATGTCCTGCCAGTGGGCCGCTGTGACCTGCAGCCAGTGCGCGGTCTGGGCCGCGCTGCCGTAACGGCGCACCAGCTCTTCACCTGGCTCGGCCTCGGCTGCGGCCCGACTGAGCTCGCCGAAGTCCACGGCCAGGATCAGTATGTAAGTGCGCGCTTCCCCTGGGGCCAGCGTGACCTCCGCGAAACGCAGCCCGCCGATCGCTTCATAGCCGTCAACGGCCGCCCCCGCAGGTAGGCCGGCCATTCCCGGCTGCACCACCGCCGCCGGCCATTCCAGGTTGCCGCCCTCGCCGATGAAGTCCTCGACCACGGGGAAGAAGCTCACCGGCGGCGCGCCGTCCCCCTCCGCGCCCAAGACCGCATAGCTCACGCTATTGGGCCGGTGACCGCGCTCGTCGAAAGTGAGGGTTGGCCGCACCACCACGCCATGGTGGACAGTGCGGATGCGATGCAGCAGCGAGGTCACGTGCCGGTGGTCGCGCAGATTGTCGGCCGAGCGACCGTAGAGCGGAATGGCCGCGGTCGGGGTGAGCGTCAGGGGCGCGCGCCCGCTGTTCGTCAGCGTTACCTGCATCAGCTCCACCTGGTCATCACTCGCAGGCACGAAATTGAGGACTTCTGCGGTCAGGCCAAGGCGCCGGTTCTGCCGCGTGACCTGGTGCCACAGCAGCCCGGCGCGCAGCATGACCGTCTCATCGCCATCCTCCACAAAGGTCTGGCTGATCTGCGGAGCGGAGTTGCCGGTGGCCGACCAGGGGGACGCGCCTGGCACGGCCACCCAGAAATTGCGCGCACTACGCGTGTTGTGCAGATCTTCGACCGAAACTGGCATCGTCAAAAAAGTGTTCTGCCCGGTCTTGACGTCTCCATGCAGCGTCGGCGTGGCGACAGACATCATGCCGGCCTCGTTCACCAACGGGAAATAGAGATAGCTGTTCTTGTGGGGCGCGTCCAAGACAAAGGCGCCGTCGTCGCCTATGAACTGCCAGCCCAGGGTTTTGTTATTTGTCATTGCGTTTTCTCACTCAAAGTCATCTCAATGTGCTTGATCTCTCCGCTGCGCACCATGGCAGCATACGGGGCGCCAATCAGGCCGCCTGGCAGGCTGATCTCTTGGCCTGCTGGCAAGTGCAGTTTTACGGCTGTGACTGTGGATGGGTCGCCTGCGCCCGGAGGCTTGTGGTAAACGATCTCACACTGACCCAGGAAAGTGAAGGTAAGTGCACCATCCTCACGGAAGAGCCAGCCAGGCAAAGCTGGCCTGAAGGCCAGGCAAAGATCCCCATCTTGCATGAAAAATGGCCGCGGGCCGGCCATCATCAGCGACCAGATGCTGATGAACTCGGCTGCCGCGCCGGTCAGCCGGGCGACGAAACCGCGACCGTGCAGCGACTCATCGGGATGGGCGCTGCTGACGAGAAAGGATGAGTTCTCAACGGGCTGCGGCCGTAGGTGTGGGGATCGAGAAACGGCGCCGAGCCGCGGCGCATCGGTAAAGAACTCGTCGCACAAGCCTGCACGCAGCACCTCCAACAGGTACTTGTAGGCCATGCAAGAAGACCGATTCGTTTTCCAACCAGCCCGGCGTGAATGCGCAGCCAGCCGATCTCGCGAACAGGCCTCCAGCGGCGCATTGGCCTTGTACATGCCCAGCTTGCGGTCGTACAGCGCTTTCTTTGACCTGGCGGTAGAGGGCGCGGGCGTCAGCAAGGTCCGTTTTGGTTTTAGGGCGTGCATCGGGCCTTCAAAAGGAGGCAGACGCTCTGCGCGAAACCCACGCGCACCGCGGGCCGACCATGATCGTCCGCCAGCGGCTGCCGCTGGCGTCGGCAAAGGTGTCGTAAGCCAGGGCTTCGTAGGTGAGTAAGTGGGCGGGATGCCGGCTGTAAGCTCCTCTGCGCGGGCGATGCCTGAGGCCACTTTGTCTCGCAGGGCTAGCCGCGGCGTCAGGGTTGCGAAATCAATGGTCTCCGTGCGTCCGTCGAAGCCCAACCGAGTGCGGTCCTGCGATAGGCCTCGCGCGCGTCGCCGTCGCATCCCAATAACGAAAATCGCGATCGGCGTCGCGTAGCGTGATACGCGGTCAACTGCGCCCACATCCCTTAACAGATCGGCCTGTTCCACGGGCGATCCACCTGCTGCGCCCTTCTCGGCCAGCGCCGCCAGCAGGAAGTCGAGCAGCCGCCCCAGTTCGTACGTCTCGGACAACGATGAGCCGAAGAGGCCGGGCAGGCCATTGAGTGCATCGCACCAGCCCGGCTTGCCCGCCTCCATCTCGATCCCCATGCCCAGCGGGTCGAGGGTGGCGAACTTGATCACCGCCAGCCCCAGCAGCTTGGCAAAGACAGTCGTGCGATAAACCTCGCCCAGACCGTGCGCGGTCCGCGCCAGGTTAGGCGTATGTCGGCGAGCCGCAATCAGCGCGGCCTTCTCGTCATCTACGATCACGGCCCCGTACTGGCGCACCTTCCCATGATCGGCCAGCACGGTCTTGGCCGCGCGGGGCTGCACGAACGCGGGGCTGTCGAAATAGGGCGCCACCGGTTTGCCGAAGAGCAGCTCGTCCTGGTGGTCGGGGTAGACCGCCAGGTAACCGTCGAGCAGATCGAGGATGTAGAACCAGTGGTCAACCCAGTAGCCCTCGCCAAACGTGGCCTCGAAGCTTGCATCGGCCTGCGTCAGCACAGCCGCGATGAACTCTTGCGGTGAGACAGTCAGCCCGATGCCGCGATCGGTGACGGCTTGCAGCAGCCCGCCGGGGGTAAAGGGCCTGCCCAATAGGATCGCCAGGTCTGCTGGCTGCCGGGCCAGCTTGAGAATGTCGCCTTGGCGGTCAGGCGGCACCGTGAAGCGGCTGCCGTTGACCACCAAGGGGTTGTAGCCATCAGCCTGGATCAGCCCGAGGAAAGCCAGCACGTCGAAATCGCCGATGGCAGGTTTGAGCAGCACGTTGCTGCGCCGGTTCTGCGCGACATCGCGGTAGTTGGCGTTGCCTTGGGAGTAGAACTCCGGCGCCAGGTAGAAGGCGTTATAGTCTCGCTCCAGATCGCCGTGTTTGCGACCATAGAGATGATAGATGTGCCTGCCCAGGCGCACCGGCCAACCGCCTCGCAGCGTGTTGTCCAGCAGGCTCTGCCGGCAGTAGGCATCGAACCGGGGATCGCTGGTCTGCGTGGCTATAGGATCGCTGAGAGATCGCGCCAACGCCTGCGCTTCCGTGCGTTTGGCGGCGATGTACGCGGGTTGGCTGAGACGGCCGCGCGCTCGATTGATGAGCGCCACGTCGCTGGCGTGACCAACGATCGCATACAGCGTCATGGCTTCACCAGGCGCCAGCGTTGCCGTCGCGCTGCCCATGCCGCACGGTGTGCGACCCACGGTGATCTGGCGCATGGTCTGGAGTTCGGCCAGCGGATGCGCCAGGAAGCGGTCTGGAAAGCTGAGGGCTGTGTTGGTCCCAAAGACGATGGTTGGATCAACAAAGCGGCCGAGACCGGGAAGGCCCGGCCCATCGGCAAAAGCCAGGTAGAAATTCCCTGCCTCCACTGCTTCTACCTGAGCCTCATCTCCAACGCTGGCCTGTACGCGGTAGAACGGGACGTCGTTCTCGAGGTTTGTGACTGCCATCCACGCCTCAGCCGTGCGGTTGATATCTTTCAAGAGCCTGTCGTTGATGCCAAAGGGGATGACAATGGGCAAGCCATCCAGCAGATCGAGCGTCACCGCCGCGGCCCCGACATTGGTCACTGTCACCTGGCGCACCAGTCCTGCAAACGGCTCACCCGACAGGGTGAAATAGAGGACGGTGGTGCGCAAACCATGCGCCGCGCTCGTTTCTTCCAGTTCCAGCTCGTTTGGGCCAATAGACATCCGGCGGGATGGTCGGACGCTCTCGCTGCGCTGCGCTGCGTCCTGCGATGAGGCCGGGATCAGCGCAGAAAATGGCTCATAGTAGCACTCGCCTGCGGCGTCGCGACGTTTGATGAAGGTGCGAAACCCGGTGTACGGCGCCATCTGATAGGCTTTGTTTGCGGGCTGGAACTCCATGATCGGCATATCTTTGCTGCCAACGCCGAAGCTGGCGATGGCCTGACCCCTGTTGACATAAAACGCCCACAGGGGAATGCCGAGTGGCCCCGCGATGCCGGGCAGGAAGCTGGAGAACGGCGGCATCGTGTCGTAGTCTTCGATGACGAAACGGTCGAGAGGATCGAAATGGTATGATTTCATAAGTGAATTCACTTTGTCCTGAAAACATAGGTCGCGATGGAATGAGGGAGGGCGGCGGCCGACCACGCGGCTGGACTGAGCTCGCCGAAGTCAGGGTCGCGGGTGCGCTCGGCGCCAGGCGTCTGCAGCGCAAAGGGGATCGTCTCGTCTGATCTGTTCAACACGATGGCGACCATTTGCCCATCGGGATTCAGAAATGCGGCTGCTTCCAGCGCGTCATGCGAGGTCGCGCACAGGATGCGCCGTGCACCCGGCTGGACGAAACGGGCAAAATGCCCAATCGCATAGAAGGAGCTTTGATAGTGCAGCTCGCCGGTTCGTGTGTCAGCAATGATCGGCGCGCTGCAGAAGTTACCGACATGGTTGGGGCCGCCGGTTTCGTCCAGCAGCAGGTTCCAGTCAATCCAACCTGCCGTCCAGCGGTTGAGATCGTTGATCATCGAGTGCGCGTAGCGTTCGCCCACGTGCCACTCGCCCAGGTGCGGCCCGCCTTCCTGGCTGCCTTCTGTGAAGACCAGCCTCTTGTCGGGGAAGGCATCATGCGTCCACAGCACGTTGTCGAAGCGATCATGCACGTACCAGTGGAACCCAATGCCCCAGATGTACTGCGCCGCGGCCGGGTCAGACAGCACTGCCCTGGCGCGCTCGACCATCAGATCGCGGTTGTGATCCCAGATCAACAAGCGCACTTTGCCCAACCCCGCCGCGGCCAGGGTTGGGCCCAGGTAGTCGCGCACGAAGTCGCGCTCCTCCTCGGCCGTATAAATGCACGATTCCCATACCTGGGTCGCCAGTGGTTCGTTCTGCACAGTCAGGCCCCAGATGGGGATGCCTTCAGCCTCGTACTCCCGGATGTAGCGGCCGTAATAGGCCGCCCAGGCCGCGCGGTATTCTGGCTTGAGCTTGCCGCCGTGGCACATATCGCCATTGGTCTTCATCCAGGCGGGCGGGCTCCAGGGAGAGGCCAGCAGTCGGATCGGCCGGCCCGCGGCCGCCTGCGCGGCTCGGATCAGCGGAATCAGCGCGCGGCGGTCGCGCTCAATCGAAAAGCGCCGCAGATCGACGTCGCCGTCCACCTCATCATAGGCGTAGTTGCCCAGGGAAAAGTCGCAGCTGTTGATGTGGGTGCGGCACAGGGTGTAGCCCAGGCCGTGGACAGGATCGAAGTAAGCGTGCAAAATTTCGGCCTGGCGCGGCGGCGGGAGACGAAAGAAGGTGAGCGCCGCGGCTTCGGTGAACGCGCCGCCGAAGCCCTCGATCTCCTGGTAACGCACCGCCGGGTCAACCAGGACGGATGCGGGCGCATCGGCGGCAGTGCCTGGGGTGAGGGGCGGCAGCTCGGTGAGGCGATAGGCGGTGTTCTGGGCCGTACAAAAGTGTCGCAGGTGCATCATGGGTCGCATTCCAGATCGCAATCGGTTTGCAGGAGGGGATGACCACCAGACGCCGGGTCGCATAGTGACATGCGGCCCGGCGTCTGGCGTCGGAAGAGCTAGGCGAGGCGCCGTCGCACGACGAGGGCCGCGACGAGCAGCGCCAGGACCGTCATCGCCGCCGCCAGGGGTAGCCACGGCGCCGGTTGAGTCCGGCTGGTTTCAGCGATGGTCACGGCCGTCGGCGCGGTGATCGTGAGATGCACCTGATCGAGGTGGAAGGTGCGGCTGTCTGGGGCGGCGTTCTGGCCAACCTGCAGATCGAAGCCGTAGCCTGTCATGTTGGTTAGCGTCAGGCCGTCGTTGGGCGCGCCGGCCGGTTGCACCGCGCTGCGCGTGAAGGCCGAGAACGGGATGACGATCTGGCGCCAGCCAGGAATGTTGTCAACAAACGTCGCTTCGAAGCGCTCGGCCGTGTCCGCCGCCTGGTAGACCCGCACATAGTCAACCAGCATATCCTGTGGGAAGGTCAGGTTGGGCGAGATTGAGCCGCCGAAGTTGCCGCCGATCGCCAGGTTGAACAGCAGGTAGAACGGATGATTGTAGACCCATTCGTTGGGGGCTACGTTGGCCGGGGTGGCGTTATGGTAGTTGATGCCGTCCACGTACCAGTGGATCTCGTTGGGCGCCCACTCCACGGCATAGGTGTGGTAGGCGGCCGCAACCGGCGATCCAAAGTTGTAGGTATTGCCATAGGCGTTGCCGCCGGAGTAGCCCGGACCATGAATCGTACCGAAGATTTCGGTCGGTATGCGGCTGACATACTCCATGATGTCAATCTCGCCAGCTTGCGGCCAGCCAACCTGGTCAATGTTGGTGCCCAGGCTCCAGAAAGCAGGCCAGAGGCCGGACTCGCCCGACGGCACCAGGACGCGAGCCTCGATGCGACCGTAGCGGAACTCCGTGCGGTTCTTGGTGAGCAGCCGCGCCGAGGTGTATTTGCAGGGGCCGTACCAGCAGACCTTGTCTGTGGTGGCGGGATCGAGCGACTGCAAGCGGAGCCTCAAGTTGCCGTTGCCGTCCATGGCTACGCTGTCGGGGCTGTCGGAGTAGAACTCCTCCTCGCTGTTGCCCCAGCCCGGAATGCCGTTCATGGTGCCGTCGCCGAGCTCATAGCCCCAGGCATTGGCATCGGGCGGCGATCCGGCAACGTCGTTGAATTCGTCGCTCCAGGCCATCACCCATTGCGAGGGGGGCGGCAGCGTAGGCGCCTGGTTGTCCAACAGCTTGACCTTGACGGGGACGCCGCTGTTGGCGCCGTAGAACCAGAATGCCAGGTTGCCGTAGCCGCTCCAGTTCTGACCGGCGGCAAAGGTGCGAGTGATGCTGGCCGTACTGCTCGCCTCAGCGGGGGCAGGCACGCTGATCTTCAGCACCTGCTCATACGGCCCCTGGCCAGGCACGGCCAGGGTGCTGCCCGCAGGAATATCTCTGATCGTCAGCCTGACGCGGCCTTCGGCCTGGAAGGGGTGATGCCCCTCGAAGTCATCCACCATGGCCGGATTGGCGGCATTGGTGTCGGTGATCGTGAGAAGCGCGCGGCGTCGGTACCCAAAGGCGGCGTTGGTGACGCTGCTCAGGTTGAGCATGACCTGTTGATCGCCAGACGGCTTACCGTCGGCCAGGGTTTGCACGGTAAAAGTCTTCTCGGTCTCGTCCGGGGCGAAGATCACGCTGCCGCTGGTCGGAATGTAGTTCCGGTTGGGCCGGGCGTACGCCTCGGCCGTTCGATAGCCCACTGTCACCGTCTGGGTAGGCGCGGTCGAAAGCGTCAGGCTGATAGTAGCCAGCCCGCCCTCGGTCACAGTGTAGTGGGTCAGGGCAAACTGGGCTTGCAGCGGCGCTGGGCCGCCGCCCGTGTTGCCGTAGATCGTCACGTCGTCAACGTAGTAGACCTGCGAACCCATGGGGACGGAGCCGTAGCCGCCGATGCCGTAGCCATGAATCTCGGTGCGGCCAAAGCCGTCGTTGGGCGCGCCGTTGCCGATATCCTTGCGGTGGAAGTCGCCCCAGGCAAACTGGAAGGAGCGCCAGCCCGTGAAGTTGTCGGGGATGTCAACGCTCCAGCGTTCGGCATCGTCGGTCGTCGAGCCGGGATTGCGGTTGTCCATGACATCCAGGAAGAGCGAACCGCCGGTGTTGTTGCCATACAGCCACAGACTGACGCCTTCGTAGGTGCTCCAGTCCTGGGAAAGCCATTGGTTGGCGGCCGCATTCGTAAATGCGTGGGTGTAGCCGGCCCACTGCCCGCCGCCGATGGTCAGCGCCTCGCGCAGCACCTTGTTGCCTGCGTCCGCGCCCGGCACCTGCGCCGGCGGATTGTCAATGATCGAGATGGCCGCGCTGGCCGCCGGGTGATTCCACGTGATGAAACCAACGCCGATTCCGTTCGGGTCGGTGCCGGACGGCAGCAGCCCATCTTCGAAATCGTCAATAGCGGTGGTGCGCACGATCACGCCAACGTCGTCAACGTAGTAGACCTGCGAACCCATGGGGACAGAGCCGTAGCCGCCGATGCCGTAGCCGTGAATCTCGGTGCGGCCAAAGCCGTCGTTGGGCGCGCCGTTGCCGATATCCTTGCGATGGAAATCGCCCCAGGCGAACTGGAAGAAGCGCCAGCCCGTGAAGTTGTCCGGGATATCAACGCTCCAGCGCTCAGCGTCGTCGGTCGTCGAGCCGGGATTGCGGTTGTCCATGACATCCAGGAACAGCGAACCGCCGGTGTTGTTGCCATACAGCCACAGACTGACGCCTTCGTAGGTGCTCCAGTCCTGGGAGAGCCATTGGTTGGCGGCCGCATTCGTAAATGCGTGGGTGTAGCCGGCCCACTGCCCGCCGCCGATGGTCAGCGCCTCACGCAGCACCTTGTTGCCCGCGTCCGCGCCCGGCACCTGCGCCGGCGGATTGTCAATGATCGAGATGGCCGCGCTGGCCGCCGGGTGATTCCACGTGATGAAGTCAACGCCGATTCCGTTTGGATCCGTGCCGGATGGCAGCAGCCCGTCTTCAAAGTCATCCACGATGACCGAGTTGCCGCCGACGGGCGGCACATTACCGCTGCCGAAGGTCAAGTCGTCGAAGTAGTAGGTCGTCTCAGCGCCGATCTGCGCGCCGGTCAAGCCAAAGTTCGGGAACACCGACACCTTGTTGTAGGTGTACGCCAGGTTCAAGGCCGCGGTGCCCGGGGCCTGGTTGGCAAAGTTGAAAGTCAGGGTCTGCCAGGCATTGGCCACCGTCGTGGTCGTCTCGGTTTCGCAGCTCTTCGTCGGGTCGGACGCATCTTCCACCTTCAGCCGGATGGGGATGCCGGCAGCCGGCGCCCAGACCCGCATCGTCATGGTCGTGGCCGTCGCCGAGAACGGAATCTGCGGCACTGAGAAGTTCGGCCCGGTTGAAATCGTGGTGCCGGCCCATAACTCCGCCGCCAGCGTCTTGATGATCTTCGCCACCTTGTTGGAGCCGCCTGCGGGGTCGAGGACCACGCTCGAACTGGTGCCGCCGAAGTCAGCGTGTAGGTGATCGCCGGATCATCGAACGTGATGGGCGACCAACTCGCCGGCGGCGGTGTGGGCGTCGGCGTCGTGGGTGATGACCCTGCAAAGGCCAGGTCGTCGAAGTAGTAGGTCGTGTCAGCGCCAATCTGCGCGCCGGTCAAGCCAAAGTTCGGGAACACCGACACCTTGTTGTAGGTGTAGGCCAGGTTCAAAGCTGCGGTGCCCGGGGCCTGGTTGGCAAAGTTGAAGGTCAAGGTCTGCCAGGCATTGGCTACCGTCGTGACCGCCTCGGTTTCACAGCTCTTCGTCGGGTCGGACGCATCCTCCACCTTCAGGCGGATCGGGATGCCGGCAGCCGGCGCCCAGACCCGCATCGTCATGGTCGTGGCCGTCGCCGAGAAGGGAATCTGCGGCACCGAGAAGTTCGGCCCGGTTGAAATCGTGGTGCCCGCCCATAACTGGGCAGCCAGCGTCTTGATGATCTTCGCTACCTTGTTGGAGCCGCCCGCCGGATCGAGAACCACGCTCGAACTGGTGCCGCCGAAGTCAGTCAGCGTGTAGGTGATCGCCGGATCATCGAACGTGATGGGCGACCAACTCGCCGGCGGCGGTGTGGGCGTCGGCGTCGTGGGTGATGACCCTGCAAAGGCCAGGTCGTCGAAGTAGTAGGTCGTGTCAGCGCCAATCTGCGCGCCGGTCAAGCCAAAGTTCGGGAACACCGACACCTTGTTGTAGGTGTAGGCCAGGTTCAAAGCTGCGGTGCCCGGGGCCTGGTTGGCAAAGTTGAAGGTCAAGGTCTGCCAGGCATTGGCTACCGTCGTGACCGCCTCGGTTTCACAGCTCTTCGTCGGGTCGGACGCATCCTCCACCTTCAGGCGGATCGGGATGCCGGCAGCCGGCGCCCAGACCCGCATCGTCATGGTCGTGGCCGTCGCCGAGAAGGGAATCTGCGGCACCGAGAAGTTCGGCCCGGTTGAAATCGTGGTGCCCGCCCATAACTGGGCAGCCAGCGTCTTGATGATCTTCGCTACCTTGTTGGAGCCGCCCGCCGGATCGAGAACCACGCTCGAACTGGTGCCGCCGAAGTCAGTCAGCGTGTAGGTGATCGCCGGATCATCGAACGTGATGGGCGACCAACTCGCCGGCGGCGGTGTGGGCGTCGGCGTCGTGGGTGATGACCCTGCAAAGGCCAGGTCGTCGAAGTAGTAGGTCGTGTCAGCGCCAATCTGCGCGCCGGTCAAGCCAAAGTTCGGGAACACCGACACCTTGTTGTAGGTGTAGGCCAGGTTCAAAGCTGCGGTGCCCGGGGCCTGGTTGGCAAAGTTGAAGGTCAAGGTCTGCCAGGCATTGGCTACCGTCGTGACCGCCTCGGTTTCACAGCTCTTCGTGGGGTCGGACGCATCTTCCACCTTCAGCCGGATGGGGATGCCGGCAGCCGGCGCCCAGACCCGCATCGTCATGATCTTGTCCGTCGCCGAGAACGGGATTGGCGGCACTGAGAAGTTCGATCCGGTCGAGATCGTGGTGCCCGCCCACAATTCGGCAGCCAGCGTCTTGATGATCTTCGCTACCTTGTTGGAGCCGCCTGCGGGATCGAGGACCACGCTCGAACTGGTGCCGCCGAAGTCGGTCAGCGTGTAGGTGATCGCCGGATCATCGAACGTGATGGGCGACCAAGTGACCGAGACAGGCCGTCCCGCAGCCGCTGCCGGGAGAGCGAATGGCGGATGCATCGCGAATTGCGATACAATGCCTGCAATGAGCAGAGCAGCAATGAGCCATCTTTGGTTTTTCATTTCGCTTCCTATCTTCCAAACGTAACGGCGGGGTTTTAGGGGGTAGAAGCCTGGAATACGCGTACGTAGTCCACTTGCAGCTGCGCGGGGAAGGCGGTATTGAGGCCGATCATGCCGGCTAGTTGGCCGCCCACGGCCAGATTGACGATGATGAAGAAGGGGTGGTCGAAGACCCATTTCCGGTCGCCCACATCGGCGCGAGTGAGCGTGTGATACTTGACGCCATCGTAAAACCAGTCAATCTGGTCGGCTTGCCACTCGATGGCGTAGGTGTGGAATTCATCGGCAATGTTGTATTTTTGCCGGTTCCATTTGCTGAAACCCAAAGCGCCCGAATAGCCAGGCCCGTGGGCCGTGCCCATGATGAGATCAGGCTCGCGCCCAACGTACTCCATGATGTCAATCTCGCCGCAGTCAGGCCAGTTCTTTCCATCGAAGTCCGCGCCAAGCATCCAAAACGCGGGCCACAAGCCGGCGCCGCTCGGCACCTTGAGGCGCGCCTCGATCCGTCCGTACTGGAAAGATTGAAGTCCCTGGGTCTTCAATCGGGCCGAAGTGTAATACGAGCCTTCGTATTTCTCCTTCAGGGCTTCGATGAGGAGCAGACCATCCTTTACGCGCGCGTTCTCGGGACGCGCAGTGTAAAATTCGGCCTCGCCGTTTCCCCAACCGCCACCCCCAATGTCATAGGTCCAGTTGGAGCTGGAGATGGCGGCGCCGTCGAATTCGTCGTGCCAAACCAGCTTCCAACCAGGCGGCGCAGGGATAGGAGTGGCGGTGGGCGGTTGGGGTGCGGCGCCGCAGCCAGTCAATGCCACGATCAGGGCCGTTGCGAGCAGAATCGAGTTGAGCGCGCTCTTCATGTTCGTCGTCCTCCGTCCCCAGAATCAACAGTCTATGCACCTAGCGCCGCTGGTAGACCCGCACGTAGTCCACCAGCATGAACTGTGGGAAGGTCGTGGTCTCATCGGGAAAACCGGGCCAGAAACCACCCACAGCGACATTGAGGATGATGTAGAATGGGTGATCGAATACCCATTTCCCTGGTACATCCCCAGGGGTGAGGGTGTTGTACAGCTTGTCATCCACGTACCAGCGGAGCTGATCTGGCTCCCACTCGAGGGCTAACAGGTGGAAGTCATCCGCGAAGCGCTGGCCTTTCAAGAAATAATCCAGGCCGACGCTGTCGTCGCGGAAATAGCCCGGCCCGTGGATTGTGCCGCGCACCATGTCCGGCGCTTTGCCCTTCGCTTCCATGATGTCAATCTCGCCGCACTCGGGCCAACCTGTCTCGGCGACGTCATCGCCAAGCATCCAAAAAGCCGGCCAGAGGCCCTGCCCAAACGGGAGTTTGAGACGGGCCTCGAACCGGCCATACGTCCAGGCATGCAACCCACAGGTTGACAGACGCCCAGACGTGTAACGATAACCCTGAAGCAGCTCTTGGCGGGCTTCGATCACCAACATACCGTTTTGCAGTCGCAGGTTCTCGGGCCGGTCCGTGTAGATTTCCATCTCAGCGTTGCTTGCGCCTATGTAACCGGTTTCCAGACACCACCGCGTGCGGTCAATCTCAGCGTCATCGAATTCATCATGCCAGACGAGCTGCCAGGGTTGGAATGTCATCTTCGAAGTTCCTTTGGTCAGGTGAGTCGCTGAGCTTAGCCCTTGACGGCCCCTTGGGTCAAACCTGAGACGATGTAGCGCTGCAAGACCAGGAAGATGATCACCATCGGGAGCGTCATGATCAAGACCGCGGCTGCTAACGTCGGCCAATTGCTGCCGTAAACGCCCTGGAATACGATCATGCCGCGCGTGATAGGATAGTAGGCCTTATTGGTCAGGTAGATCGTGGGTAGAATCAGCTCGTTCCAAATGCCAATGGCATGCAGCACCGCCACCGTGGCAACCGCCGGCTGAATCAACGGAAAGACCACCGAGAGCACAAAGCGCATGTATCCGCAACCATCCATGGCGGCGGCTTCATCCAGCTCCTTGGGCAGGGTCTTGATGTAGTTGACCAGGATGACGATTCCAATCGGATTGACCAGGAACAGCATGATGTACCCGATCGGATTGTTGTACAGCCCGACGCGCAACATCAACTGAAACTGAGGAATCAGGGCGACGGGCAAGAACAGGGCGATGACGAACATGGTCAGCACATACTTGGCGCCCTTGATATAGCCGCGCGAGATCGGAAACGCGACAAACACTGCCGTGACGACGTAGATGGCTGTCGCTGACAGGGTGTAAATCAGCGTGTTTGTCAGGTAGCGGGGGAAGCTGGCTTTGGTCCAGGCGTCGGCGAAGTTCTTGAAGTTAAATGAAGAGGACAGCGAGGTCGCATTCTTCATGAACTCCGGCAGAGTCTTCAAGGACGTGTTGACCAGCATGAGTAAGGGGCCGAGGTAGATAATAGCAAAGAGCACCAGGGCCGCATACGCGCCGATGCGCCCCCAGTCTGTACGCTTCGATTTGAACGCCTGGTTGGATGCAGGTTTCGCAGTCATGATGTTCATCCCAGTATCCTCTCTTCTCTACGCCGCAGAATCGTCTGCACGGCCATACCGATGACCAGGACCAGGAAGAATAGAACGATCGAAGCTGCTGCGGCATAGCCTTGCCGGAATGCGCTTGAGGTGCTCCCCGATGTCTGACCGAAACCCTGAGCGAAAATTAGATAGCCCAGGACTTGGGTCCCGTTGCGGTATCCGAGGAGGACCAGGAAGAGCTGCCACGCCTGCAGCGAGCCGATGATATTCAGCAGCAGATTGGTGTTGACAACCGGCGTCAGCAGAGGCCACACGACCTCTTTGAAGACCTGCCATGAGCCAGCGCCATCAATGCGCGCCGCCTCGTACAGTTCTTCTGGAATCGTCTGCAAACCGGAGATGAAGATCATCATCGTGGTGCCCAGGTTGGCCCAGATTTGCACGGCGATGACCCAGGCGAAAGCCTCGCTGGGCTGTCCGCCAAAAAATTCGGAATGAAGGCCGAGCGATGCCAGCAGTCTGGCCACGGGGCCGCCCAGTGGATACAGGAAGAGCGACCAGATCAAGCCCTGGATCACGGCGCCCAGGATCACAGGCAGGAAGTAGAGCGTGCGGAAAAAATTGACGCCCTTCAGCTTCTGATTGACGAGCAGCGCAACGACCAGGCCAAGTACAAATTGGATGCTGGTCACAAAGAAACAGAACAGCAGGGTCCGGCCCAGGGCGTCATAGTTGTCGCGCGACGCCTGGCCCATGAAGAGAAACTCTTTGAAGTTTGCCAACCCAATCCAATGGATCGGCGCGCCTTTGATGCCAGTCGCATCCGTGAACGAATATACGGCGGTAGCAAGGGATGGCCCCAGGCTAATAAGCACGTAAAAGAGGATTCCGGGCAGAAGCAAGAGATAGGGTGCCCATCTGGCCCGGCCGCGACCGAAGTGATAGTTGACCATGGTATGCCTCGGTTCTGAATGTTACAGGGTAGGCTTCTCGCCCCGGGAGCGAGAAGCCTATAGAGGACAACAGACAGGTGGCTACTTGTTCGCGTCTAACCCGGATTGAAGGTCTGCTTGCACCTTGTCAGCGAGTTCTTTGGGGTCGTCGTAGGTGCCGAACGGCTTGAAGTACGAAGCATACGGGTTGGCATATTGACCAGCGCCCTTCGGTGCGGTCCAGTACTGCTCGTAACCCACACGGAAGTTGGCGAGATAGGGTGCAACTTCCTTGCCGATCTGCGTATCCAGGGTGGCGGTTGGCTGGGTGGGGATGAAGCCAACGGCGTTGGCAAAGGCCTGGTAGTTCGCCGGGTCCGAGAACTCGGTCAAATACTTCAAGGCGGCATCCTTGCTCGGCGTGTTGGCGGCAATGGCCCAACCCTGATCATACTTCCCGAACAGGTACTTGTTATCGTCGGCGTTATCGCTGCCAGGGAACGGGATATAGCCCCACTTGAAGGTTGGCTGCGCCGTGTCAATGGCAGAACCGTACCAGGTGCCGCCGGGGAACATGGCGACTGCGCCGGAGGCAAAGCGTCCAGGCGCTGCATCGCCAGCAATACCGCTGGCGCCCGCTTCCATCATGTTCTGGGTGTAGGTCTTCATCTTCGTCCACATATCGAGGGACTTGGCGTCGTTCCACTTGATCTTGCCGGTCCACAGACCTTCGACCAAGGCCGCCTGGTCGGGATAGATCGCCCCGATAAGGCCGTACGCGCCCACGAAGATTGGCCAGCCGTCTTTGCCGCCGGCGGTCATGCAGGGAATGTTCGCCTTCTTGAACGCATCGCAAGCCGCCACGAGCTCACTCCACGTCGTGGGAACCTTGACATTGTTCGCGGCGAACATGTCCTTGTTGTAGTAGATGCCGCTGTAGGAAACGCGGCCGAGGTTGACCTCATACACCTTGCCGTTGTAAGAACCGGCGTCCTTGACCGCTGCCGCATCGTAGTTCTTGACGAACGGCTGGTCGGTGAGGTCCATCAACAGGCCGGCTTCGATCAGGGTCTGCCAGTTGGGCGGCGTCACGTTCTTCATGTACGGCTGGGACGCATTGGCAAAGCCAAACATGTCCACAACATCCACATCATTGGCGGCCAGGCGGGTCTGGGTGACCGTGCTCAGGTCGTTGGCGTTCACAACCGACATATCCACGGTGATTTCGGGGTACTTGGCCTGGAACTTCTCATTGAAGCTGGTCATGAACTCCACCATGGGAGGATTCTGGTGAACGAGGACCTTCAGAGTTGCTTTCGCGCCCGCGGGAGCCTTGGTCGCTTCCATCGCGGGAGCCTTCGTCGCTTCCATCGCGGGAGCCTTGGTTGCTTCTGTCGCAGGGGCCGTGGTCGGAGCTGCGGCGCCGCCGCAGGCGGTCAACAGCGTGGTCAGCACGATGATCATGCTAACGAGGGTCAGGAATTTCTTGGACATCATACTCTTCTCCTACTTATGACATAGTATGGGGATTGAACGAAAACACGTGTCGGTGATCTCAGGTTGTGCGGTGTCTGCTCGATTTGCTACCTCCTCTGGCTGTTTCTGGGAGCGACTTCAGCGGCGAAATGAAGAAAGGCTGGCTAGGCAGTCGCTCTTGTCGAACCGGCGGGGGTCCCGCTCAAACTCGCATCTGGCAGATCGGCTTCGATGATCTGAGACCGCCGGGAGGCGAGTAAGCGGGCGGTGGGATCAGGATGAAAGCCATAGTCGCGAATGACTTGCAGCACACGCTCGCGCACTTCGGGGCGGACGCCAGGATGTTCATTGAGTACGCGTGACGCGGTTGAACGTGAAACCCCTGCTAGTTCAGCGACCTGCTTCAAAGTCAGTGTCATATCGGCCCCCGGCGTGGCGTTGGGATCGGTTCCACAATCTGTCATTATTATAGGAGTTCTGCTGAAATAAAGCTTGTCGAAAAGCGAACGAGACGTGCAGTTTTCCGAGAAGATTACGAAGGAATCTGAGAAGAAGATCAACATGCGCCGCTCAGCTGCGGGCGTCATCCCGATTTTACGAAAGATTGCGGAAACAATCTGAAAGGTAGACGCCTACATACGCCGATAAGCTGCGGGCGTCATGCCGGTTTCACGGTGGAAGATGCGGCTGAAGTAACTGCTGCCTGAAAAACCAACTTGCAGGGCAATCTCTGTGATGCTCAGGTGAGTGCCGCGCAGGAGCTGCTTGGCTTGCTGGACGCGGTAGCGATTGAGATAGGCCACTGGCGTCAGCCCCAGTTCCTTATGAAAACAACTGGTCAGGTAATCATCGCTCAAGCCAACGTGGTCGGCCAGGTCTTGGCGCGAGATCGGATCGGCGTAGTGTTCCTGGATGTAGGCCATGGCCTGGCGCACCAGGCGTTGGGCTTCGCCGCTGAGATCGCGCTTGCGCGCCAACGCTCCGTCCAGGTGGGCCAACGTTTCTTCCAGGCTGAACAAGCCTTTGCTCAACACCTTGGTCACACCGAGGTTCAACCGGGCCATGTCCCCCTCGGTAAGCGTCTGACCGGTGACCACAATGACGGGGATGTCCCGCGTGGCCTCCCGCTCATGCATCGCCTCCAGAACCGCAAAGCCGTCCATCTCGGGCATCATCAAATCCAGCAGGACGAGGTCAACGCGCTCGCGTCCCATAATCTCCAACGCCTCAAGACCGTTGTGCGCCTTGAGCACCCGAGTCGCAGACGAGCGCGTTTGCGCAATCCGTGCATGCATTTCCAGCGTATCGGGGTCATCGTCAACCACCAGGAAAGTGCGCAGCGGGTGTTTGGTGTCTGCGAGAAGCCAGTGTTGGTCGAGGGCGCGCGTCAGCTCGGCCAACTCGATGGGCTTGGTGAGATAATCCAGTTCCAACACCGACCCGCTGTCAGGCGACAGCGCGTAGAACAACACAGGAATTCCCTGCGTCCCCGGATTCCCTTTGATGGCTCTGAGCACGCGCCACCCGTGGTCGGATGCGACGCTCACATCCAAGACGACGACGCTTGGCGGCGAAACTGCCAGCCGAGATTGCCAGCTTGCCGGCTCATCCATCAACGCGATCTGCACTTCGAATCCGCGCTGACGCAGGTGATCGCGCAAGCGCTCGCCCGCCCCCGCACGGTTGGTCAAGACGAGCACGCTTTGGTCAGACGGGGCAGCGGCGCGGCCCTTTTGCGACTGCGCTGGCGGTTCCACTGTAGGCAGCGTGAAGTAGAATGTCGAACCAGCGCCTTCCTGACCGGTCGAATGGAGGCCAATCGCGCCCCCATGCAGCTCGATGAGGCGCTTGCAGATGGCCAGTCCCAGGCCGAGGCCGCCATATCCACGCGTGATGCTGCGCTCCGACCGGCGAAACTCATCGAAGATCGTTTGTTGCTCCGCGGGTGGAATACCAAGCCCGGTGTCATGCACACTCACGGTGACTGAACCGGCGTCAGTCTCGACTACCAGGCTCACTTCGCCTCTCGCGGTAAACTTGATCGCGTTGCTAATGAGGTTCAGCGCGATCTGGCAGAGGCGTGTTCGATCCCCCCAAACCCACGGCCCAGATATGGGCAACGCTGCGCGCCAGACCAAACCCTTGTCGAGCGCCAATTGGCGGCCGGTTTCGGCCACCAGGCGCAAGGCTTGTCCCAGGTCAACCAGTTCGTTGGTCAACCGTAGTTGTCCCGCGTCGCTGCTTGCTAGATCGAGCACGTCGCCGATCAACCGTCCGAGATGCTGTGCGTTGGCATTGAGACGTTCGATGTCTTTGCGCGCGGCCGGCGGCAGCGGTGCGCCCCCCTGATCATGATCCCGTAACAGGATTCCACCCAACCCGACGATGAGATTCAACGGCGTGCGCAGCTCGTGGCTCACCGTCGAGAGGAAGCGGCTCTTCATCTGATTCGCTTCTTCGGCCAGGCGCCGGCCTTCCGTTGCCTCGCGATACAACTGCGCGGTGTTCAATGCGCCGGCAATCTGCTGCGCGATCGCGCCGTAGAGCTCGAGATGGGTGGTATCGAACGCCACGTATCCCAATTGGCCGCGCGGGTTGACCAACGGCAGCAGCGCCTGGCTGAAAGGTTGATCGCCGGCGCAGAGGTCCGCGGGCGGATACTCACGCGTCCGGTGACGGCGCACTGATTGTTGGGCCGTGGTGACGATGCGAAGGGAACTCCATGCCACCGGATCGTCCCCTTCAGGCTCGAAGAGCGCGACCGCGGCCGTGTGGATACCCATTTCGGGCAAACGCTGCCCCAGGATTTGATAGACCTGCGTCTCGTCGAGCGCGGTGAGCAGGCGGGCCGTCAAGAGGCCGATCCGTCCAGCCGTCCAGCTCTGATCCACGACGAACTGCTGATGCTGGCGCAGCGTAGCCGCGCTGATCGCGATACGCGCCTGATCGAGCAGATCGCGCGCAATCTCACGTGTGGCAGGCTGCTCCCAGGAGCCTAACAGCGTCGGCAGCTCGCTGCCCAAGAGCGCGACCGCCGCTTGCCAGACGTGGACGCCTTCCCCGTCCGCGGCCGCCTCGCGCAGCAGCCCGTCCAGCGTTCGCTGAAAGCTCGCCCGGTCGCGCTGTTCTACGCCAGCGACAAACGCCGTGATGAATTGCTGGCAATGCCGATAGACAGTGTCGAAGGTAGAACTCTGGGCCTCGGTCAGGATCGCCTCGGTCATCGCGTGCGCCAGGCGCGCAGGCCGGTCGGGCGCATGACTCAGCTCGACCGCTGGTGCGGGCGGTGTAAGCGAATGGAGGCGCAGCTCGCGCCACCCGCATCCACACGACTCCCGCAGCACGAGGCGGGTTGCCATTTTTACAGGCTCGACCGGCTCGCTGCGCTCACTCATCTGCTGCAGGAGCAGTTCCACCGCTCGATAGCCCATCTTGAAAAGGGGGATGTGCACGCTGGTCAATGCTGGTTCTTGGACAGCACATTCCGGCCGGTCATCGAAGCCGATGATGGCCACGTCATGGGGAATCTTCAGGCCGGCCTCTGCCAGCGCCTGCATCGCGCCAAAGGCCGATTCATCGTTGCTGGCGAGTACGGCCGTAAACGCGGCGCCAGAGCCGATCACCTGCTGCATGGCCGTGTAGCCAACGTCATAGTCATGCCGGCCATAGGCCACCAGGCGCTCATCGGCCGTCAGCCCATACTGGGCCAGCGCGGCGCGGTAGGTCATCAGGCGCGCGCCGCTGTCACCCGCCATGTCCTCTTGGCCGCCGGCGATGAACGCAATACGCCGATGTCCATGCTCGACCAGGTGTTGCATCGCGGCCAGGATGCCGCCCGCGTTATCAGCCACGATCGTAGGACCATGTTCCCCGGAACCGATGAACTGCAGTGGATGGCCGGAGGCTCTCACTTGCTGCAGATCGCGCGAGCGTGCTTCTGAATACAGTGGATTGATCGCAATGAGGCCATCCGTGTTCCAGGGACCGACCGGCACGAAGTCGGCATCCGGCGAAGGGAACGGCCAGGCGGGGCGCAAAGGGTCGCTGGATGCCGCGGTTGGGCCTAAACCGCAGCCCAACAGCAAGTTGCAGCCCAGGTCGGCCGCGGCCACGCGGATTCCACGAAAGATGGGACTCAGGTAACTAAGCGGCCTGGCTGTCCAGTAGATTTGCCAACCGGCTAGAACGCCGATCGTAGGACGCATATGGTGTTCGCGACTAGACACAGCTTCGACTCGGTCTCCTGGGGAACGCTTCATGCCAGAAGTGTACTTCTCACAGCCTGAGAAGTCAAACAATTGAACTGGCTTGACTTCTCGGACTGGTCGCGAGATAGCCTGTGTGCCGGGGATTCATGCGCCTCCTCCCTATGGGCAAGTCGCGCCCCAGTGCGTGGCTGCCAGCACCAGGTCCGCGACGGCGATTGCGCCGTTGCCGTCCAGGTCGAAGCGCGGATCCCAGGCCGGGTCGAGGGACGTGAATCCCCAGTGCGCGACCAGCTGTTCGATGTCGGCGACGGTAATGCTGCCACTACCGTCGAAATCGGCCAGGCTGCAAAGGCAATCCTGCCCCCAACGCGCAGCCACCAGCTCGATGTCAACAATGTCAATGTCGCCGTCGAGGTCCATATCGGCCAGCAGACTATACGGCGGGTCCCCCACGCGGTTGTTCCAGCGTCCGGCCACGTCGGCTATGTCTAAGGCGTCAATGCGGTCGTCTGCGTTGGCGTCGGCCGTGTAGCAAGCGTTGGCGGCAAAGCGCTGCTGCGTCACCGGCCCGACCGCGCCATCCGCGCCGCGCGCGTACGCGCTGAGCAGATGCCGCCGCGGGTTGGGCAGCGTGAGGGCCTGGTCCAGGTATTGCAGGACGTCACCCGCATCCCAACGGTAGAAAGTTGTGGCTCCGTCCTCGTCGGCCCGCAGCGCAATCCGCAGTTGTTCGGTTGCGCTGACCGGAATCGTCTGCGGGACGATCGCGACGGAGGGCAGCGGCGCCACGCTCACGCTCGCCGCGGCTGCGCTGTGACTGCCGCCCTGCGCCAGGTCCGCGGTGATTTGATGACTTCCCGGCAACAAGTCGTCCAGCATCGTGCTAAAGCTGCCCAGGCCGCCAGGCAGGCTCACGATCTGCTGCCCAACGGCGGCCCCGTCCACCGTATAAGACAATGTCGCACTGCCCTGTCCCACGGCGCTGGCGAGAACGGTCACCGCTGCGCCGGCGCGATACACCGACCGCGCAGGCGCAATTCCCAGCAAGCTGACGCCATCCACGTCAAAGGCCAGCATCCCCGAAGCCATGTCGCGCCCCTGCCAGCGCAGCGTATAGGCCAGGCGGTGGGTGCCGCTCCAAGACGTTGCAAAAGTATGTTGCGGCAGCTCAACGTCTGAGGAGTTGATGGGCAGGTCAAGGGCGAGCTGCCAGGCGCCTAGCGTCCCGCCCTGCGGGTCTTGAATCTCCCAGTCTATGGTCGCGTCCGGCAGGGGCTGGTTGGTCTCGATCGCCAACCGCGCGCCGGCCTCGAGGCCGCTGCGGATCAGATCGGCGTGCACGATGTTGGCCTGTACGGCTTGGACTTCGAACGACGCCACATTCCGATAATCGGCCAGGTCGTAGGTGATCTGATAGCTGCCCGCGTTGAGATCGAACGGCAACGTAAAACTGAAAGCCTGGGTGCCGGTCACGACATCCAGGGTAGACACCAACCCAGGCGCGTTGACGGCCAGCGGCCCTTCCAGTTGTGAAACGACCGTGGCGAGCACGGTATCCCCTGGCAGATACACATCCCGGTCCGGGTAGACATACACCACGCCGCTGATCGTACGCAGGCGCAGGGTATCCAGGAGCAGCGAACGCCCGGAGGGTTGGTAGATGCCGAAACTCACCAGGCTATCTCGGCTCATGACCGGCACGGTGAAGATCAGGCTGGCGCTGCCGGTCAGGGTGAAGGGTTGTGTGTTGTAGAGGTTGCCGGCCGCGTTGACCCGCGCCTGCAAGGGGACAGGAGTGGGCAGGTTGCGGGTGTCTGTCACATTGAGGGTGACAACAGCCATATCGCCGACGTGATAGGCCGGCAGGTCGCTGCGCCCGCTCAAGGCCAGTGTCAGCCCTTCAATTTGGACCGGGAACGTACCAGTCGCATCGCCCGCAACCACCTTCCCCTGGCCGCGCACGGCGCCCAGGTCGTCCGGTATAGCCACGGCAAAGTCCAGGTGACTGGTTTCGCCCGGCCGCAGCACCAGCGTGCGCGTGTAATTCTGCAGCCCAATCAGATCAACACCTACGGCGACCAGGCCGGTCAAACCGCCGCCGTTGGTTACATCAACGCCAACGGTTATGGTGCTGCCCGCGGTGGCGGTGATTGCAGCCGGTAGGCCCAGGCGAATGGACGTCGGCGTGATGCTAAATAGGGCAGAATCGTCCGCCAGCACATCGCCGTTGGCGACGGCCTGCACCGTGGCCGTATAGACGCCCGGCCCCAGCGCGCCGTCGCTGCTCAGGGTGGTTGTCAGGGTCGTTTGCGCGCCCGCAGGCAGAGCAAAGGGCAGCGAAAGGCTCTGCCAGGGCGTAGTCACGTCCGCATGGCCGTTGACGTCATTGTCACCCTCATTGGTCAGGGTCACGGTTACTGGCGTGGCCGCGGCCACGGAGTTGGGCACGTCGAGCTGGGCGGTGATCTCGTTCAGCCGCGGGGCGCGTACCATAAATGGAATGCTGCCGCTGCCCGCGGCGCTGCTGTAGGTGAGCGTGTACGCGCCCGCAGGCAGCACATAACCGACCGTATCGCTGATCGCGGCGCCCGGCGCAGGCGCGTAGGTGCGCGTCACGGTCTGCCCATGAACGACAAAAACGGCGCCAAACGGATAGGCGAGCGTCCCCAGGTTGGCCGCCTGTACGGCAACATCCACCTGGCCTGCCAGGTTGAGCGGCGCCACGCTCGCAGCCAGGCTCGCGCGCTGGCCTTCGCTCACCCCCACGCTCAACGTCTGGCTCAGATCGCCGCTGAGCTGAATGTCAAAGGTCGTATCCTGGCTGATTTGAAAACTCGACGCGGCGCGCACCGTCTCGCCGGGCGCCAGGTGGTACGCGCTGCCGTCGGCCGGCCGTAATGGGCGAGCCTGGGGCGCCACGGCGACCGTCACGTCGGCTGCAATCTGACCGCTGTTGGTAAGCACCACCGTCAGTGAGAAGGGATCGCGGCCTGCGACCGCGGGCGCATCTATCCCGACCTGCAGTAGGGGCGCGCTGACGGTAATATCCTCGGAGACGCTGAGCGACCCCATACTTGCGGCCAGGCGGGTCAGGCCGGGTGTGGTCGGCGCCGCGGTGGTCACGGTAAAGGGCGTTGCGCCCCCAGCGGGCACACTGAAAGGCCCTGCGACATAGATGACCGCGCTGTCCTGGGTAACGGTCAGCGTTTGGTTGTCCAGCGGCAGGACCGCGTCGTTGCGCGCCACCACACTCAGCGTCAACGGCTGACTCGGACGCACCGGCCCTGGTCCGGCGTCGAGCAGGAGCGCCGTCTGCGCCGGGAAGACATAGAAGGGATAGGGTGCGGCCTGGGCCACGGTTTGGCCCAGGGGCGTTGTCAGCCGGCCGAGCAGATAGTACTTGCCTGTGTCGGTGAGCGTGCCTGCGCTCGTGATGACCTGCGTGACTCCGGGCAGGTCAACGGACGCGTGGCGTTCCCACACCAGGCGCAACCCTTCGCCCTCATTCTCGCCCAACACGCTGGTCCCGTTGACTGTCCCAAACCACTCACGGCCGCTGGGAGCCACGCGTACGGCCTGTACGACATCATTCGCCAGACCATCCGCGCTGGTGTAGGTTGTCCAGGTATCATCAGTCTTGTCAAAGGGCGTGCCATGATCGTCAAGCACGCTGACGCCGCCTGCCCCGGTTGCCAGCCACTTACGGCCGTGCGCGTCGATGGCAATGCCAGTGACGACGCCGACCGCCAGGCCGTCCGCTGTCGTAAAACTCTGCCAGGTGTCATCATTCTTGTTGAAGGGGGTCCCGTGGTCGTCAAGTACGCTGAGGCCGTCGGCGTCCAGGGGCAAGCTGGGCCGTGTACCGCCCGAAGAGGCAACGCCAAACCACTTCAAGCCCGCATTATCAATGGCAATCGCATACACATTGTCGGCAAGCAGCCCATCCTGGCTGGTGAAACTAGTCCAGGTATCGTCATCTTTGTTCAACGGCGTTCCGTTATCGTCCAGCAGGCTGACCCCGCCCCCCTGCGTGCCGAACCACTTGCGGCCCGCTGCGTCAATCCGGATTGCATAGACACGATTGCTGGTCAGGCCGTCGGCGGGGGTGAAAGTAACCCAGGTATCGTCAACCTTGTTGAAAGGCGTGCCGTGGTCATCGAGCAGGCTCACGCCGCCGTAATGAACGCCGAACCACTTGTAGGCCAAGGTTGGGCTGATAGTTTGAATCGCAACGGCGTTGACGTTGTAGTTGGCCAGGCCGTCGGCCTCGCTGAACGTCTGCCAGGTATCATCTGTTTTGTCGAAGGGTGTACCGCCATCATCCAGGACGCTGACCCCGCCCGTGTTGATCAATGGGCGATTGTCGGGTTGGTGAGGCCAGTGGTTGCCCCCGTCGGAGCCGGCAAACTGACCCAGATTACCGAACCAGATCAGGCCGTTGCCTTCGATGGCCAGGTCATGCACTTCGTCAGCCAGCAGTCCATCGCTGGCGTCGAAGTGTTGCCAGGTATCGTCTGCTTTATCGAAGGGTGTACCGCCGTCGTCCAGCACGCCAGCGCGTCCCGCGCTAGGGCCAGCCTGCCAGTCAACCGCGCCGAACCACTTCAGCCCGTCAGGGGTGAATGTCAACGCACGCACGTCATTGGCAGGCAAGCCGTCGGTGTCCACAAAGGTCGTCCAGCGATTCGTGACATCCGCCGTGGCTTTCACGATCTGTAGATCGAGGTCAGTCCCAGTCAGCAGTGCGCCGCTGCCGGTGATGGCGGCAGTGGTTGTGACCGTATCGGTCGTAAGGTACCATGGGCGCTGGGTCAACACCTGCAGAGCGGCGGCGACGCCGTCAACGGTCACCGTGCGTTCCTGGTCAAAGTGGTCGAAAGTGCCGCTGATGATGCCGTGCGTGGCAAGGGTGTAGCGGCCGGAGACGGCGCTCGCGGGCACAGCCAGGCTTGCGGTCACGGCGGCGCCGGCTTCGATAGTCTGCGACAACGCGCCCGCCTGGCCGAGCATGTGACCAAAGCGATCGCGGAGGGTCTGGCTGTAGTTCACACTGGCGTCAATGCCGCCCGTATTGGTCAGACGTACAGCAAACGACTGCCCGGCCAGCGCCGTAGTGCCAGAAAGCTGCGCCGCGATGGCGGCGGGGGTGAGGAAGATGGGCGCGGTACGCGAGATGCTATTGGCCAGCGTCAATGTCGCAACAACGCTGGCCGCGCCGGAATCGAGCATGGCGGGTAGGGTCAGGACAGCGCTGCGCGTCACGACCGCGCCCGGCGCCAGGGAAGGACTGGGCTGGGTAACGCTGATACCAGCCAGAGGCAGGCTAAAAGTCATCGTGGGCGCCACGGTGAAATCGCCCACATTGAACAGGTGCAGCGCCACATGGAGCGGCGCGCGTACGCGTACGGTGGCGTCTGTAAGCTCCACATAGCCGGCCAGCTTATTCTGTAGAGTCAGGATGCGGCCGCTCAAGGACTGGCTCTGACCGAAGGGAAGAAAGCTGTAGTGCAAAGAGTAAGCGCCGAATGTGAGTACGCCCAGGGTCATGGTAAGATGCTGCGTGGCCTGTGCGCCGGCGGCCAGGGACAGGCCTTCCGTGTGGGTCCAGACGTCGAGACCAACCGGATTGGTCAAGGTCACGGCAAGCGTGCCGCTAAACGCGTCGACTGCGCTCAGATTGGCCAGGGTGAGCGTCAGCGGGGTCGAGCCGGCCAGCCCCGGCGGCAGCGTGGCATGCACTTGCAGTGCGGCCAGGGGCACGATGAAGGGGACGGTAAAGTTGCCAGCGGGCAGGTCGGCGACGTGCGTGCGCCACTCCACGGTATAGGAATCAACGGGCCAGGGAGGTGCGGCGAAGGTCACGGTGCGCTGTCCCACGGCATTGGGCGCCAGGGTGATATCCAACGTGCGCGTGATCAACGCCTGGCGCGCGGCGTTGTAGACCGTGACGGCGCCGCTGATAGTCTGGGGTAGATTCAGGCGGTTGATGACACTCACGGTGATGGGCACCGTTTCATTGGTACTGTAGGTGGATTTGGCGGTCACCATCTGCACACTAAAATCGGGAGATACGGTCCAAATACCGCGCTCAGCCGAGCCAAGCAGGCGCCACTCTGATCCCTCCTGCACGTAGTAGGCCGCGCTCAGGCGCACAGGTTTCGTCAGGTTGGGCAGCTGGTAAAGAAAAGTCCCTTCCTGGCCAGCCGGCGCCGTGATCTGCTGGCTAAACTCACCGACCTGGAAAACCCGCCAATCAACCCGATAGTGCGCAGCGGCGTTGGTATAGTTCCAGAGATGGAAGGTAAAGAGGGCTGTCGCTCCGTAAGGATAGCGCTCGTTGTCGCTCGTGATCACCAGCACGTGGGGCGAGCCTTGGTAAGTCCAGTTCTGTGCAGTCCCATCGAAGGTGCGCAGGGCATACCGATACGCGGTTTGACTCGTGACCAGGGAACCATTATCGGCGAAGAGGAGTGCGTTCACGTCCTGATAGCCCCGCGGGAAGCCGGCATCCAGGGTCGCGGTGAAGGGCAAGGTCGTGGCCTGGCCGGGCGCCAGAAGCGTATCGTAGGCGCGGTAGGCATGCTGCAGCAGGCCCGAAATTGAGAGCGAGGCGCTGGTGGCTGTCACATGGCCTGTATTGGTAATGGTCAGGGTCGTCGCTACGGCGTCGCTATCGCCATACGCGTCGACATTATCCTGTCGCAACGCCCAAACCACCAGGTCGCGCAGCAAGGCATGCTCGTCCTCCGTGCCCTGGCCCATGAAGGTTGCCATATCCGCGTAGGCGGTCGTGGCGATGACCCGGCCCGGCCCGCTGCCGGGCGTGTAGAGCACCATGGCTGGTGCGCCGGTGGCCGTGCGCCGCAGCAGTGTCTGCGCGCCGACCGGAATGGCACTGAAGAAGCCGTCAATATTCAGGTTCAGCACCGAGCTGCGCTGGCTGGCAAACATGCCGGCATAGGCTGCAATGCCGACCGAGGCGAACTGGCAGTAGAAATCCTCCTGGAAGCCATAGGCGCGCCAGCCTGCGCCGGGTAAAAGCGAAAAATCTTGCCCGGTTGCCTGGTCCATGACGATCAGGGTCCCCCCGGCAGCCACATACGCAGCGAGCCGGGTTTTCATGAGGCTGGAATCGGCATAGCCGCTCAAGCCGCCGCTGGGAATGAACAAGACCGGGTAGCGCGCGGCCAACGCGGGTGTGAAATCGGGTTGGAGGCGGTCCGCGGGGATGTTGAGACCGTTGAGAAGCTGGGCCAGCGCAAAGCCATAGCCGTTGTCGAGAATCGCCACCTGGCTGGTGACCACGGGGCTCGCGGCCACGGGCGCGATGGGGGAGCCGGCCTGGTACTCCGGCATCATCGCCAGGTCCAGGTCGGCCACACTCTGATTTTCATCCGGCTTGCACGTGATGTTGGGCAGCGGCTGCGGCAAGACATACTGGCACTGCGTGGAGTCCCAGACCTTGGGAATACGACTGCACTGCGCCTGGTAGTATTGCTGCGGCGGCAGCTTTACATTAAAAAGAAGGTCGCCGCCGCCGACGATCTTGTCGGGAATCCCCATCGTGGAGAACTGCTTGCGCCAGACATCCAGCAGGAACAGATGCGATTGTGCGGTGCGAAAATAAAGCGCGGGGTTGGCAGCCGTGTTGTAGCGGTACACGCCGACATCAATGCGCTGCAAGTTTTGATCAACCCGCGTGCCGTCAAGGGTTGCGCGAAAGTATTCGCCCGGATTGGTTGAGTTGACCAGGGAGGTGTCCGGATCAATCGGATTGCCATTGCTGTCATAGATATTGATGGTAAATCCGGCATTGGTGCAGGCCTGATACGAGGGCTGGTTGGCGGTGATCACCACGTCATAGTCGTTGCAACCATGCTTGAGCTGGCGAATGATCTTGTCGGCATTGGAACCATAGCGCTGGTGCACATCGCTTTCGAACAGCTGCCACTGCTTGACCGTTTCGACCATGGCGTCTGCCACGGCCTGGTCGTAGTATTGCGCGCTCTGCGGCGCCGCGAAAATGAGCGCGCCGATGGATGTGGCCAGACCGGCTGAGATATCCTTATTCATGTCGGCGTGAAAGCAGGCCGTGACTTCGTCGCGCAGCCGATCCTGGTTGCAGACCAGCTCTAGGGTTGGCGTTCCGCCGTTGCCGCCGCCCACGAGCTGGTAGCTGCAGCAGGCCTGGTTGTGCGTAATCAAGTCAACATAACTCTCGGTCTTGATGCGCAGAAGCTGGCCAGCCGCGTCGGTGACCTGCGTATTGAGGCTGTCTACGTTGCCGAACGTGGTGCGGAATTGGGCGCCGAGCGGGGGGGCGCCCCCTTTTTCGACGAAATTGGAATGACTGTAGAAATCCTGGACAGTGTGCAGCATCAGGCCCAACTGTTCAAGCGCGAAATCCTGTGTGCTACAGCTGCCCACATAGTCGAGGGCCGTATTCCAGCGCGCCGTCATCCAGCCGCGGGCCTGCGTGAACGTATAATCGTCCATGTGTGCAGGTGGATAGGTGTAGTAGCCGTTGTCGCCGCTTACGTCCGCGCGCACGATTCCTTTGATAATCTTGTTGGCCTGGCTGCCAGAAAATCCAAGGCCACGCAGGGCGCGGCTCGTGAAATCCTGATGCACGTCGCCGGGAAAGGTGGAGCCGAAGGCTTGCGCGGGCAGCGATGAGCGCGTGAGGAGTGCGCTGGCCGCAAGCAGCATGAGGATCGTCGCGGCAGCCTGCCATGCGATGCCGCGGGGCGGCGTCATCGGTAGGCGCGGGCGATGCAGGCGGGCAACAGTCTGTCTAGCACGCACGAAGATGGGCAACATAGAGGATACCTCCTCAGCAAGCATGATAAACATGAAACTCGCTATCCATCGGGAGCGTGGGGTGGTAGGAAGTAGTCATCATCGCCTGGCGGCGCGGCGTTTTGGCAGAGACGGGTGACGCCTGGTGCGACCTGCAGCGGCGTGGCCATCATGGCCTGGGCATGCACCTGGGTCGGTACAAAGTAGTGCACGAATACTGCGCAAGTGTATGACGTAGAGATCAGTTTGTCAAGCGCCTGTCTTCACGCCGACGCCGGACGCCAGCCATGCCGGGGCTTTCACGTCGTCGCCAGACGGCTTCGGGCTGCCGTGCAAAATTTAAGGGCTTTGCCCATTCGATGGTAAAATGGCGCCTACGAAGGAGGAGCTTTTCATGGCGTACGATAAAATTATCATTCCCACAGATGGGGCTCGGATCAGTGTGCGCGAAGGCAAATTGGCAGTGCCGGACAATCCCATCCTGCTGTTCATCGAAGGCGATGGCATCGGGCCGGACATCACAAGGGCCAGTATGCGCATCTGGGATGCGGCCGTGCAGAAGGTGTACGGCGGCCAGCGCAAGGTGGCCTGGGCCGAGATTTATGCCGGCGAGAAGGCGTTCAACACCTACGGCGACTACTTCCCGCAAGAATCGCTCAACGCCATTCGCGAGTTCTACGTTGGCATCAAAGGCCCGCTGACCACGCCGGTGGGCGGCGGCTTCCGCAGCCTCAACGTCGCGCTGCGGTTGGAGCTGGATCTGTACGCCTGCGTGCGCCCCGTGCGCTGGTTCCCCAACGTGCCCAGCCCGCTGCGCCATCCCGAAAAAGTGGATGTCGTCATCTTCCGCGAGAATACCGAAGATGTTTACGCCGGCATTGAGTACAAGTCAGGCACGCCTGAAAATGAAAAAGTGGCGCGCTTCCTGCGTGAGGAGATGGGCGCGCGCTTCTTCGAGGGTGCAGGGATTGGCATCAAACCGATCAGTGCGTTCGGCACCAAGCGACTGATGCGCAAGGCTCTTCAATATGCGCTGGAGTACGGCCGCAAGAGCGTCACCCTGGTGCACAAGGGCAACATTCAGAAGTTCACCGAAGGCGCGTTTCGCAATTGGGGCTACGAGTTAGCCAAAGAGGAATTCGGCGATGTCACCATCACCGAGGACGAGCTGTGGCAGGCGCCCTACAACGGTCAGGCGCCCGCCGGCAAGATCGTCATCAAGGACCGTATCGCCGACATCATGTTTCAGATGATGCTGCTGCGGCCGGATGAGTTCGATGTCATTGCCACGCCCAACCTCAACGGCGACTACCTGTCGGACGCAGTGGCCGCCGAAGTGGGCGGCGTCGGCATCGCGCCCGGCAGCAACATCGGCGATCACATGGCCGTGTTCGAAGCCACGCATGGCACCGCGCCCAAATACTCCAACCTGGACAAGGTCAACCCCGGCTCGCTCTTGCTCTCCGGCGTCATGATGCTGGAGTACATCGGCTGGAAAGAGGCCGGCCAGGCCATCATTGACGCATACATCAAGACGGTGGAGCAGAAGATCGTCACCTACGACTTTGCCCGCCAAATGCAAGGCGCTACCGAAGTCAAGACCTCCGAGTTTGCCTCCGCCATCATCGCCAACCTGTAGTTCATGCAAAGTGCAAAGCACAGAATGCAAAACGCTGGCAGCACGCTGCCGCCTTGCATTCCACACTTTGCACTTTGTACTTTACTCGTTCTGCCTGTATAATCATTTGTGTGTGACTTTCTGAACAAACTGCGCTGCGTCATACCCCGCGGCGCGGTAGGGGTTTAGGATGTTACATCACTCAAGAGCCTGAGGAGCCTTCGGCATTTGGATCTAAGGCCTGGACTCAGGCAGCGGCTCGCGGCTTCGTTGCTGAAGCTGCGATGCAGTTCAACCACACAAGGAGGCTAGCTCGTTATGGCGGCGCTCGTTGAATCCCTGTGGCGGGGCATTACCTACCGGGGCCGTGAAGGTCACTGGGCATGGATGATGCACCGTGTCGGCGGACTCGGTATTCTTCTCTTTCTCTTTCTGCACGTGTTCGACATCTATTTAATGAACCTGGGCGAAGAGACTTTCTCGAAGTTCCTGTTTCTCTACAGCGGTCCCCCTTTCAAGGTCATGGAAGTCTTCCTGATCTTCGGCGTTATCTATCATGCGATCAACGGCCTCCGCGTCATCATCGTGGACTTCTGGCCTTCCTCCACCAAATACCAACGCTTGATGTACCGGATCGCGCTGGTCGTTGTTCTGCTCATCTTCGTGCCCGCGGCCATTGTCACCCTGAGCACGCTTTTCAAACCCGCGTAGGAGGAGCCATCATGAGTGCACTTTCGCAGTATCGTGTGCGCGGCCGCCGCTTCGAGGCGCTGTCCTGGTTTTTCATGCGCCTTTCAGGCCTGGCCCTGCTCTTTCTTGCCATGTTCCACCTGCTCTACATGCACCTGGTCTTGCGCGTCGAGAAAATCACGTTCGACGTGATCGTGCAACGCTGGACTGGGCCTTCCGGCTGGTTCTGGAGCCTTTACGACATGGCCTTGCTCCTGTTTGCCTTTATCCATGGCGCCAACGGCGCGCGCTGGGTCATTGACGACTACGTGCGCAGCCCAGGCTGGAACCTGGTGGTCAAGAGCCTTGTTTATCTCTTGGTTGGCCTGATGATCCTGATGGGCGTCATGACCATTTTTCGCTTCCAGATTAAGGCCTGAGACGGAGATCAACCATGCCAACCCATAAATTTGATGTCGTCATTGTCGGCGCCGGCGGCGCTGGTTTGATGGCGGCCCTGTACGCATCACAGGGCGCCAAGACGTGCGTAGTCAGTAAGCTCTATCCCACCCGTTCACACACCGGTACGGCGCAGGGCGGCATTGGGGCCGCGCTCGCCAACCTGGAAGAAGACCATTGGGAATGGCACGCCTTTGACACGGTCAAGGGCAGCGACTACATGGGCGATCAGGATGCCATTGACTTCATGTGCAAAGAGGCCGTCAATGTGGTCTACGAATTGGAGCACATGGGCCTGCCTTTTGATCGCACCGCAGACGGACGCATCTCCCAGCGTCCCTTCGGCGGCCACACCAACAACGTCACCAAGAAACCGGTGCGCCGGGCCTGCCATGCGGCCGATCGCACCGGGCACATGATCCTGCAAACCCTCTACCAGCAGTGCATCAAAAACAATGTCACCTTCTTCGATGAGTTCCATGTCGTTGACCTGCTCGTCACCGATGGCAAGGTAAACGGCATCGTGGCGTTGGAGATTGACACCGGCGAATACCACGTATTCCATGCCAAGGCGGTCTGCTTTGCCACCGGCGGCTTTGGCCGCGTCTGGCAGATCACCAGCAACGCCCACGCGCTGACCGGCGACGGCAACGCCATTGCTCTGCGCCGCGGCATTCCGCAGGAGGACATGGAATTCTTCCAGTTCCATCCCACCGGCATTTGGCGCATGGGCATCCTGATCACCGAAGCGGTGCGCGGCGAAGGCGGCGTGCTGATCAACGGTAAGGGCGAACGCTTCATGGAACGCTACGCCACCACGGTCAAAGACCTGGCCTCGCGCGATGTCGTCTCCCGCGCCATCTACCTGGAAATCATGCAGGGCCGCGGCGTCGAAGGCAAGGATTACGTTTACCTGGACGTGCGACCGGAAACCATCAACAAGTACGCAGAGATGGACGGCCGCAAGGGCCTGGATGGCAAGCCCATCCATGTCACGGCGGAGGAGATCGAAGCCAAACTGCCCGACATTGCCGATTTCTGCCGCACCTACCTGGACGTGGATCCGGTCAAACAGCCGATGCCCATTCAACCCACCGCGCATTACGCGATGGGCGGCATCCCCACCAACCTGGATGCGGAAGTGGTGATTGACGAAAACAACACGGTGCTCCCTGGCTTCTACGCCGCGGGCGAGTGCGCGTGCGTATCCGTGCACGGCGCCAACCGCCTGGGCACCAACTCCCTGGTGGACCTGGTGGTCTTCGGTAAGGTAGCCGGCGTGCGCATGGCCGAGTATGCCAAACAAGTTGACTTCACACCGCTGCCGGCCAATCCAGAAGGTGATGTCAAAGCTCGCCTGGAGGGCATTCGCAACGCGACGGGCAAGGAAAACGTGGCCGATATCCGGCGCGACATGCAGGTCATGATGATGGCCAATGTGGGCGTCTTCCGCACGGAGCAGCTGTGCCAGGAGGCGTTGAGCAAGCTGCGCGAACTGAAGCAGCGTTACCAGAACATTTCCATCATGGACAAGGGCAAACGCTACAATACCGAGCTGTTGGAAGCCTTTGAGCTGGGAAATTTGCTTGACCTGGCCTACGTTACGGCTGCGGCCGCGCTCGCGCGCACCGAAAGCCGCGGCGGTCATGCCCGCGACGACTATCCGAAGCGCGATGATGTCAAGTGGCTTAAGCACAGCCTGGCGCGCCTGGAAGATGACGGCAGCGGCGTTGGGGTGCAGTTGACTTATAAGCCGGTTACAATCACCAAGTACCAGCCAAAGGAGCGCGTCTACTAAACGCTGAATGTTGAACGAGGAATGCTGAATGTCGGCCCACACCGTGTCGGTTCAAGATTCAGCGTTCAGAATTCAGCGTTCCGTATTTGCCTGGGAGGCCCATGATGCAAGTTAGTATCAAAATTCAGCGCTTCAATCCTGAACAGGACAAGAAGCCTTACTGGAAAACGTATCAGGTCGAGGCGGCGCTCAATGACCAAATCCTCGACGTGCTGCACAAGGTCAAATGGTACCAGGATGGCACCCTGACGCTGCGCCGGTCCTGCGCGCACGGCATCTGTGGCTCGGATGCGATGGTCATCAACGGCCGCAATCGCCTGGCCTGCAAAACGTTGGTCAAGCACGTCGGCGCCAACATCACGGTGGAGCCGATTCGCGGCATGAAAATTGTCAAAGACCTGGTGGTGGACATGCGGCCCTTCTTTGCCAAGTATCGCTCTGTGCTGCCCTACCTGATCAATGACAGCCCGCCGCCGGATACCGAGCGCTTGCAAACCATCGAGGCGCGTGAGCGTTTCGATGACACTACCAAGTGCATCCTGTGCGCGTGCTGCACCACCGCCTGTCCCAGCTTCTGGGCCAATGAGGACTACGTCGGCCCCGCGGCCATCGTGCAGGCGCACCGCTTCATCTTCGATGATCGCGACCAGGGCAGGATGCAGCGCCTCGAAGTGCTCAATGAGCGCGACGGCGTCTGGCGCTGCCGCACCGTTTTCAACTGCGTCGAAGCGTGCCCACGCGACATTGACATTACCAAGGCCATCGGCGACGTCAAGAAGGCGCTGCTCTACAGCAACTTCTGATTCTGCGGCCTACGAAAGCAGCCACCAATCCACGCAGGTTGGACTTGGGATTCACTGCCGCGATTGCGGCGACAAACCACATCCTGCCAGGCGCCCCCTGGCAGGATGTCTATTTTCAGTAGCGCAATCCGCCAGATTGCACAGGTGGAAACCATGACGACTTCCCTTTTTCTGCCGGTCAGGGGTCGCCAGGCGCCGATCAACAGCCTTTCGCTGGGCGCCTTTCGGACGGCCTTTACGCTCCTGGCCTCGCCCAGCTTTGAAAGCCTGGCCGGCGACTACCGGGCGGAGTTCGTGGGGCCAGCCTGGCTGCGCCGCTTTGCGCCCCCTGGCCTGGTCATCACGCCCCTGGCTGGCTGGCTGGGCAAGGCTTTTGACAGCCAGGGCCACGGCGTCAACCTGGTGCGACGCCGTGGGGTGGTGCAGCGCGTGCTGCCCATGACCGCACAATGGCTGCCCTCGCGCGTAGATGGCCGGCCGGGCATCACCCTCAACTACGCGCCTGGCTCGCCGTTTCCCTTCGCTTACATCGTAGATGAGCTGCGCATGATTGACGAGGACACTCTGCTCGGTCTCAGTTTTGCCGCCGTGCCCTGGCTCGCGCGCCTGCCGATTCCCTTCTTGCTGCGCCGCATACCAGTTGCCTTTGGGTGAAACTCGCCGTATCGTGGCGGTAATTTGACGGGATCATGTGATGAGGTGTAAAATCTAGTCAGACTAGACTGATACAACTAAAGGGAGACAACTTCATGACACAAGTTTGGCAATTACAGGAAGCAAAAGGTAGATTCAGCGAAGTGGTAGAAGAAGCCGTAAAAAATGGGCCACAACTAATCACAAAGCGTGGCATAGAAACGGCGATCGTTTTGTCTTTTGCGGACTATCGGAAGCTACTGCTACGTCAGAAGAAACTGTCAGAGTTTTTCCGCGATTCACCGCTGGCTGGCGCTAATCTGGATTTGACACGAGATACTAGCCCACTGCGTGATGAGGTGGTCCTGTGAAGTACCTCTTCGATACCAACGTAATCTCAGAATTTGTCTCTGCACGTCCCAACGAGCGTGTTATTGCCTGGATTGATGCCGTTGATCCTGACAGCGTGTACCTCAGTGTTGTCACAATCGGTGAGTTGGCCAAAGGCATCGCGAAACTATCCGAGTCAGTGCGCAAAACTGCGCTTCATCGCTGGCTGACCGAAGATCTACTGATTCGCTTTGAAGATCGTATCTTGGCGCTGAACGTCCCCGTGATGCTTGCCTGGGGAGAATTAACCGGCCGCCTGGAGCGGAGCGGGCGCCCGTTACCAGCAATGGATTCACTCATTGCGGCCGTTGCTCTGTATCATCAGTGCACCCTGGTAACGCGTAACGATGTTGACTTTCGAGACACGGGCGTCCCCGTCCTCAATCCCTGGCTGTGACTCTCACCTGGAGGCGGCTAAGTCTATGCCCAGCATCTATCTGCCGCTGATCGAGATTGCGCCAATGGCAGCGGGGAATACAGCACAACATTGACATAAAACTAGGCGCGGGACTGTGATGTCAAGATTGGGGATGCGCGCATGGCCTACGATGTAATCGTGATCGGCGGGGGGATCGCCGGCTCAGCCCTGGCCACGGTGTTGGCCAATCAGGGAATTGAAGTGCTCGTGTTGGAACGCGAGCGGGTCTTCAAGGATCGGGTGCGCGGCGAAGCAATTCATCCGTGGGGCGTGGCCGAGGCGCGGGCGCTGGGGCTGCTGCCCGCCATGCTCACCTGCGGCCGCGAAGTGCGCTACTGGACCACCTCGTTTGGCGCGCCGCCCGGCGACCGCCGAGACTTGATCCTCACCACGCCGCATCAAGCTGGCGCTTTGACCTTCTATCATCCCACGATGCAGGAGACCTTGCTGCAAGCCGCTGCGCGCGCCGGCGCCAGCGTGCAGCGGGGGGCCGCCGTGATTCACGTGGAGCCTGGACATCCGGCCACGGTGCAGGCTGAGATGGACGGTCAGCTTGAGACCCTGCGCGCCAACCTGGTGGTGGCGGCCGATGGCCGCCTGGCGCGTTCGCGCGGTTGGGGCGGTTTCATCGTACAGCGCAAGCCCCATCCGCTCTCGATTGCTGGGGTGCTGCTGGAAGGCGTACAAGCGCCGGAGGATTCCGTCCATGTGCTCTACTACCCGCCGCGTGCGCGCGCAGCGATGCTCTTTCCGCTCGGCAATCAACGCTTTCGCACCTACGTCGTTTACCCCACGGAAACGACGCCGGTCAGCCTGGGTGGGCACCGCAACCTGACGCACCTGCTGGCCGTTTGTCAAGAGATCGGCGTGCCGCCTGCCTGGTTCGACGGGGCGCGCCTGGGCGGTCCCATGGCGACTTTTGACTGCGCCGAGGCCTGGGTCGAGCATCCGCACGCGCCCGGCCTGGTGTTGATTGGCGATGCGGCCATGGCGCCCAACCCAATTTGGGGCTGCGGACTGTCGTCGGTGTTGCGGGATGTACGCACGTTGGCCGGCGCGCTGCTCAGCCAGACCAATTGGCGGCAGGCTGGCCACGCGTACGCGCTGGCGCACGAGCATGATCGCCGGGCGTTATTGCGCGCGGAGGATGTATTGACGCGGCTGCTGTTCGAAATGCACACGGGCGAGGAAGGGCTGCGCCTGCGCGTTTCGCCGCGCCAGGTGATTGGCCCGGCGCGGCGGCTGGACATCGTTGGCATGGGCCCAGACGCGGCGCGTGTCTTGTAATCGAGCCTGACAAAGACAGGATTGACAGGATGAACAGGATTGTCTTATCCTGTCATCCTGTCAATCCTGTTCATCCTGTCAACAACACTGCAATCAGCGTGCGGCGTTGCTGTTCATGTTGGCGTTGCGGCTGGAATCCGAGGTCTGCGCCGGGTCACGCATGCCGCTCGTGTGACACCAACCGGTCTTGTGGCCCAGGTTGTTGGCGCCGGACAACTGCGCATACGCCTGCTCCACCACGCCGTCCTCAGGGTCGCTCAGGAATGGATCGGTGGCGATATTGCAATAGTCGTAGCGATACCAGACGTCGGTAAAGGACGTGGTGTGATAGTAGACCTTAGCCCGCGCCCAGGATGGGATGCCAGCCAGCCAGGTCGCAGCCCCGCTGTAGGTCAGGTCGTAGTTGGAACCGCAGCCCGCGCCAAAGATCTGGCCGAGCAGCGCCAGATTGCCGGCCAGGTTGGTGCCCTGGTACGGCGTCCCCACCGACTGAATCAGGCGCGGCCCGGTCGCATTGTCCAAACCGCTCCAGTAGTAGGTGTACAGGTGCAGCGAGGCCGCGCCGCCCTGGCTGTGCGCCACGACGCCAAACGAGGTCCAGGCCGCGCCAAAGGTCTTGATCAGGTTGGCGAACTGGTCGTGCGTACGGTTGCGATTCAGATCAGCAAAGAGCGACGCATTGGTGAACTGCGCCAACGGCCAGGGATTGCTGGATGAACAGTAGCCATGCACCAAGAGCAGGCGCCCGGCGTTCGGCGCGTCGGCCTTGGCCAGATTGGCCGGCCGCGGCCCCATGCGCATCTCCTCCGTAATTTCAGCCACGGCGCCCTTGGCCGCTTCCGGCAGGCTTCCCATCTTCAACGCCATCTGGTCCACCTGCGCCAGCACCACCGACGTGTCCACATCTTGCACGCGCACGTTGCGCAGCTCGAACGCGCCGCGGGCGCCGGCCAGCGCCAACCAGCGGCCGTCCAGGCTCAGCGGCACACTCGCGCCATCGGACGTCACGATGCCGCCGATCCAGGCCGCCGGCTGACCCGCGCTCCAGACCTCGGCGTAGGCGTTGACGCGCTGACCGGCGGCCAGGCCGCTGACCGGCGCGACCACGGTCAGGCGCATGCTGTCGGCCACGCGGGCCTCCGCGCCGCCGCTCAGACTGACGTTGGCGGCCAGGATCGGGAACGCGTGCTCGCCTGTGCGGATGAACGCCGCGCCCTCTGGCGTCGCGCCCGTGACCGTGACCTGCGCCGTGTAATCGCCGGCCAGGGACGGCACAAAAATCGCGCCAAAGACCCCGTCGCCCGCGGCGCCATCGGCGTGGCGGCCGTCATCGGCCAGGCGCAGTGCCTGCGACGCGCCGTTTGGGCCGCGCAACGTCGCGCTGGCCTCACGGATGGAGCCGGCCAGCGCGGCCGGCTTCGCACTGTCGCTCGCCTGGCGCTGATCGAACAACGAGGCGACCAGGCCGATCTCCTGACCGACCACCAGGCGCTGAGTATTGACATAAGTGTAGAGACGATACGGCGATTGGCTGGAAACAACCAGGAAACCTTGCACCGAGCCCGAGACGGCCGCAGGGGCGGTCACCATGACCTGCCACAGTCCCGGCCGCGCGGCGTCGAACGTGAAGGCTTGCGCGGGATGGCTGACGCCATCCAGACCGACGGCGGCTTCCTGGGCAGTGACGCCGGCGCTGGCGCTGTCCTTCTGCCACTTGACAGAACCAGCATCAGGCATCATCACGTCGAGCTGCCAATCGGCGGCCGTGGGGGAGAGGAGCAGCAGTTTGAAACCCGCGGCGTCATCCACCGCGATTTGGCTGCGCCAGGCGCCGTCTGCGCCGAAGGTAATCGGCAGCATCGCGGCATGGGAACGAACGCCGAGCGTGTCGGCCGCGGGCAGGCGCATAGCAGCCATTTCCGCGGCCGGGCCAGCGAGTTGTTTGGTCGGAAGTGAATCGGCGGCGCGCGCGACGGGCGTCGCCGCCGCGGGCAACAACAACGAGACCGCAATCAGCAGGACAAAGACCATTCGACGATGCATCGTTGCAAGGCTCCTTTCAGTTGGACGAACCGATGGGAAAATCAGCAGGAAAACGTGCGGGGAGTATACCACGCGTGGATAACGGAGCAAATTACAGGCAGGATTCCTGAACGCCAGGACGCCAGGGCGCAAAGAAGCGGAGTTTTGCCACGAATGACACGAATTGGACGAATTGGCCCTGATGAATTCGTGAAATTCGTCCAATTCGTGGCAAAGTTCGGGGTGCCCCTCACGCCGATGTGATGATGAGCGCCAGGGCCAACGCCAGGGTGATGGCGCCGAGACCGAAGAGCAGTCCGGCGATGGTCAGCCAGCGCGCTTTGACCGCCAGCAGGGCATCGAGTTCCTGGCGCATGAGGGTCAGGTTGTACGCATAGCGCTTGAGGCGCCGCGGCGCGGTGGTGATCGCGGCCGCGACCAGGGCGAGCACGTAGCAGACGAGCGCGGCCGCGGCCAGGCCCTTGACCCAGGCGTGGCCGGCCAGGTAGGCCGGGGGAAACTTGTCGCCCAGGGCCAGCAGCGCGACCAGCACGCCCAGCAGCGCGGTGACCAGCTCGATGATGCGCTTGGCCGCGCTGTCGAAGAAGTCGAGCTGCTGCTTCTCGATCTCGTCGAAGGTCGCGAGCAGCCGTTCATCGGCCGCGTCGAGCGGCTCGGAGGGCAGCAGGGGGCCGTCCGCGCTCATGTCACGCCGCCGCAGTTGACCTGCACCTTGACCACCAGCCCGCAGCCGGGCGAGCGGCAGGGCAGGGCCAGGGTGTTCAGCCCGTTCTCCCCGCGATAGACGACGCGATACTTGGCGCACGCGTCCTGGCGGTTGTACCAACTGATGTGCCCCTTCGAGCACTTGAACGCGAACCGATCCTCGGTCGCGTCCGGGGTCGTTGTCGTTTCATCCATGGTTGCATCTCCTGTTGTTGTCTCTGCGCTCCGCCGCGCAGTAATTTACCACAGAGAACGCAAAGAACACATAGAACGCGTAGTTTTCATTGTTAATCAAGACACTTTGGTGTTTGGCGTCACCATGGGACAGAAATTCGGAATGATGAACGCTGAACGATGAATCACAGGGGGACGATCGTTTACAGTGTAATGGGAGAAAGAACGATTGTCAAATCAATCAGATATTGCGCCATATCTCATTTTGAGATATACTCGTGCCATGCACATCATCTCACGGAAGACGCTGCGCGAATTCTGGGAACGTTATCCTGATAGCGAAGGCCCGTTGTTGCGTTGGTACAAAATTATCGAGCGTTCCGAGTACAGCAGCTTCACCGCGCTACGCGCAACCTTTCCGTCAGCAGATTTGGTGGGGGACTTGGTGGTCTTCAACATCGGAGGCAATAAGTACCGTTTGATTGCGTCCGTTCATTTCAATCGAGGCAAGGTGTACGTTCGGCATATATTGACGCATAGCGATTATGACCGGGGGGAGTGGAAAAAATGAGTGTGCTGATTCAGAACATGCAAGCGCAGTGGGCTGCCATAAGCCCAATCTTCACGATTCGCAACGAGCATGAGTATCAAGTCGCCGTGGAAAGGCTCAACCGCCTGATTGATGACGTGGGAACTGACGAGACCCATCCGTTGTACGACTTACTCGATACACTGGGTGTCGTGATCGCCGCTTACGAGGAACGGCACTATCCAATGCCACGCAGCAGCGGAACGGATGTGCTGGCTTATCTGATGCAAGAGCACGGGTTGACGCAAGCAGAATTGCCTGAGATTGGGTCGCAAGGGGTGGTATCAGAGATTCTGGCGGGCAGGCGCGAGCTGAATGTGCGTCAGATTCGCGCCCTGGCCGATCGCTTTCATGTCTCGCCGGCTGTTTTCTTCTAGTCCGCACGTGGGTGGTGCGGACTGCGCACCACAGGGGCCATTTGACAGGAGGATCGCTTTGGCGTACAATGCTTTTTAAGCGGTACAAGTTTAGTTGTGCGATGTAAAAAGAGATAGGCCGAGCCAGCCAGACCCTGCCGTGACCGCCCCATCGTGTGGCTGCCATCAAAGGCCAGCGGAGCGTTTCGCATGTCAAACACCAATACATCACCGGCCATAACAACCAGCATCGAGCTGTTTTTGGGCGACGCGATGCTCGGCGCCAGTCAAACACGCGCCGCGTATCGCACCGCATTGAACGCCTTTGTGCTCTATCTCGAACAGGAGTGCGAAACGGACGCCAAGACCACCCTGCCCCAGGCGTTGACGGTGGATCAGATTCTCACGTGGCCCACCTGGTTGCTCGACGAGCGCGGGGTCAGCCAGCGCACCCTGCAAACCTACTTGGCGGCGCTCGTGCGTTATGTTGAGTTCTTGCAGATTCGAGATTGGCTGGAGCTGAGCGGCCAGCAGGCCGTACGCCTGCGCGAGGGCCTGCGGCGAACGCGCAAGGCGCAGCGGCCGGCGCAGTTGCTGCCGCATCCCCCCACCGCGGCCCAGGTGCAGCAGTTGATCGAAGCAGCGCGCCAGCGCGCTGTAGCGCCAGACAACGAGCGCGCGAGCCTGGCGCGTCTGCGCGACATCGCGTTGATCGAAGTACTGCGCTGCACTGGGCTGCGCATCAGTGAAGCGGTTGGGCTGAAGCGCAAACAGTTGCGTCAAGAAGTCGAGGGCGCGTATACGGCGTGGATCGTGGGCAAAGGGCGCAAGGAGCGACAGGTATTCTTCGACGCCGCCGCCTGGCGCGCGGTTCAGGCGTATCTTGAGGCGCGCAAGGCGCTCGACGGCGCGACAGGGCGGCCACTGGGCGAATTGCCGGTCTTTGCCCGTCATGACAAGCGCTCAGGCGGCAAGATCTTGCGGCTGAGCACCGAAGCTGTCGAGCGCATGTTCCAAACGCTGGCCGCGGCCGCGGGTCTCGGAGATGCAGGCATCACACCCCACGCTTTGCGCCATTTCTTCGCCACGAAGGTCTATCAAACCACCCATGATCTGAGCGTGACGCAAACGGCGCTCGGCCACAGCTCGCCTGTCACCACAAGAGTCTATGCGAAACTGGAAGACGGCGCCGTTCGCGCCGCCCATCAAGCCGCGTTTGGCAGCCCCAAAGGACCGCTGAATGAGGAACGCTGAATTGAGATCGGAGATCAGAGACCGCTGAAAATGGAGCGAGCTTTGCACTTTGCACTTTGCACTTTGTGCTATGCGCTCTGCCCTATTCAGCATTCAGCTTTCCTCATTCAGCATTGCCGCTTAACGCCGGTAGCGCGCAAACAGCGGCGCGACCCGCGCCGGCAGGCGCCCCACCAGCGTGGTGCCCGTGCCGTCATGCTTCTCTTCTTCGATCAGCCCTCGCTGATGGAACAGCGCGACCAGGTCGCCTTCACGGTACGGGATGTGCACCTTGATCGGGATGAACTCCTCGGTCAGAAGTTCTTCAATCGCCACAATCAGGTTCTCCAGCCCCTGCCCCGTCAGCGCCGACACGGGGATACTGTTGGGAAATCGGGCGCGCAGCTCCTGCGTGCGCTCAAGCCCCTCTGGCGGCAGGCGGTCTATCTTGTTCAGCGCCGTGATGATCGGCTTGTCGGTCACGCCGATCTCTTCCAGCACCTCTTCCACCGTCGCGGCCTGCTCCAATGCGTTTTGATGCGTTATGTCAATAACATGCAGCAGCAGGTCGGCCTCGCCCACCTCTTCCAGGGTCGCACGAAACGCGGCCACCAGGTCGGTGGGCAGTTTCTGAATGAAGCCTACGGTGTCGGTCAGCAGCACTTCGCGGCCGCCTGGCAGCACCAGCCGCCGGGTCGTGGGATCGAGCGTAGCGAAGAGCTGATTCGCTGCGTAGACCTCGGCGCCGGTCAGTGCGTTGAGCAAGGTGGATTTGCCCGCATTCGTATAGCCAACCAGGGACACAACTGGAATCGCGGCCTGGCGCCGGCGCTGGCGGTACTGCTGGCGGTGCTTGCGCACCTCCTCCAACTCCTGCTTGAGGTGCGTGATGCGTCGGCTGATTTCGCGCTTGTCCACTTCCAATTGGGTTTCGCCTGGGCCGCGCAGACCAACGCCGGCGTTGCCGCCACGGCCGCCTCCCCCACCCGCCTGACGCGCCAGGTGCGTCCATTGTCGCGTCAGGCGCGGCAGGCGGTATTCGTACTGCGCCAGTTCCACCTGCAGCGCGCCTTCGCGCGTGCTGGCGTGCTGGGCAAAGATGTCCAGGATCAGCGCGGTGCGGTCCAGCAGCTTGATCTCCAGCCCCAGCAGCTTCTCTAATTCGCGCTGCTGACGCGGCGACAGTTCTTCATCGAAAATGACGATGTTGGCCCCACTGGCGGTGCACAGGGCGATCATCTCCTCGACCTTGCCTTTGCCGATCAGCGTCGCCGGGTTGATCTCGTGCAGATTTTGCGTCAACGTCGCCACCACGTCCACGTCCACGGTGCGCGCCAACTGCGCCAACTCGGCCATCGAGTCTTCGAGCGTCCAGGGCGTATCCTGGTTCGGCAGTTCGACGCCGACGAGCAAGGCTACATCACGGGGCTTATCGGTTTCTATCAGATGCGCAGAAATAGTCGTTCTCCTATGCTTTACCAGCGAAAGGCGCCCACGCGCCCCATCGCTTCTCGAATGCGTTCGGTCTCCATCCCCAATGAGACGCGCACAAAGCCCTCGCCGTGCGCGCCAAAGGCAGAGCCGGGCGTCAGGCTGACGCCCGTTTTTTCCAAGAGCAGGGTGGCAAAATCAGCCGCGGTGAAGCCAGACGGCACATGCGCCCAGACGTAGAGGCCGGCTTTGGGCGCTTCGACCTGAATGCCGGCCGCCGCCAGACCGGCCAACACCAGGTCGCGCCGCGCCTGGTAGATGGCGTTGCGCGCTTGCAGCCAGGACTGATCGCCCGTCAACGCGGCGATGGCGGCCTCTTGAATCGCCGTGAAGATGCCGGAGTCCGCGTTACTCTTGATGAGGGTCAGCGCCTTGATCGCCGTCGGATTGCCCACGGCCATGCCCACGCGCCAACCAGCCATGTTGTGCGATTTGCTCAGTGAGTTGAACTCGATCGCCACGTCCCTGGCGCCTGGTACGGACAGCAGGCTAGGCGCCCGATAGCCATCGAAGGTCACGTCACAGTACGGCGCGTCATGGCACAGCAGAATCTCGTAATGACGGACAAAGGCCACCGCCTTCTCAAAGAAAGCCAGGTCGGCCGTTGCGCCGGTCGGATTATTCGGGTAATTCAGCCACAACAGGCGCGCGCGCTGCGCCACCTCGACTGGGATGGCGTCCAGGTCAGGCAGGAAGTCGTTTTCCGCGCGTAACGGCACGGAATAGGCATCGCCGCCTGCGATGAGCGCCGCCATCTGGTAAACCGGGTAGCCAGGGTCAGGCACGAGCGCCAGGTCGCCCGCATCGAGCCAGGCTACCGTCAGGTTGACGATGCCCTCTTTGGAGCCGATCAGCGGCAGCACCTCATGGTCGGGGTGCAGGCTGACGCCGTACCGCCGTCCGTAATAGGCGGCGATGGCCTGGCGCAGGGCGGGTGTCCCCGTGTAACTGGGATAGCCGTGCACATCAGGCCGTTGCGCGGCCGCGGCCAGCGCTTCGATGATGAAATTGGCCGGCGGCAGATCGGGGCTGCCGATGTCGAGGCGAATGACGTCCATGCCCTGGGCTTCCAGCGCACGGATGCGCGCGGCCAGGGCGGCGAAAACATAAGGAGGAATGCGGTCAAGCCGATGTGCGGGACGCAGAGTCATGCGTTACCTCGTCTCCTCAAGCCAATACTCCAGCACGCGCCCCACACGTTCCAGGCTGTCCGCGCTGAGCTTGTCGGCCGTGTCTTGCGTCGTATGCCAGTAGGGGTAGTCGAAATCAATGATGTCCACGGCCGGGATGCCGGCTTCTTTGAAGGGAATATGGTCATCCACCATAGTCCACTTGGGCTGCGCAATGAACGCGGCCTGGTAGCCGAGCTTGGCGGCGATCTGCCACAACTGCTGCTGATATTTCTCGTTGGAATTGCGCTCCAGGTAGAGTTGCTGATTGGCGTCGCCGATCATGTCAACGACCACCGCCACTTCCGGGCGCGCCCCTGCTGGCAGGTTCTGCGCCATGAAGCGCGAGCCAGCGATGAAGTCCCAGCCGTTGATGCGGCCATTGTCCTCCGCATCGAAAAAAGCCAACCAGACATCGTCCTGCATCACCGCAGCATCGAGGCTGCGCGCCAGCTCCAGCAGAACCGCGACGCCGCTGGCGCCGTCGTTCGCGCCGGGCACCGGTTCGCTGCGTCGGGTGACATCGGGGTCGTTGTCGGCATAGAGCCGCGTATCGTAGTGCGCGCCAATCAGGATGATTGGACGCTTCGTGCTGGCCGTCTTGGCTTGCGCGGGCCGTCGGGCCAGGATATTGCGCGCGGGGGTGTCTCGATAGGTGAAGTCCTGGATGGTGGTCTGCCAGCCGAGCGACTGCAACGTCTGCGTGATGTAATCGCCCAGGCGCAGATTGGCCTCGCTGCCCGTTGGCCGCGGGCCGAAGCGCATTTGCGCCTGCACCTGTTCCAAGGCCAGCGCGCCGTCGAAGGTTTGGCGTGGGATCGGCGTTGGCGTTGGCTTCGGTATGGCTTCATATCCGATGTAGCCAAAAAAGGCCAGCGCGGCCGCCAGGGTCACCAGGAGTGCTATTTCAATGAAGCGAATTCGTGACATGAATCCTCAGTTGTGCTGAGCGCATCATGATGCGCCAGAATACCTCGTCGACAGGTCGAGGACTGCAAGCCGCGGCGCCGTGACTAAACCTCGGCATCGTCCGCGCCGGCTTTACCGCGGAATACCAGCTTGATCGGCGTGCCCTCGAACGGGTAATGTTCACGGATGCGATTCTCCAGATAACGCTCGTAGGAAAAGTGCAGCAAATCGGGATCGTTGACGAAGATTACAAAGGTGGGCGGGTTCACGCTGGCCTGGGTGACGAAGTAGAAGCGCAGGCGCCGACCGCCCTTGAAGCGGGGCTGGTTGGCGTCCACGGCGCCGCGCAGCAGGCGGTTCAGCTCGCCCGTGGGGATGCGCACGCGGCGTTCCTGGACAACCTTGAGCGCGGTGGGCAGCACGGAGTTGACGCGTTGGCGCGTCTTGGCGCTGATGAAGATGACCGGCACATAGTCCATGAAGCGCAGTTCGCTGCGCACCATGTCGCGGTAGGTGTTCATCGTGTGCTCATCCTTTTCGATGGCATCCCATTTATTGACGATGACTACTGCGCTTTTCTGCTCTTCCAGGATGAAACCCGCGACATGCGCGTCCTGCGCCGTGACTTTCTCCACCGCATCCACCAGCAGGAGCACCACATCAGAGCGTTCGATGGCCTTGAGCGCGCGCAGAACGCTGTACTTTTCGATGCCGACCTCGATCTTACCGCGGCGCCGGATGCCGGCTGTGTCAATCAAGGTGATCGTCTGCCCGTCGTAAGTCAACGAGGTGTCAATCGCATCGCGCGTGCTCCCCGGGAGATCGCTGACAATCGCGCGGTCGTGGCCCAGCAGGGCATTGAGCAGTGAGGACTTGCCCACATTGGGACGGCCCACAATGCCGATTTTGACGGAATCGTCGGTCGCTTCCTCGGTCACCGGCGGTAAACGCTCGACAATTGCGTCGAGCAGGTCGCCGGTGCCAGTGCCATGAATGGCGGAGACCGCCAGCGGCTCACCCAGGCCCAATTCCCAAAATTCGACCGCAGCCTGGCGGCGCGCCTCATTGTCAGCTTTGTTGGCGCACAGCACCACCTTGTCGGCCACGCGGCGCAGAATATCGGCCACATCACGATCGCCTGCGGTGACGCCTTCTTCGCTGTCCACCACAAAGACGACCGCGTTGGCTTCCTCGATGGCGATGAGCGCCTGCTCGCGAATCTCACGTACATAGCCTGACGAAGCTGTCGCCAGGGCGGCCGGCTGTTCAGGCGTCGGCCGCGGAGGTTGAGTCAATGCCTCCAAGCCGCCGGTGTCAACCAGCGTAAAGGGTACGTTGGTCCATTGGGCTTCGGCATAGATACGGTCGCGGGTCGTGCCAGGCAGATCTTCCACGATCGCCAGGCGTTGACCCACCAGGCGGTTAAACAGGGTGGACTTGCCCACATTGGGCCGTCCTACCAGCGCAACAATCGGTTTTGGCATAAGTTTTCGCTATCTTCGTTCTTTGGTCGCTACCGCGGCGGCGGCACCACGGGCGTTAGCTTGGGCGTTGGCGTCACGGTCCACTGCGGCCGGCGAGTTGTCGTTGCCGTGGGCGTCGGCGATTGTGGCCCACTGGTGGCCGTCACCGTGGCCGTTGGCACTGGCAGCAAGCGCACTTCCACCGGCACGGTGCGTGGGACGATGCTTTCAGTGCGCAAGCCCTCTGGCACGATCACTTCTGGCTCCAGGTTGTGCAGCCCCGGTTCGAGGCCCACCAGGTTGAGTACGACCCGCACATCCCCTGGCTTCAACGTATTCAACCGCGGCACCGGCCCTGCCAGCACGATTTCCACCGTTTGCAGATTGGTCGTGACCGTGTAACCTTCACCCAAACCCAAAAAAACCGGCGAACGGCTGACCGTAATGCTATCTTCGAGCGGCGTGATGCGAATGTGCACGGAGACGCTCTGTGTATCGCCGATCACCGAGATGTTCTCCGGCAGGTCCAGGCCGACGCGCTCGATGACATCGCTGACCGCGCCTTCGATGCTGAAGGGCAAAGTCCCGATGTAACCAGGCAGGCTGTTGATGGTGGCAGGGCTTCCGTAGACCACCACTTCTGGCGGCTCAACGTCAATGTTCGTGTAACGGTAGCCGGCCGCGGGCTGGCCGGTGCGCTTGGGCACCACAGGCAAGACGCGATAGCCGGGCCGTTGTTCAACCGTAGCCGAGATGACCACGGTGGGCGGCTCGATCGTCAGGCCGTTGCGAATCTCTTCGCCTTGCAGGTCGAACAGCAGGACGGGGCGGCGGACGGTCACCGGCGCCGTGACGTTGGACAGCGAAACCTGGGCCACCACGGAGGCGACCTGTTCCACGAGCTGCCTTGCGCCGCTGACCGTCACTGTCATCGGCTGCGCCACCTGCGGCGACGGTAGATAGTAGCTAAAGGGCGGCTGTGCGGTGATGTTGATCTGCACCGGCATTTGGCGATCCACGAGCGGCTCAAGCACAACCGATACATCCTCCGGCTGACGACTGACGATCGTGACCCGCGGATCGCTGCTGGTGACTTTCAAGGGGATGTTGTAGGTGCCGGCCTTGAGGCCGCGCAAATCGAGCTGCGCCGTGAAATTGGAAGGCGCCAGCGTGGCCCAACTTGACTGCGGCGCGCGAATCCGAATTTGGACGCGCTCCAGCAGGCCGCCAAACGGCACCACGCCTTGATCAGGCCCGATGCGCGTGATGGGGATCAGGCGGTCGTAGGTGTTTTCAACCGATGGATCTTGGTGCTGGACTGCCACGACCCAGACAATCAGCGCCAAGATAAGCGCCAGGGCAATAGAGCCTAAATTGTTGAGAAAATCTGAAATGCTGTTCATCGCTCATCTCGCGGCGCCGCGCGGCGCGGCTCATAGAAGGCCTGCAAGATCTTGCGCAACCGTTTTTCATCTAGTCGGCGCACGATGCGGCCGTGACGTGAAACCGAAATGATGCCAGTCTCCTCTGACACAACCACGGCGATGGCGTCGTTTTGTTCGGTGATGCCGACCGCGGCGCGGTGGCGCGTCCCCATCTGCGTGTCGGCAAACTGACGCTGGGTGAGCGGCAGTACGCAGCCAGCGGCCAGAATGCGATCGCCGCGCACGATCACCGCGCCGTCGTGCAGCGCCGTGTTCGGGAAGAAAATGGTGAGCAGCAGCTCACGTGAGACAACCGAGTCAAGACGCGTGCCAGTCTCGATATACTCTTCCAGGCCCGTGGCGCCTTCCAGGACAATGATGGCGCCATGTCGGCGCTCAGAAAGGGTATCCACGGTGCGCAGCAGCTCGCTGACCAGGAATTCGGTGGTGGCTTGCGATGCGCGGCGTCCAAATAACGGCGCCGTGCGGCCAAGTCGTTCGAGCGCGCGTCGCAATTCCGGCTGAAAGATGACGGGAATGGCGACCAGGATGACATTCAACGAATTATTGACCAGCCAGCGAAAGGCCGTCAGCTCGACCATGTTCGAGATGAGCACCACCACGAACGTGAGAACCAGGATACCGCGTAACAGTTGGACAGCCGCCGTGCCCCTAAACAAGCGCAGCAGGGTGTAGAAGATGAGCGCCACCAACAGAATGTCGGCGGCGTTCTCCCACGTAAAGCGGCTAAAAATTCTGGTTATCTCGATCAAAACGAGCGAACTCCATGCCTGAGGGCAGGATACGGAATTCGATTGGCCCTGTGCCTGCTGAATCCCGCCCTCACGTACCAGTTCAGGTCATCAGGAGGGCCAAAATTGCTTTCTGACAGTGCATGCGATTCTCGGCCTGATCCCACAGCGCCGAATGCGGCCCATCAGCCACCGCGTCGGTGATTTCCTCGCCGCGATGCGCCGGCAGGCAGTGCATGACGATGACATCGTCATTGCCGCTGGCCTCGACAAGTGCCTCGTTCACCTGGAAAGGCGGGAAGACCTGACGCCGCCGGACTGCCTCTGCTTCCTGACCCATGCTGGTCCACGTGTCGGTATAGATCACATCCGCGCCGCTCACCGCCGCCTGGGGATCGGTTGTCAAAACGACGTCCGCGCCCTGCTTACTTGCTTCAGCGGCCGCGGCCGCGCCAACCTGGGGCGCCACGCTGAAACCAGGGGGCGATGCAATGGCGATAGACATGCCAACCTTGGCGCTGGCTTGCGCCAGAGAGACCGCCACATTGTTGCCATCACCCACGTAGGCCAATTTGAGTCCCGCCAAGCGCCCGTATTTCTCGTAGATCGTAAACAGATCGCTGAGCGCCTGGCAGGGATGGCTGAAATCAGACAGGCCATTGATGACCGGCACGCGCGAGTATTGAGCCAATTGCAGAATATGTTGATGATCGAAGGTGCGGGCCATGATGGCGTCTACGTAACGGGAAAGAACCCGCGCCACATCGGGCACACTCTCGCGTGCACCGAGCGAGATTTCATTGGGCGAGAGATAGAGCGCGTGACCGCCCAGGTGCTGCATTGCCATCTCGAATGACACCCGTGTGCGTAACGAAGGTTTCTGGAACACCATGCCCAGGGCCTTGCCGCGCAGAATGGGCGCGTTGCCACCCTGGCGCCACTCCGCCTTCAGGGTTTCGGCTGTATGCAAGATCTGCCACACATCATCGGACGACAGATCGCTGATATCTAACAAGTGACGCATAAGAACGACTCTCCTTGAAAAAAGTGTGAGTTCTATCTCAAGACGAAACGACGGGGTTGCGCAGTTCGCCAATGCCGCTGATCCGCACCACCACGTGATCTCCCGCCTGTAACGGCCCGACTCCGGCGGGGGTTCCGGTCATCATGATGTCGCCTAGCTCCAGGGTCATGACCTGCGTGACGTAGGCGATGAGTTGGGCGACCGAAAAGATCAGGTCGGCGGTCGTTCCCTGCTGGCGTACAACGTCATTGACCAGGCATGTCACCGCGGCGTGCATCGGGTCGAGATCGGTTTCAATCCAGGGACCAAGCGGGCAGAAGGTGTCGAAACCCTTGGCGCGCGCCCATTGACCGTCCTTGCGCTGCAAGTCACGTGCAGTGACGTCGTTGCCGCAGGTGTAGCCAAAAATCACATCGAACGCTTGCTCCACCGGCACATGCCGGCAGCGGCGGCCAATCACCACAACCAGTTCCCCTTCATGCTCAATCTGCGCCGATAACGGCGTTAGTTCGATGGCCTCGCCTGGGGCCAGGAGCGCGCTGGGCGGTTTGAGAAAAATCAGCGGCTCCGTAGGCACAGGCGCGTGGTGCTCGGCGGCATGCGCCGCGTAGTTGCGGCCGATACACACGATCTTACTCGGCTCGCACGGCGCCAGCAGTCGCGCGTCTGCCAGCGGCACGGCCGCGCCGCGACTCATGCGTACGCCGTCGAACGGAGGCCCAGCCAGCGGGCGAATCATGTCGCCTTCGACGAGACCGTAGCCGCGGCTGGTCTGATGTTCATAACGGACAATTCGCATCGGTTGCCTCATCAAGATAGTTCGGTGTCATTCATTACCAGGTGAAACTGGCAGTGCAGCAGCGCCGCGGCCTTGCGCATCATGACCATCCGGCTCAGGAAAATCTCGAAATACTCCATGACCGTCGCGACGCTGGTGTCAATGTTCAAGGCCAGGGTGATCGTGCGCTGCTCCGGGTCCACCAAGACAGTCGAACGCGTGGCTGCAAAGTTCACGCGATCATGAATGTCAAAGCTGGCCCGATCTGGATTTTGCACGCGGCTGCGGTGCACATCGGCCTTGTCCGCAATGATGACCGCCGCGGCAATCGGGTTGGTTGGGATACCACGCTCTTCTTCGTGATTGCCGATCGCGCCCATCACCAGGGCCACTTCGTCTGGCGGCATTCCCAGTCGCCGCAGTATTTGCCAGGCGATTTGCGCGCCAGAAAGTGCGTGGTAATCACGATGGATCAAGTTGCCGGTGTCGTGTAGATAACCAGCAATCTCGGCCAACTCAACATCGCGCACGCTGAAGTCCAGTTCGGCCAGCACCCGCGCTGCTTCTTTGCCCACGCGGCCCGCGTGACGGGGGCCGTGTTCGGTATAACCCAGGGCTTTGAGGCTCTCATTCGCCCGGTCAATAAACGCCGCGACTTCGGGGTCCTGCCTTACCTGTTCAATCGTCACCATGGCCTGTCCTATCAAACGTTCCTTGTTTCAGCCTCTAGCACTCACTACCCGGCGGCCGCCACTGCCAGGGTGATCAGCAACCAGGGATGGATTTGCGCCCAATCGGCCGGCCGCAGCGCGCCTGGGCGGCCCAAGCCAAACCAAAATGGAATCGAAGCTGCCATGCCGGTTAGGCCAGCGGCGACCGGCGCTCCTTGCACGACTAAGGTGCAAACGACCAGCAGCAACCCGACTGGGGCTAACCAAGTCACCGGTGTGTGCTGCGCGCTGCGCACAAGGCCCCACACGAGAACGGTGAAGCCTACAACCAGCGGCAAGGTCAGCGTCGTCATGGGACCAACCAGCGACTGACCGAGCAGCCACGGGATCGTCACCATCATGAGCGCTTGCAGACTGGCGGGCGCACGATGCCGCCGTCGAACCCAAGCCAGGCCCAGCAGGCTGACCAGAACAACCGCCGCCGTCAGAATCAAAGCGCTGCGTCCCAGGGGCAGCGCCAGCAGCCCAGACAGCATCAACGCCAACGGCCAACCTTGCAGCGCATGACCGGGCTGCGCTTCGTCGCTGAGCCAACGCGCCAAGCGCGCCGCTGGCGCGTGAGGGGTTGCATACGGTAAACGCATCTGTTTATGCGGCGCAGGGACTGCCATCGGCGCCGCGCCAGGATCATGGCGCAGGACATTCCAAAACGCGCCCCAAATTGAATCGGCTAAGATGACAGCCGTCGCCAGCTGCAGAAGAAAGAAGCCGCTCCAGGCGGCCGGCCGGCCATGCCACGCGGCCGCCAAGACCACCCAGGCTGGGCCAATTCGCCAGATCACCGGGCTCATGTTGACCCGCAGCGAAATCAAAGGCGCGCCAATCAAAGCGATGCGCGCGTCATCTCTGGCGCTCAACCGGGAAGTGATCGGAGAGATCTCCGGTTCTGTGCTGCTGATTTGTGCCAACCTGGCCCGGTCTCCTGGAACGATTTCTGCTGCCCAGCCAGCAATGCTGGCAGATTATACCACAAAGCCAGCCCGATGTCCGTATCAGCCAAGGCGGGCGTTACGGCCCGCAGCGCCGCCAGCCGATCAGCTCTCTCGTCCTGCGATGCGCTTAGACAATCAGCTCCAGCCGGGCAGGTTGGATGGAAATATCGAGGCGTTTGGCGTCTGTGTAGATGACCTCGCCGTCCGCGTGAACCGGCAGCGGATAGTCTGATTCCACGGTGACATGGGTGGTGCGCGTGAGCATGATGGCTGGGTCATTCTTGTGCGTGCCGCGCATGACCTTGGGCAGCAGCTTCAGAATCTGCAGGCGCGGCAGGGCATTAGCGACGCCCAGGTCGAGCAAGCCATCATCCTGGATCGCGTCCGGGGTGACGAAAAAACCGCCGCCCGTACGTCGTCCGTTGCCGACAGAGACCATGAGCAAGGGACGGGTCACCTCGCCCTCGTTCCAGGTCACGCGCATGACCGGCGAGGGATAGTGCGCCAAGGCGCGAATGACAGCGATGAGGTAGAGCAAGGTGCCGCGCAGGCGCTTGATCTTGCGGCTCTCAATCGTGACCTGGGCCTCGAACCCGGCGCCGACGTTATTGTCGAAATAGCGGCCGTTGACGACGCCTAAGTCAATGAGGCGCGTGCGGCCGCGCTTGATTGCTTCACACGCCGCCATGAGCTGATTAGGCACGCCTGCGATCTCCGCCATGTCGTTCGCGGATCCCACCTGCAGCACGCCGAGGACGCCCGCAGTTGCCTTGCCCATATCATCGGCGGCCAACGCCAGGCCATTGACGACTTCGCTGACGGTGCCATCGCCGCCGGCGGCCACGACCACCCGGAATCCGTCGTGGCTGGCCCGGCGCGCCATCTCAATGGCCGCGTTTGGTTTGGACGTCACTTCCAGCACAAACGGAATATCCAGAGACGTCAGTGCGCGCTCAATGGCGCCACGCGAACGCTCGGCCAGCCAGCGGCCTGCATACGGATTGAGAATCACCTTGATCGTGTCCATCGTATCTCCTTCTTTCCTGTTGTGGGATATGGGGCAACGCTCATCTGGCGCATCTAGACAAAATACCATGCGCCCTGCCAAACTGCACAAGAAGTGCAGCGCAAAGCGCATGGTATCATGCAAGTGGGGATCAGATCCTCCATTTCAACTTGAGGAAAAACGTGCACTTTACGCCCGCTTGCAGGCTAGATGGTACCCCCGGCAGGAATCGAACCTGCGACCCGCTGTTTAGAAGACAGCTGCTCTATCCTCTGAGCTACGAGGGCGTCAGTCTGGATTCTACCAAACCCCTGTCAGGTTGACAAATGAGCTAATTGCGATGCCCATCACGTGTTTGTTGGTAGTCAAAAATGCACATCTGCGCGCAGGCTGTGGTATACTTAAGACGTAAATTCAACCGTCAGAACTTTTTCAACAGACGTTGGAGGAGAAGTCGTAAACTATGCACTCGTATGTGGTTGGGGTTGATTTAGGCGGCACCCAAGTGCGAGCAGTACTGAGCGACGCCACAGGACAAATCTATAAACGTGTGGCTACGGCCACCAAGGCGGATGAGGGCCAGGATGCAGTGATTGGCCGCATGAAAGCCTTGATTGACCAGGTGTGGCCCAAACCAGACATCGGCGTCGTCAAAGCGATTGGGCTTGCAGCGCCTGGCCCGCTCGATCCGACCCCCGGCGTCATCGTGTTTGCACCCAACTTGCCCGGTTGGGAGATGGTGCCTTTGCGCAATATCATTGCCGGAGCTTATGGCGTACCGACCTTCCTGGGCAATGACGCCAACCTGGCTGCCCTCGCCGAGAATCGTTTTGGCGCGGGTCGCGACATGTCCGACATGATCTACATCACGGTCAGCACCGGCGTTGGCGGCGGCATCATTTCGCATGGCGAGATGCTGTTGGGCAGTCACGGCTTTGCCGCCGAGGTGGGTCACATGACCGTCGAGGCGCAAGGCATCCGCTGTCTTTGCGGGAACACAGGCTGCCTGGAATCGTATGCCAGCGGCCCCAGCATCGCCAGGCATGCGGTTGACGGCTTGCGCAAAGGCGCGGTCAGCATGGTGACAGACATGGTGGCCGGCGACTTAGGGCGGATCACCGCCAAGGAACTGCACGATGCGGCAAAGGCCGGCGACGCCTTTGCGCAAGCGGAGTTTCGCCGCGCCGGTTTCTATCTCGGTGTGGGCATTACCAGCCTGCTGCACCTTTTCAACCCGCGCATGATTGTGCTGGGCGGCAGCGTTTCGAAGGCAGGAACGATGCTCACCGACGTCATTTGGGAGACGATTCGCGCCCGCGCGCCGCGGCAGTATTGGGAAGGCCTATCCATCGTGCCAGCCGCCCTGGGCGACGATGTGGTTTTGATCGGGGCCGTGGCCCTGGCTGAGGCTGAAAGCCATCGTCAGAAGCAGACTATGGCGCGCGTCTGAGTTGAAAATAGGCCGCGGATGAACACGGATCACCGTGGATTGCCTGTTTTCATCCACGGTTGTGCGCCCTGCGCAGGGGCCACGGACCGCGGCCATGCCCGATGGCGGCGCGCACACAACGCAGGAAAAGAACAAATGGTTTTCTATTTGACCTTCTGGGAAATTATCGGCTTTGTCTTGATTGCCATCCTGGTCATCATGACCATTTTCGCCATCATTGAGCCAGGACCGCTGCAGCGCAGATCCCGCAATCCGCGCGGGCAAGGGACGAATGCCGACCCCACGGTAGAAAATGATCCGCATTGATGCGCACGCCCAAACCGCGTCCTTTCTAGAACGGAGATCGTCATGTTGATTCAGGCTTTGCGCGATACGTCGCTCATCATTCTCTCCATTCTGTCGTTCATCATGTGCCTGGTCCCCCTCATCATCATGTTCTTTGCGGTGCGCGGCACCCTGGCGCTCAAGCGCAAAACGCAGGCCTTTGCGCCGCAAGCACAGGCCAAGGTGCGATGGGCGCAGGCGCTGGTTGACGGCGGGGCGGAGAAAGCCGCAACTCCGGTGATTCGCGCCCATAGTTTCTACGCTCAGTGGACCACGACCGGACGCGCCCTTCTGCGTTCTTTGCGACGTTAGGCGCGCCATTTCATTTCTGACTCAAGGAGCAACAGCACAATGGAAAAAAGACAACAACGTCTCGTCTTTGGTCTCATCATTGGCGCCATCTTCGGCGTCGTATTGGCTTGGATTGCCACGAACCGTGATGAACCAGAGAGCAGTGCCGTAAGCCGCCTACAGCCGGGCGACTGGGTGAAACTTGGAATTAGTCTGCTCGGCGTCGCCCGCCAAATGAGCGAATTGATCGAAGCAGTCTAGGCTTTGCGGCCTCAAGGCCGCCGCAGGCGCGGCACTTTTTACAGCCTGCGGCGTCATACTATGCGGCAAGCAGGCGCTACTTGCGCCTTGTTCCTGAGGCTAGAAAAGGAAGCCCAGGTCTGCTTGCAGAATAGTTGGCGGCCGTCATTTCAGCAGAAATGCACGACAAGGCTCCCGAAACAGTTGAGGCGAAGAGGCGACGCCGCCAAGAGACACAAGCGAGTTTTGGTTAGGAGGGTTTGCCGTGAAGACACGACTGCGACCGTTGTTCATCGTCATGCTGGCCGGCCTTATGCTGGTCACGCCATTTGCCGCGCTGGCTGCGCCCGCTGATCCGGCGCCAGCGGCAGCCAGTTGTAGTACATACTACACCGTGCGCGCCGGTGACACGCTCACCAAGATTGCTGCCCGCTACCATACCGACGTCTGGACGCTCGCGCGCGCCAATGGCATCACCAACCTGAACCGAATTCATGTTGGGCAGGTGCTGTGTATTCCGGGCGGCAGTACACCGCCAGCGTGCCCGATCACGTACGTGGTTGCGCGAGGCGATACCCTGGTAAAAATCGCCAATCGTTTCCATGTTTCAGTCCTTGGTCTGCGCGCAGCCAATCAGATTGGCGACATCAATCGTATCTATGTAGGACAACGCCTGCGCATTCCGTGCAATCCACCGCCGCCGACACCCCCAACGCCCCCACCTCCGAGCAGCGCGCCGTGGACAGCCAAATTCTACAACAACGAAGATCTGAGCGGATCGCCGGTGTTGACCCGCCGCGACGCGGCCATCAACTTCAATTGGGGCTTTGGATCGCCTGCACCCGCCAGCGTGATGGCCGACCATTTCTCGGTGCAGTGGAGTCGCAGCGCCAGTTTTAGCGGCGGCACTTACCGCTTCTATGCACGCAGCGACGACGGAGTGCGTTTGTGGGTAGACGGCGCGAACCAGATTGATGAATGGCGCGAGCAAGCCGTCACCGGTTTTTACCGGGATGTCGTGCTCAATCCGGGCGCTCACACGATCGTCGTAGAATACTTCGAGCGCACAGGTATGGCTGAAATCCACGTTTGGTGGGAAAAACGCTGATCGGCCGAACCGATTTCAACTGAACCAGAGCCAGACCTTCTGCGGTCTGGCTCTGGTTTTTACACGGCCAACCCATCTCACTCAGGGAGCACGCGCTCGAGCCACGTCAACGGGTTGACTGGCGTCATGCCGATGCGCATCTCCCAATGCAAATGAGCCCCTGTGGAAAGTCCTGTGGTGCCCACCTCGCCAATTTTCTCACCGCTCTTCACGTGCTGCCCCACCTTGACCGCGATCTGCGACAAATGCCAGTAACCTGTGTGTAATCCGGCGCCGTGATCCAGAATGACCGCATTGCCGCGCACGGCGAGTGTTTCTGCCAAAACCACCACGCCCGGCGCCGGCGCCACGACAACCGTGCCCGCCGGCGCACCAAAGTCCTGCCCCTCGTGAAAACTTGCCACCGGCCCACCGTTGTAGCTGCGTCGCGTGCCAAACGGCGACGTAACCTGAAACTCGCTGCTTAGCGGCCGCGTAAGAACCCCTGTCCACTGCGGCGCTAGATCGTGCTGAGACCAGATGATGTTCAACGTGTTTCGTTCGCGCGCCACCAGCGTGGGATTGAGCAGCTCGCCTTTGTCCGCAGGCAGCACCAGATGCTGAGTCTCAAAGCGGCCAGGCTGCACCGGCACAGGCCAACGCAGGTGCAGTCGCTGATCGTCTGGTTCCGAGCGCAGCCAAGCTGGCAGGTCAAGGCCATCCATATCCACATCCAACCAGCTCAGGCCTGGCGCAGCGAAGGGGTGAATGCCGAATAAGGCCCAGACGCGCCCCACGCCGCCTGCCACCGGTGCCAGATCCTCCCCGCTGTAACGAACTGCAAGCGTCAGCGGGCGGTTGGCGGACACGACAACAGCGGCCGCGTCCCCTTGCTGGGGCTGCGCTGGCGCGATGTCGAACCGATCAACGCCCAATGCGGAGAAATCGAGCAGGACTGGAACTTCGATTACGCCGCCAGGCTCCAGTGACATTTTAGACAAAGGTATATTGGTTTGTTTCAATAGGCTCTTCGCTATGCGAAATTTCTTCGCCAGGCTGTCCCATGTTTCTGCAGGCTGAACCAGGTAACGCAGGCGCGGCCGCACATTGACGGCCTGGTCAGGGCCAGCGCGCGGCGGGATCACCAGGCGCTGACCGATTGCCAGGCGGTCAGGATTGTCCAGCTTGTTTGCTTCAACCAGCGCAGCCGTGGTGACGCCGTAACGCGCCGCAATCGCACTCAGCGTTTCACCGGCCGCCACCACATGCACCGTAGCGCCCGCCTGCGCGGCCTCTTTGCCCCAGACATCGCTCGCAGAGGCAGTTAGCCCAGGGCTGACCCACAGACTCAAACCAAAGGCGAGGATCAAGCCAAAAAGCAAGCGTCCCATCCAGCCGTATTTTGGCATCGGTTTTGACATGCCTTGTTTCCTATGCGATAATCGCGTCAATCATGTTCTTTTAGAGGAATTCTTATGCCCATTACTGAAGCGCTCGCTGTAGCTCAGCAGCGCGAGCCGCAGCGACTCCTGCGCTTACAAGAACTTCTGCGCATCCCCAGTATCAGCACCGTGGTGGCAGCGAAACCGGACGTTGAACAGGCAGCCGCCTGGGTCAGCGCGTATTTGCAAGAGATTGGTCTCGAACATGCGAGTGTGTTGGAGACCGGCCGCAACCCGGTGGTGTATGCCGACTGGCTGCATGCGCCAGGCCAGCCCACAGTCCTCTGCTATGGTCATTACGATGTGCAGCCAGCGGATCCCGCAGAACTGTGGCGCACTCCCCCCTTTGAGCCAACCATCGAAGGGGACAATCTCATCGCCCGCGGCGCCGCGGACGACAAAGGCCAGTTGATCATCCACCTGGCCGCCGTCGAAGCCATGCTCAAGGCCGATGGCCGCCTGCCGGTCAATGTCAAGTTCATCATCGAAGGCGAAGAGGAGATCGGCAGTCCGAGCCTGGACGCCCTATTCGATACCCATCACGATCGCTTCCAGGCCGATGTCTGTCTCATCTCCGATTCGCACATGTTGGCGCCTGATTGTCCCGTCATCATCACCAGCGTGCGCGGGCTGATGGCCCTGCATATCGAGGTGACCGGACCACACAAAGACCTGCACTCAGGTATCTTTGGCGGCGCGGTGCAAAATCCCATCCAGGCGCTGAGCACGATGCTGGCGCAGTTGCACGACGCCGATGGTCATGTCACCGTTCCGCATTTCTATGACCGCGTGCGCCCGCTGACAGATGAAGATCGGGCCGGCCTGGCACAGCTGCCCTTTGATCGCACCGCATGGCTGGCTGAAGCTGGTCAGCCGCCGACTGATTGGGGCGAGCCTGGCTATACCATTGTCGAACGCACCACCAGCCGGCCCACGTTGGAAATCAACGGCTTTGCGGGCGGTTTCACCGGCGACGGCATCAAGACCGTGCTGCCCTCACGTGCGGTCGCCAAGATTTCCTGTCGCCTGGTTGCGGATCAAGACCCAGAGGAGATCCGCAGCCTGCTCAGCGATTATCTGCAGTCGTTGGCGCCGCCGGCTGTGCGCGTCACGATCCAGCCGATCCAGTCTGGCCCTGGCGCCAGCGTCAGTCGAGATCATCCCGCCATGAAAGTAGCCAGCGCAGCCTACAAGGCCGTCTACGGCGTAGAACCGCTCTTTGTGCGAGAAGGCGGCTCGATTCCGATCGTGGCCCTGCTGCAGAAGAAATTCGGCATGGCTTCGCTGATGATGGGCTTTGGCCTGCCCGATGATGGTCTGCACAGCCCCAACGAGAAAATGAGCTTGTCCCAGATTCGCCGCGGCGTGGCCACCATTCTTCACTTCTTCTACGGCTTGCGCGGCTAACGCGCTGGCCCATCGGGTGTCTGCGCCGGTCGAAAGGCCAGCGCAGGCGCCCGAAAAAACTCAAACGCGGTACTTTTCCGGCTTCAATACTCCGATGAACGGCAGATTGCGGTACATCTCGTTGAAATCAAGCCCATACCCGACGACAAACTCGTTCGGAATGGAAAAGCCGATGTAATCCACAGGCACGTCCGATTCACGGCGCTCCTTTTTGTCGAGCAGCGAGCAGATGCACAAAGAGGCGGGGTTGCGGGCCAACAGTAAGCGCCGCAAATAGGCCAAGGTATGCCCGCTGTCAATGATGTCCTCGACGATCAGCACGTTCTGACCTTCGATGCTCTCTTCCAGGTCCTTCAGAATCTGCACGACCCCCGTAGATTGGGTCGAAGCGCCATAGCTCGATGTCGCCATGAAGTCAATCCGATGCAGGATGCTGATTGCGCGCATCAGGTCGGCCAGGAACACAACGCTCCCCTTGAGCACGGCAACCAAAAAAAGGTCGCGGCCCGCATAATCGGCGCTGATCTGCGCACCCAGCTCACTTACACGCGCCTGCAAGGCCTCGCGTGAGATCAAAATGCGCAAGATGTCGGCTTCCATTCCTTCGGGATCCTGGCCGGTAGATGCGGCCTCGGCGCTCAAACGGTTCTCCATCCTTTCCTCCTCCAACGACTCATCATCATGCCCAACCTCACAGGCTGTTATGAACTTGTCATGGCCTCTTGAGGTATGTTCCACGGGCGCACGCGCGGCGCGGGCGGCGGCGACACAACGGGAACCTGCGCCAACGGGCCTTGCGCGTCTACGAGCTGGGCGGCCACCCAGCCAACGCGCTGATCCGTGGTGCAGCACACCTGCCACCACGCGCCCCTGCCAGCCTGCGCGGGCGCTCGACCCACGATGGGCAACCGCCTGCCAGCGGCCAACTGCTCCAACACCGGGTAATCGGTGCCAGGTCCATAGCGCAGATTGATCACATCGCCGCGCACCACCACCTGGGGCGAAGAAGGTGTGGGCGCGGGCGTCGGGGTCGGTCGCGGTGTAGACGCGGGCGCGGGCGCGGGCGCGGCGCCTTCCCCACGCTTGTAGCGTGCGACCCAATCGCGCGTCAAATCCAGATAGCGACTGCCATAGGCCTGACTTGGCTCGATGTAGCTTCCTTCCGGCCATTCATTCCATGACGTAATGATAACCCAATCCGCGCCGCTTGCGAGTGCGCCATTCCAGGTCTTGGCATAGTAAGCGCCGTCGTCGCGCGGCCGAATGAAGGCATCACCGCGGCCAGTGCGCGTATCGTTGTAACCCGGCATCACGGTGGCTACCCAAATCTTGCGTCCCCAGGTCTGGCTGGCGGCGCGCACGCGCTGCCCCCACTTGATCAAATGCACGCCAGGATCGGCCGACCAGGCCACGCTGTAAAGGTGGTGTCCGTCAAAAACCTGTTGGAAGCTAATATCCACGCCTTCCGCGATCCATAAGGCCTGGCGTCCGGGATCAACCGCATCACGAAGCCCCTGCCATGCCCCCACTCCAAAGCGCTGCTGACGCCAAAAGAAAATGACCGGACGGCCGTCCACCCGCAGATACGCCGGGTGGTTGGCATGAGTCGCTAAGAGCGAACGCAAGGCCTGAGTCACATCGCCGCTTGATCCAAAAAATGGCCCTTGAGTCTCGAAGTCAATGGCTATGCGAAAGTTTCTAGCCGCGGCCTCATCGAGCAGCATGCGTAGATTGGTTTCGGTCTGATTGTTCTCCGTACGTGGGCCGTACCAACTCACAACAAACGCATCAATGCCAGCGCTCTGCGCCTGCTCGATCTGGCGCGCCATCGCCGCACGATCCCGTGATACATAGAGTGCAGCCGGGAAATCAGGGACTTTGTCCTGGCGCCAGGTGTTTTCATCGAACCAGTTATAGTAAAACGCCAACACCAGGCGCTCGCCGCCCAAAGCTGCCGGCTGCCGCGGCGGCGCGGCCATGACCGCTGGCGACGAGAGGGTCATCAGCAGGGCCAATGCCCAGTAGAGACGGGCGCGCGGCGCGGCTTGCGCACGTTTCTCATCAGGGGGTTTCTGTGAAATAGGTCTTCGCATGTTCCTCAACATTTTCCGGTCGCATGGACCGCGATCATTCTACCAAAGGTCAATCAAAGCCCAAAACCACGTCATGACGACGTACGTGGTCGTTTTCGGTTTTTCGGTTGCTTTCGAGTATAATCGGCTCAACCACGCATGAGGTGAGAAAATTATGACAAGGCGCCTGTCAACTCGAGTTGCCGTGTTGGGAATGCCCGTCGCCCTGATCGTCGTCTTCATTGTTCTTGCACAGGTCTTTGCCCCATTTCCATCGGCCACGGCGACACCCCAATGGACAACCGTTGTTTTTCAACAAGGCGCTGCCGGCTACACTGGCAGCCGTGACACGACCCTGAGCGCATTGACCCCCGCCCAACCAGATGGCTGGCGCAACACGCTGACTTTGGAGTGGCAGGCGTATTCCGAAGACAGCAGCCGCGCCCTGCTCCTGTTCGATCTCCGTTCGATTCCGATCACGGCCACAATTGGCAGCGCGCGCTTGGAGTTGACAGCAACGGACATTACGTCAACGCGCGCGGTGACCATCAGCGCGGCGCCGCTGCTGCGCGCGTGGGTGGAAAACGAAGCGACCTGGCAAGAAGCTGCGGCCGGCGCGCCCTGGCAGCAAGCAGGCGCGGCGGCCATTGGCGCAGATCGCGACGCGCTGCAGACGATCGGTCATGCGGACAGCCGCTCGATCACGGTCACACTCGACATACTGCCCTTTGTGCAGCGTTGGACCGCCGAGCCGGCCAACAATGCTGGTTTGATCTTGCAACTCGCGGGCGAACCAGGCGCTTTTGCACGCTTCAATCTGGCCAGCCGCGAGAACAGTCAAACCATGCAGCGGCCGCGCCTGACGATCAGTTACACGACCGATCCGCTGGAACCGACGTTTACCCCCACGCCAACCGATACGCCAACAGTCACCCCACTCCCGATGGATACGGCCACGCCGCTGCCTACCCCAAACCCGTGGATTACGACAACGCTCGTGCAAGGCATGAACGGATTTCAGGGCTTCTATGATGCGACCATCACCAGCGGCACGCCGAATACAAATTACGGGGCGCGGCCGGAAACCACTGTCAGTTGGATCAGCTACTGGCCTGGGCCAAATGACCGCACCCTGATGCGGGTAGATCTGTGGCAGATTCCATCCACGGACACGGTCAACGAAGCCACGCTCAGTCTTTACGTCACGCGGCGCAGCACGGCGACGCCCGCGCGCCTGCGCGTGTGGGGAATGCTGCGTCACTGGTCCGAAGCCACGGTGACTTGGACGCGACCCCATACCGAAACCGCGGGAATCTGGGTTGCGGCCGGCGCTGCCGGTTTGGGCGCAGACCGCGAGGCCGCGCCCGCGGTCGAAGTGGACATCAACCAGGATCAGGGCTGGGTGCATATCCCTTTGACCAACCTGGTGCGAAACTGGACGGCCTCGCCCGAGCGCAACTTCGGTTTGATCCTGGAAGTTGAAGGGCTGGACTGGGAGACCGTCCATTACACCTTTGCCGCAGCTGACAATCCATCGCCCGAACTGCGCCCGCGCCTGACGATCAGCCATGCCGCGCCTGGCTCATGGCAGGTCAAACTGGCGCAGGAGGGGCGCTATGGAGAGAACGTTGCCGACGATGCCACCATCAGTTATTGGCAACCGGCCCTGCCGTTGGGCGCTGACTCTTACCTCACGCTGCAATGGCGCCGCAGCCCCAATGACCGGCCAGATACGCAGCGCAGTTTGGTGCGCTTCGATCTGGATGATGTGCCAACCACGGCGCGCGTGCGCGAGGCGCAGATGTTTTTCTTCGTCCCGGCTGGGCCAGAAGGCGAACCTGTGCAGCTGCGCGGTTGGCGTCTCCTGCGGCCCTGGAACGAAACCGAGGCGACCTGGCTGGGACCAGTCAGTGGAGCAAAATGGGGACTGCCAGGCGCGGATCACATCAGCCACGATCGCGCCGGCGAGCCGAATGCCGACACGGTATTCACGCAGTCCGACGGTTGGGTTGCCCTGGACGTGACCGAACTGGTGCAGTTCGAGATTGCCAATCCAGACGAAAACTACGGAATGCTCCTGGCAATTACCAGCTTGAACGGCACCGATGCAGCCTACACCTTCTTGAGTTCACAGAATGGTCAAGTCAATCTACGCCCGCTGCTGCGCGTCGTCTACTCGACAGACCGTGACCTGCCCACGCCAACGCCAACGGCAGCTTCCACGGCGACGCCCTGGCAGAATGTCACCTTCCGCAAGGGACTGTATGACTTCGACGATGTGCAAGACACAACCCTGGTGCGTTGGCAGCCCACCACCAACCGCGGCACGTTTTCTCTCCTCACCGTTGGCTGGCGCGACGATTTCGACGATCCGGCCGAAGACCAACGCGTGTTGATCCGCTTCGGCTTGGACAGCATTCCGTGGAGCGCCCCGGTGCGCGACGCAACATTGTCGTTGTACATTCCCTACAGTTCCAATCCCCATCCGGTCAATCTGAAGGTATACCGCATGGTGCGTCGTTGGTGGGAATATCAAGCCACCTGGCAAAATGCCAGTACTGGCGGTCCGTGGACGCGACCGGGCGCCGACGGCTCGGAGACTGACCGTTTGACCGATCCCACGATATCCCAGATCATCAACCAACCCAACGGCTGGGTCAATCTCGACATGACTACGTTGGTGCAGTATTGGCTCAACAACCCTGGGCAGAACTACGGCTTCATGTTGATGATTGAAGGATTGGATAACCAGACCGCCTACTATGACATCCGCAGCAGCACCCATTGGCAGGTGGACACGCGGCCCACCCTGCGCATTGCTTACACCACCGATCCGTCTGTGCCAACCGCCACCAGCACGCCAACCTACACGCCGACGCCAACGCCCGTCAACACGCCAACGCCGGGTTACTGGCAAACGCTGGTCCTGCAGCAAGGGCGAGAGGGCTACACCGGCATGCAGGATGCTCGGATTGACTCGTATGCGCCTGACGCGAATCACGGCGATGACGCCTATCTGAACATCCGTTGGTCGAACGACATTTGGCCAGCCGCCGCCGACATGAAAGGGCTGGTTCATTTCAACCTGCAAACCGTGCCGCCAGGCGCCGTCATCCAACAAGCGACCCTGGAACTGTACCAGGTCAGCCGCAGCAATGCCACGCCGATGAACCTCTCGGTTTATCGAATTCTGCGCACATGGTGGGAAACAGACGTAACCTGGAACCGCGCGATGCAGGATGTCGGCGGCCCGCTGCTCTGGAGCAGACCGGGCGTCGCGGGCGCCAACAGCGACCGTGAGAATGAGCCACTCATGCGCAGCGTGATCAACAGCTACTCAGGCTGGCGCGTGTTTGATGTGACACGTATCGTGCAACTGTGGGTCAACCAACCAGCTGCCAACCGGGGGCTGCTACTGGAGGGGCAGACAGACAACAACGACACGGTCCTGGTCAGCTTTGCCAGCAGTGAATATGGCCGCGACGCCGGCTTACGCCCGCGCCTGAGCCTGGTCTACACCACGAACTCCGCTGTGCCGACCGCCACACCCACGGCCACCTACACGATGACCCCGCTGCCCACGGCGACGCCAAGCGCAACACCCTCGCCGACGCCCATTGCCGTTCCCGACGCACGAACGTTGATCCTGCAGCAGGGCGTGCGCGGTTATTTTGGCGTCAATGATTCCTGGATGAGCGCAGGCTCTCCATCCACGACCCATGCCTCAGAGTCCATTCTGCGCGTGGGTTCAAGCTCACAGGACACCGTGGCACGCGCACTTCTGTCCTTCAACCAAGAAGCGCTGCCTGCGGAGGCCGAGGTGCTGGGCGCGTGGCTGGAGCTGTACTTGCACGATCGTTCCAACGGCGCGCCGCTGACAGTCAGCGCGCACATGATGCGCCGGGGTTGGGCGGCGGCCGCGCTGACCTGGCAGCAGGCCAACACCGGCCAGCCCTGGGCTCTACCCGGCGCCAGCAGCAGCCTGGATCACGACCTCACCGCGCTTGATGTGCAGAGTCTGCCGGATCAATCAGGTTGGGTGCGCTGGGATGTTACGCAAGCGATCAGGCTCTGGCTGCGCGAACCAACTGCGAACTTTGGATTCTTGCTCAAAGGCGATGGGCCTGCCAGTGTGCAGGTTGGCTTCAACAGCTCAGAACGAGTCTGGCCCTCCGGTCCGCCCACCGCCGGCCGGCCGCGCCTGGTGATCGTGTATCGCATGCCGTAGATTCAGCCATCAGGCTCGACGAGACGCCAGCGTCGCTGCCCAAAATCAACAGTTCGCCCTGCCTTGAGTCTCAGGCAGGGCGAACTGTTTCAGCCTTTGTCCGGGAACCGCAGCTCATCCAGCGCGCCAATCGGCGGCATGTGCATCCAGCAAAGCGAGTTGAATGCCCTCGGCGCGGTTGTCTGGCTCAGAAGTCAGCGCATCAAGGTCATCTTCCGCCACTTCGTTGCCCCATTGACACCATGCTTCTCGAGAATGCCTCGCGAACAGTTCCAGGAATGGCCCAGGGCTACACGCCTCGATAATATCGTACAGTTCTTCAGGTTTCCGTGAGTGCTCGCGCTTCATGGATCGGAACAGGTTTACTTGTCGTCTTCCTGGCGGAAGGGTGCGCAGCGAATTACGCACTCCGAACAACACAAGCTCGGTGACGTTACGGAAGTAGAAGCCGACCCCTCTACCGTCAGGCCCACCATCTTTGCGGATCTTATACCAAACCAGGTTCGTTTTATACGTGAAACCCCAGCGGCTCATAGTTTCAAGTCCCTGGGCTAAGAGGGCATTGGGAACCCACAGGTAGAGGTGACTTTGTTCGGCAGCCAACTCGCCAACCGGCAATTGGTAAATCTCCTCGAAATCCAGGGTCGCATAGCGTCTCAGGCGTTGATGCTCAGGCGCCATCTTGCCCGTTCGGTTCTGAAATCGCCATGGAGGATCGGCAAGAATGGTGCCAAATTTGCCGTGAACCTGTGCAAGAAGGTCTTCAGCGGCCGTCTTGGACATCTAATTCTCCTTCAGCAGTTTGCGTGTAATGCCAAAAATGAGCAGCGGGCAACCGCCGCCACGGCCCGCCTTTAGACGTGGCAGCAACTTGCCAAGGTGTGTTGTGCTTGCCCCGTATTTCTGGGTAATACCCAGCTCGCGAAACAGCAAGTTCAGGTCCTCGCTACGCGTCACAATAATTCCAACACTGATCTTGTCGTAGTCGAAGAAAGTACGGAAAGCGAACAAATCTCTGTCAAACGTTTGGTCCTTGCTATTCCACTCAAGATCGAAAGCGACGCGGCCTTTGATGTAGTCAATCTTGTGCGTATCTTGTTGGACAGTCTGGTTGTCCACAACGAGCGCAGCACTCAGTTTCCCTTCTATCCAGCCTCTGGGACGCAGGATACTTGAAAAAGTCTTGGGAATCTCGCTTTCGTTCCCCCCGCTTTCAACGACTTGGGCCTTGGTAAACCTGAAGATGCGAAGTCCATCGCATATTTCTTTGTACAGATCTGGAAACTCACTGAATAACAGCGCAGCGGCATGCCGATACTCATGCACATCGTACAGTTCGCGCAGATCTGCTGGGACGTGTAATTCAATTCCTGGCGTCATGGATTATGCCTCACCTCTGCCAGGGCCAACGCCGGGGCTTGGCCGGTTCTTGCTCTGTAGCCGGTTCCGACGTCCCTTCTAGCACCTCCTCGGCCAGCGGCTCCAGCGGCGCTTCGCTGGAAGCCATGACCGGCAGGTCGTCGAGGCTGACGGGCCGATCTGGATTGGTGGGCCGCGAATCCAGCGCAGCAGGAGCCTCTGGCGTTGCCGGTGGGGAGATGTCTTCGGACGCCTCCGTCGGCGCAGGCAACGATAAGGGCGTGACCGCATCGCTGGGAGACGGCAGTTGGCCCGCGCCGCGCTGGTAAATACTGGTCAAAATAGGCGCCGCAATAGCCAGCGGAATCGTGCGTCGCACAGGCACCGCGCCCGCCTCCCATAACTGGCGCAGCGCCGCGAAATCCCACGCCGCGGTCAGGATGCCCTCGGTGGTTTCTGCGCCCACTTCGGCCATGATGCCCGTGTAGCGGTTGGTGAACTCAAGCGGCGCGCAGATGGCGCTGCGGCCGATGAAAGGCTCCGTCTCGCCTGGCGTAAACGGGTTGTAGCCTACGGTAAAGCTGATCGCGCCGTAGAGTTGGTTCTCCTGCACCCGCGCCAGCAATCCCGCACGCAGGCGATGATAGAGGGCCGGCTCTGTACACGCGCCCAGGCTGATCAGCATCTCTGCGCCCTGGTAAGCCAGGATGCGTCCCGTCTCTGGATACAGAACATCTGACCCCAAGAGCAGACCGATGCGCCCCACTGGCGTCGAAATGGCGCCCCAGCCGTCGCCAGCTTCGGCCAATGCGGCATTTTCGCCCGCCATCACCACGCGTGATTGCTGGCCCAGCACCGCGCCTTGCGGCCCAAACACGGTAGCGACATTGCGGATCCCGCCATCCACGCTGTCCACCGTGTAAAGGCTGCCCGCCACGATCGTCGCGCTCACTTCCTGGGCCAGACGGCCAAACAACTCAGCATAGCTGTCCCACAGCGTTTGGCTGTTTTGATCCAGTAAGCGGCCCAATTCCCGCTGAAAATCAGAGCCGAGGAGGCCCGCGGTTCCCGCCGCCATTTTGCTGCGCGCGCGTTCCCAAAAATTCACGCGGCTTTGCCGGCCGCGGTCAGCCTGCTTCAAGAGACCGGCGCGCAGTCCGTTGAGCAGGGGCGGCGCGGCCATCATGCCGGCCAATTCGGGAAATACGATCAACTGCGCGCCTTTGGCCTGCGCGACGCGCAAGAAACGCCGCAGTTCGCTCTCGAAGTCGGCCAGGTCGGCCGGTAAACGCATTTTTTGCTGCACGACACAAACGATCACATTGTCCATCGCTCCCCCCACCCATCGGGACATAGTCACCCAAGAATTGTAGCACGGCCGCGGCGGCAGACAAAATGCGGAAGGAAGCGGAGAGCAGGTAAAATGACGTCTACCATGCTATCGGAATTTGGGTTTGGGATTTTGGGGCGACCGTGCTAAGATGGAGACGCTGAGATTCGACTGTTGTGAGGAGGATACATGGCCCAGCCGCGCTATGAACGACCGATGACCAATGCGGGTCGCCCACTGCCGATGACGGAGCTGTCCTGGCGTAAAGAGGTCGTTTTCGTTTGCCGTCTGTTGTGGGAAAAAGGCTACGCCATTGCCAGCGACGGCAACGTCTCGGTGAAGTTGGCAGCCGGTCGCTATCTCGTCACGCCGAGCGGCTTCAGTAAAGGCTTCATTGAGCCAGACCAACTGCTCATCGTCAACGACCAGCTCGAGGTCATTGGTTCGCAGCACGGCGCGGCTCGCGGCTTACGGCCCAGCTCAGAGATGCTGTTGCACCTGGAAGCCTATCGCCAACGTCCGGACATCGGGGCCGTCGTCCATGCCCACCCACCCATTGCGATCGCTCTCAGCATTGCTGGCATTTCACTGGCGCGCTGCCTGCTCCCGGAGGTCATCATGGGCATGGGTCTCATTCCCACCACCGATTATGCAACGCCGGCCTCCGCCGAAGGCGCGGTGGTCATTCGTGACCTGATCAAACGTTACGATGCGCTCATCTTGCAGCGCCACGGTTCTGTGACCGTGGCCGGGACGCCGTTCGAAGCCTATCTGAAGCTGGAGAAGCTGGAATCAGCCGCCAACATCACGCGCATCTTGGTGCAGGTCGGCCAGGAGCGCCCCTTCCCCGCGGACGAAGTGGCAAAACTCGTGCAATGGCGGCAAGATAAAGGCCTGATGAAGCCTGGTCAGGCGGAAGATTTGTGCGAAACATGCGGTGTGTGCCTGCGCAACGGCCGCTGCCTGGTTGAATCGCGCTAACGGCGCATTGGCCGGGCGCCGTCCGCGCCGGTGCATGCCGTCGTCGTGGTCGCCCTGTTTCCCAGACGCGAGAAGCATCGCCATAACGGCCCAAAGATTTGACGGGCGCGCGCATCTCTGGTAGAATCGCCCCAGTCCTGGAAAGAATTATGGGATGCCCCCATCGTCTAGAGGCCCAGGACATCACCCTTTCAAGGTGGAGACAGGGGTTCGAATCCCCTTGGGGGTACCAGGCAGCAGGCAAATCCTCACCAATCGGTGAGGATTTTGCTTAGTCAGCACCTTCGGTGAGGATCATGTCGGCTTTTCCCAAGTTCATCCTACGCAAACTCTACCTCCCCCAAAGTCTCCGCAGCCGCAGTGACGGCTTCGAGTTCGTGGTCAAGAACAACATCGCGCCAGTCACGGTGATTGCCCTCAACCAGATCACGGCCGATGCCGACGCCTATGGCGCAAGCTCGATTTTCGTGAGCGGGCATGATGGCCGCGAGCGATCGGCGACCACAATCCAGGCGCAGGCGCCCCTACAGCTGAGCAGGGGCATCGAGGTGCGCGTCCGAATCGTGGGCAAACCGCTGGCGGTGGGCCAAAAACATCGGCTGGAGATTCACGTCGCCACGGCCGAGGTGGGGGATGTGGACATTCCGATTGATGACACCGCGCGGGCAGCAGCCAGCATTCCCGTGACACCAGCCGCCGCTGCGGACATGCCCGCCTGGCGCCAGGAGCGAATCGAGGTTGCGGGCGCAATGCCGTCGTCCGGCCAACAGCGCCCGGTGAAGATAGCCATCGTCGGCGCCGGCAGCACCGTCTTTGCCCGCCAACTAATGACCGACATCCTGGCAATTCCCACGATGCATCACGGCGTCTTCGCACTGGTGGATATTGACAGCGAGCGATTGGAATTGGCGCAGCAGATCGGCGAGCGGCTGATTGCACTCAGTCAAAAGCCGTGGCGTATCGAAGCCAGCACGGATCGCACACGCGTCCTACACGATTGTGACTATGCGATCAACACGATTGAAGTAGCCGGGCTGGCGAATGTGCGCCACGATTTCGATATTCCACTCAAGTATGGGGTCAATCAATGCATTGGCGATACGATTGGGCCGGGCGGCATCTTCAAAGCGCTGCGCACGGGCCCGGCCTGGCTGGACATCGTACACGACATTGAACGGCTCAGCCCGCGCGCGATAATCCTAAACTACACGAACCCAATGTCCATCCTGACCCTGGCCGCGCTCAAGACAACGCGCCTGCCCGTGGTGGGGCTTTGCCACTCCGTGCAGGGCACCTCCCGCCAACTGGCAGACTATCTGGATGTGCCCTATGCTGAGTTGTACTGGCGCTGCGCGGGCATCAACCACAACGCCTGGTTTACCGTATTGGAGCACAACGGCGTTGATCAGTATCCACGCCTGCTCGAACGGGCGCGCGACCCAGAGATCTATGACAGCGATCCCATTCGCTTCGAGATCGCGCGCTTTTTCGGCGCTTTCGTCACGGAGTCGAGCGGCCATTTCTCGGAGTATGTGCCCTATTTCCGCAAGCGACCTGAGTTGATCGAACGCTACTGCCGTGCTGGCTATCGGGGCGAAACGGGCTTCTATGCCAACAACTGGCCGCGCTGGCGCCAGGCCAACGATGAAACCATCCGCGCGTTGTTGGCGGGTCAGGCCGAAATCAGCCTGGCCCGCAGCGAAGAATACGCGGCCGATATCATCGAGGCGCACCAACTCGACCGGCCTGCGGTCATCTACGGCAATGTACGCAACCAGGGGCTGATTGACAATCTGCCCGATGGCTGCGTGGAGGTCGCGGTGCTGGTGGACCGCCATGGGCTGACCGCCACGCACTTTGGGCCGCTGCCGCCGCAATTGGCCGCGCTGAACCGAGCGCACATGGCCGTGCATGAGCTGGTCGTCGAGGCGCTGCTGGCGCGCAATCTTCAAGCTGCCCGCTATGCCTTACAGCTTGATCCCCTGACCGCCGCCGTCTGTGCACCGGCCGACATTGACGCCATGTTCACAGAGATGTGGTCAGCGCAGCGCTCCGATCTGAGCTACTGGGACGAATAAAAAAGAACCAGCCGTGCGGCTGGTTCTTGGCAACGTTCCAATCCCTGCACAGCGGCAGGGTGACATCGTGCAGTCAGGTCGGGATGCCTGCCTGCGCGATGACCGGACGCTGGCGCAGGCGCACGGTCTTGGCCCGGCGGCTGGCCGTGAGCGGCGCCCACATGGGCGGGTGCACAGGCAGTATGGGCGCGGGCTGGCGCGCCGGCTGATAGCCAATCAGGCGCATCAGGTCGGCCTGAGACTGTGCGGCTTCCACGCGCTGCACCAGACGACCCTCTTTCTCCTCAAAAATAATACGTCGCGGCTCCGGGCTAAGGCAGTGGTGAGCGCCGCCGCGGCCAGAGATCATCTGCTGGTACGCGCCAATACCGCAGACCGCAATCACAGTACCAACGCCGGAGTCGGGCAGCATCAGCGGCGCATTGCCCGGCCTCGGATAGACATCGTCCGAATCGCACGTGCGCCGGCTGCCCAGCCGCACCGCGCGCACAGGGCGATCCCAGCCATCCAGCGGCAAGATGATGAAGCGCTGGTCAGGCACCAGCACGCTGTCAGGGGCCGAAACCATCAGGCTGCCATTGATCAGATACCAGTCTGGCTGTCCCTCAGCCCCGGCCTTCACCTGTCCCACGTCGAAGAGGAAGAGGCTGTGGTTCGCGACCGTATAGCGACCAAATTCACCCACCAGGTCAGGCATCGGCACGCGATACTCGGCGCACAATGCGCGCATCTCTTCCATGAGCAAAGTCAAGAAGCCGGTGTAGTCGAATTCAAAATCGAGCCGGTAGCCAGAGGTGGGGGTGCCGCCTCCATAGTTGAAAAAACGCAGCGTCGGCACACGCTGGCGCAGTTCGCAGTAGTTGCGAATTGAAGCGCGCAGCGTGGTCAGAAAATGATCGGCATTCTCCACCTGGCTGCCAATCATGGCATGATACATCACCACGGCATGAGGCGTGCCTGCCACTCCAGCAGTGATGGCGTCCATTTCGGCGGCGGTCAGCCCAAAACGATCGTTCCCCGGATGAGAGCCATCACGGTTGCCGGCCTCCCGCTCACGCAGCCCAAACTGCATAGGAAGTGGGCAGGCGCGCAGCGTGGCGAACTCTTCCAGGTCATCGAGAACAGAGATCACCTGCGAAAAACCGGCGCGACGCAGACGCAGAATGGCGTCCGTGTAATGTGCTTCTTTCGACCCATTGCAGATCAGCATGCGGTCTGCTTTTAGAATGCCTTGCTTCCAGAGATGGTGAGCAATCTCCACGTCCGCAGCCGCCGACGTTTCGTAGTGAGCGCCGGCCTCCAGGGCTGTGCGTACGACGTCGGCGGCAAAATTGGCCTTCGTTGCGTACGCGTACAAGAACGTTCCCGCGTAATCCGTCGTGCGCGCGGCCTGGGCCGCCCACCCCATCATGGCATGCACCTGGCGCGTGATTTGCGGCAGATACGCCAGTTCCAACGGCGTGCCATAGCGAGCCGCGAGGACATTCAAGTCAACACGACCACCGAGCATCAGGTGGCCCTGCTGACGGGACATGAAATCGGTCAAGTGACCTTCCGGCGACCGATGGAACCGGGACTGCATGAAAGAAGCAAACGTCTGCAACTGGACCAATGCCCTCCTATGATCTGTGCGATGTCTGTGCAGCCAACCGCTGCCCGAAAGTGCCCATGCGGCTCACCCGCGCGGGCACACACACACAAAACGCCAGGCAGATGATTCACACACCCAGCGTTGCTCCGCGGCGCGCCAGGCAGGCGCGTACGCAGCAAAAAAGTATACAGTTACCTGATGTGAGCGGGATTGGTTGGCGCAAGAGTCGCCGTCAACAAAGGACGGCGCAGCGTTCGTAGGATCGTGCAGAGGGCAGAAAGAAGCCCGCATCTGAATCGTTGCGGGCCGGCGGCGGAGAAAAAGTCTTCTGGATCACTCAGTGAGTTGAGAAGACGCGCCTCAGCCGCCCAGCCTACCTGACCGGTCGTGTTCTACCACGCTGTTTTCTGCGTCAAACACCCGCTTCGTAGAGCAAACGTCCATAAAACCTCTAGAAAGCTCGTGCGCTGGTCAAAGGTGACATCGAGTCACCAAGGTGTTCAGCATGCTGAACGTCTTGCCTAACCATGTCATTGCAACTGATGTCGCAACGGCGAACGAGCGGCCAACAGCAACGTTTGATTCGCTGCCATATCAAGTGTAATTATTACACAAATGAGGATGGATGTCAAACTTTGGTCGCCCGCGCGTACAAATGCAACCGCTTCGATCGCCGCTGAGATGCACGAGGGGCGAGGACAGGGCAGCCGCCGCCCACGGAACGCCGTGCGCTGCGCCAGCCTTGCCGCGCACGCGTGAACATGCCATGCAAATTTGGCGCTCATACAGCTTTGTGCTACAATTTTGCTTGTCAGTCCAGATGCCCCAGTAGCTCAGTGGATTAGAGCGTCTCCCTGCGGAGGAGAAGGCCAGGCGTTCGAGTCGCCTCTGGGGTACCACTCCGCTTGTTGCAGCAAAGAGCCGATCACACACATGATCGGCTCTTTTTTGTGCCCACTCATGCGTGGCTTGCCCCGTTTTTCATGGGCGGGTGAGTTGCGCCGAACTCCATTTGGGGCTACAATCAGGCTGTTGCCCCGCGCCTATCCCCAAAACCATGCCTACGACTACGGCTGATTCACATCATCGCCCAGAAAGGATGGGAATAGTCACATGACCAAGCAAACTATTCTCGCCGTTGACGACGAAATTCGCATCCTGCAGCTGCTCCGCACCACCTTACAATTGGCCGGCTATCGCGTGCTGACTGCCAGCACCGGCACAGAAGGCCTGCAGATGGCGCAGCAACCTGATGTGGACATGGTGCTGCTGGACCTCGGTTTGCCCGGGTTGAATGGCTTCGATGTTCTGGCGCGCCTGCGGCAGGTGAGCGACGTGCCGCTGATCATTGTCACCGCCTGGGAAGAAGAAGACAATAAGGTGCGCGGCCTAGAAATGGGCGCTGATGACTACCTCACCAAGCCGTTTGGCCGCCGCGAACTGCTCGCCCGTATTCAGGCTGTCCTGCGCCGCTATCACGCGGCGCCGCGGCCGGCTGACGCTGGCGTCTTTGAAAGCGGGCAGTTACGCGTTGAGTTGGGCCTGCGCAGAGTGATGGTGGCGGGCAACGAGGTACACTTGACTCCCACGGAATATGGATTGCTGGTCGAATTCATCAGTCACCCGGGCCGTGTGCTGCTGCACAGCTACCTTTTGAGCACCGTCTGGGGACCCGAGTATCGCGACGATGTAACCATCCTGCGCGCCAGTATCTACCGTCTGCGCCAGAAAATTGAAGCTGACCCCGCCCATCCCCAAATCATCCGCAGCGAGCCAGGCGTTGGGTACCTGCTGATTCAACTCTCCAATGACCCGCAGTGAACACGCATAGTGGGCGATGGGAAGATCCTCTCAAAGCCGGCCTATTGAGCGAGCCGAAATATCCAAGTGGACTCTCCGGCGAACAGGGGGAACCTTTCTTTCGCCTCATCCGTCTGGCAGACAGCCAATGCGGACACTCAGCCGCGGGCCACAAATACGCATATTGAACCATGCAAGAGACACCTGAAGGAGAAGATCATGTTGACACTGAAACGAGCGTTCATCATCCACAAACCGGAGCGGCGCTTGGCGGCTGCTCTCATGGCGGCGCTGCTCATCCTCACGACCGCGCTGCCGGCGCCAGCCTGGCAAGGATCTGCAGGTGATGAAGGCAACAAGAGCATCGAGTTGACGGTGTACAATGAAAACCTGGCGTTAGTCAAGGAAACTCGACCCATTACCCTCACCCTGGGCCTGAATCAGATTCGCTACGCCGATGTGCCGGCGATGATTGACCCAACCAGTGTGCGCTTTGCCTCGCGCACCTCGCCAGCCGGCACCCGTGTGCTGGAACAAAACTACGAGTATGACCTGGTCGGCGCAGATAAACTGCTGGAAAAGTACCTTGACCAGGCGATTGAAATCGTCACCAAAGACGGCGCAAGCCACAAAGGCAAACTGCTGAATGGCAACGGCGATGTCATCCTGATGGCGGATGACGGCCAGGTCACGGTTCTGCGCCGCGACGAGATTCGCACCTTTACCTTCCCGGCCCTGCCCGACGGCCTTATCACGCGCCCCACCCTCGTGTGGACCGTTGACACCGACAAGGCTGGTTCCCACACAACGGATGTCACATATCTGACAGGCGGCCTCAGTTGGCAAGCCAATTATGTCCTTCTGTTGGCAGAAAATGAAAAGGCCCTCGATCTCAATGGTTGGATCACGCTAGACAACCACAGCGGCGCGGCCTACAAGGACGCCAAGCTCAAGCTGGTGGCCGGCAATATCGCACGCGCCGCAACCGATAACAGCGAAAAGCTGATGCTGGCGCGCACGGTGGATGCAGCACAGGCGCCGCCAGCACCGCAAGTCAGCGAGCGCGGCTTCTTTGAATATCATCTGTATGAAGTAAACCGGCCCGTTACCGTGAGCAACAATCAAACCAAGCAGGTCGAATTCGTGACCGGCGCCAACATCACGACGACGAAGAGTTTCGTTTTCGATGGCTCTGCCCTGACATACGGCGGCTATGGGCCAGTCTTCGACCAAAGCTACGGCGCCGCCAACCAGGCAAAGGTCAAGACGATGTTGGAATTCACCACGGGCAAGGCGAACAACCTGGACGCGGCGCTGCCAGCCGGCGTGGTGCGTGTCTTCAAGCCTGATGTGGATGGTGTGCCGCTGCTGATTGGCGAAAATCAGATCGGTCACACGGCCAAAGGCGAGAAGGTTGAACTCTATGTCGGCGATGCGTTCGATATTGTGGGCGAACGCACCCAAACCGATTTCAAGCGCCTGGGCGACAAGACCGTCGAGGAAACCTTCAAGATCGTCCTGCGCAACCGCAAGGAGAGCGCCGTGGAAGTGCGCGTGGTCGAGCATCTATACCGCTGGAGCCAGTGGGAGATCGTGCAGGCCAGCGATAAGGGCTACACCAAGGCAGACGCGCAGACCATCGAGTGGCGCGTGCCAGTTGAGGCTAACGGTTCGGCGGAAATCACCTACACGGTGCGCTACAGCATGTAGCCGCTGCGACCTCTCACCGGAGGTCTGCGGATGGCTGAAGTCGCTTTTTGGAGTTTCGTCACTTTTTTGTTATACTTCGAGTGACACCAAGCGGTGTTTTCGTCACCACGGGTTGACGGGATCGGAGAGTAACCTCCGCGGCGTCGTTCGACCTCCAGTGCGTTGACGCCAACCGCCTTCAGAGGGAACCTCGTTGCCACACCCGCCGGTGGCCCTCGGTCTCTCCCTCGTCATTTCCGTAGAACCGAAGAGGCAGGCGCCCATCTTAGACCACTCAAAGATGGGCGCCTGTCTATTTCCCCCGGCTCTCATCCGCGCACATCCACCGCATTCAGTCACTTTTGGAAGACATGCTACGGTGAAGTTGCACCGTTGTGCTATAATTTTTCTGAATAAGATCATAAAAAGTATGGAAACCGCGGCCTGACCAGCCTCATTGACCAAAACGAACAGACTGGGATCATGGCAAGATCGAGGTGGCTGCATGGGACACTATACGGAACAGATTGCGCAAACCCCGCTGCTCGATGTTCAGAAAGAGCGCCTGTTAGCTCAGCACATGTTAGCCGGAAAAGCGGCTCGTCAAAACCTGCACAATCGTCAAGCCATCACAGAAGCAGAACGGTATGAGTTGGAAGCGCAACAACGGCAGGGCGAGCGCGCCCGCCAGGCGCTCATCTTGGCAAACCTGCGGCTGGTCTTTAGTGTGGCCCGACGCTATCAGAACCTGGGACTGCCCATGGAAGATTTGGTGCAGGAAGGGATGGCAGGCCTTCTGCAAGCCGTTGAAAAGTACGATTGGCGCAAGGGGAATAAGTTCAGCACGTACGCCGTCTGGTGGATTCGCCAGGCCGTCACGCGCGCACTGTCGAATCAGAGTCGCACCATTCGACTGCCATCCTATCGCGTGGAACAGTTGAGCAAAATCTATCAGACGCGCGATCGGCTTTCACAGCGCTTGGGGCGCGATCCATCTACGGAAGAGATAGCCGAAAGTCTGAGTTGGGAGTCTGAGCAAGTCAGCTACACCCTGCAGTTGGGCGATATGCATGCCGCGTCGCTCAATGCACCGATTGGCGGCGACGAAGACGACAAGGCAGAGCGCACCCTGATGAACCGCATCAGCGATGCCCATGCGCCTGAACCGGTGGACCACGCCTATCGCTCGCTGCTCTACGATGCGCTGAACGACGAGTTGACTCGACTGGACCGGCGCGAGGCGGAAATCCTGCGTATGCGCTTTGGCCTGGGAGGCGGGCAAGAACACACGTTGGCCGAGATCGGCAAACATGTGGGGCTGACGCGCGAACGCGTGCGCCAGATCCAAAAGGAGGCGCTGGCAAAGCTGCTGTCCGCGCCGGAGTTGGCAAGTCGCTACGAGCCAGGTTAACCTTCTTTCCCCATTGTCAAAAAAGCGCGCTCGGATTGAGTTCCAGGGCGCGCTTTTTAGTTCTTGGCTTCTCAGAAGCCGTGACCATGGCCTACGGTTGCCCCGTCGGTTGTCGCCGCCGAACGCGCTGCCATCTTGAGCTGCGCTCATCGCTCGGATTGGTGCAAGCAATTCAGGTTGACGTGACCAACGTTCGCTGGTAGAATGACGGGTAGACGTGATCACCATGCTGTCGGCGCCATCTCTCGCACGCCGCCGGTTCAAACGCGACGAGGAGGTCGTTCCATGCCAGATCGAGTAGCTCTCTACCTGCAAGACAAACATGACATCCGTGAGGGAATGGAGTACGCCCAGTACGCCGAAGACCGCGGCTTCGAAGCGGTTTGGCAGGCCGAATCCCGCCTGGTGCGTGACGCCATCGTGCCGATGGCAGCCTTCGCCGCCGTCACCAAGCGCATCAAAATCGGTTCCGGCGTCATCAACAATTGGACGCGTAACATCGGCCTGTTGGCGGCAACCTTCCTCACCCTGGACGATCTGGCGCCCGATCGCATCATCTGCGGCATCGGCGCCTGGTGGGACCCGCTGGCGCGCAATGTCGGCATCGAGCGCCGCAAGCCGCTGCTGGCCATGCGTGAGACCATCGAGGTGATGCGTCGCCTCCTGCGTATGGAAACGGTCACGTTCGACGGTGAATTCCACCATGTCACTGGTATTGAACTCGATGTCGTGCATGGTCGCCACGAAGCCCGTCACGTGCCGATGTATATTGGCGCGACCGGCATGGAAATGATGAAGTTGGCCGGTGAGATTGCCGATGGCGTGGTGCTCAACTATTGCGTACCGCCAGATTACAACGCCCCGGCGCTGGAAGCCCTGGCCGAGGGCGCGCGCCGCACAGGCCGCAGCCTCGACGACATTGATCGGCCGCAGTTGGTGGTCTGCTCGGTGCACGAAGACCGCGGCCAGGCCATCGAGGGCGCCAAAGAGCTCTTGACCCAATACCTGGCGCAGCAACCTCACATTGCCAAAGCCAGCGGCGTTTCGCCTGATGTCGTGGCCCAAATTCAGAGCATCCTCGGCTGGCCGGCCACGCACGAACAGGTGCGCGCGGCCATGAAATACGTGCCAGACGATTTGGTCTTGCGCATCAGCGCCACGGGAACGCCCGACGAGGCGCGCGCCAGGGTGCGCGAGTACGTCGCCAACGGCTGCACCTGCCCCATCTTGTATCCCATGGGTGATGTCAAGCTGATGATTGACACCTTTGCCGACGGCTATTCCTGAACAAGCTCCTGGTTAGAACAAACTCATGGCTTCTTCCACCTGGAACCACTACATAACGCCGACCTCATTGGCCGACGCGTTGGATCTGTTGGCTGACTATGGCAATGATGCGCGCATCATCGCCGGCGGTACGGACCTCCTGCTCGAATTGGCGCGCGGCGTTCGCCCGCAGAAGATTCTCATTGACATTACGCGCATCCCCGGCCTCGATGCCATCCGCCTGGACAACGACGGTTGGGTGCACCTGGGCCCGCTCGTCACTCACAATCAGGTGGTCGCATCACCCCTGGCGGTTGAACGCGCGTTCCCCCTGGCGCGTGCCTGTTGGGAAGTTGGCGCGCCGCAGATTCGCAACCGGGGCACCGTCGCCGGCAACGTGATCACCGCGTCGCCCGCGAATGACACCATCACACCGCTGTGGGCCTTGGACGCAACCTTGACGCTGCTGAGCCGGCGCGGAACGCGCACGCTCTCGTGCGCGCAGTTTTTCCAGGGTGTGCGCCGCACCGCGCTGGCGCCCGACGAACTCCTGGTTGACATTGCTTTCCGTGGACTGGATGACCACGCCAGCGGCGCGTTCCTCAAGCTCGGTTTGCGACGCGCGCAGGCGATTTCCGTGGTCAACGTGGCGATCGTGCTGCATCGCCAGGGTGAGCACGTGCAGCACGCGGCCATCGCCCTGGGCGCGGTAGCGCCAACCATCGTGCGCGCCACAGACGCCGAGCAAGCACTCGTCGGCTCGATCCTGGATGAGACGACGATTGAGCAGGCGGCCATGTTGGCCGCGGCCGCCAGCCGCCCAATTGATGATGTGCGCGCCAGCGCCGACTACCGCCGTGACATGGTTGCGGTGCTGACCCGCCGCGCCCTGACGCAGATTCGCGATGGACGCACGCGCGAGGGATGGGAGCCGAACCCCATTACGCTGGGCGCGTGCGCCTGGCACCACCCATCAGCCGATGAATCAGGCGCCTCCATTCCCCGTGAAGCCGACGCGATTCAATTCACGCTCAACGGCCAACCAGCAACGGTTCATCATGCCAATGGCAAAACGCTGCTCGATCTCCTGCGCGCCACGCCCGAAGCTGGCGGCGCCCACCTGACCGGGACGAAAGAAGGCTGCGCAGAAGGAGAATGTGGGGCTTGCACCGTCTTGCTGAACGGCGCGGCGGTGATGAGCTGCCTTGTGCCTGCGCCGGCGCTTGAGGGCTGCAGCGTCGTCACCATCGAAGGCTTGACAGCAGATGTGGACAATAGCGTCATGTCCCCCGCTGTCAATGCCCTGCAACGGGCCTTCGTCATGGCCGGCGCCACGCAGTGCGGCTATTGCACGCCCGGTCTTTTGATGTCGGCCACCCGCTTGTTGGCCGAGAATCCATCCCCCAACCGCCACGCCATTGAGCAAGCCCTTGCTGGCAACCTCTGTCGCTGCACTGGCTATGCGAAAATCATCGAGGCCGTTGTCAGAGCCAGCCATCCGGCGTTGCCACAAGCGACCGCCACACCGAAGTAACGCCGTCGCGGCGGAAGGAGTCTCTATGCGTGCTGTTGGCAGCAGTCATCCTCGCGCCGACGCCTGGTCAAAGGTGACGGGCGCCGCGCACTATCCAGGCGACATAGACCTGCCAGATCAACTGTGGATGAAAATCCTCTTTGCCGGGCGGCCGCATGCTCGTATCCGCGCGCTGCACACGACCGCCGCTGAATCTGCGCCCGGCGTGGTGGCCGTGTTTACGGCTCGTGATGTGCCGCACAACAGCTACGGCTTGATTATCGCTGACCAACCGGTGCTTTGTGGACCGCTGGATGACGTGAATACGCAGGCAGGCAGCGACATCGTGCGCTTCGTTGGCGACCAGGTTGCCCTGGTGGTGGCCGAAACGGCCGCGCAGGCAGCGGCCGCGCTTTCCTTGATCCAGGTGGATTATGAGGACTTGCCAGTGGTCACCGACCCGCTCCAAGCCATGCTGACGAGCAGCCCTCGCGTCCACCCGGAACGCCCCAGCAACGTGGTGCACAGCTACCGCATCCGCCGCGGCGACGTCGAGGCAGCACTGGCGGCGGCCGATGTCGTGATCGAACAGACCTACACTACCCATGCGCAAGAGCATGCTTACTTGCAGCCAGAAGCGGGTCTTGCCGCCGTGGACGACAACGGCGTGGTCACGGTGTATGTGGCCGGGCAATGGGTGCATGAAGACCGCAAGGAGATCGCGCACGCACTGGGCCTGCCGCTCGATCAAATTCGAGTGATCTATCCAGCCATCGGCGGCGCGTTTGGCGGGCGTGAGGACATGTCCGTACAGATTGTCCTGGCGTTAGCCGCATGGCGCTTGAGTCAGCGCGGCATCCGCCGACCGGTCAAGATCGTCTGGAGTCGCGAAGAGTCTATCATTGGTCACCACAAGCGTCATCCCATGGTCATCAAGGCACGCTGGGGCGCAAACCGTGACGGACGCCTGCTGGCCGCCAGCGTTGATGTGACCAGCGACTGCGGCGCTTACACGTACACGAGCACCAAAGTGCTCGGCAACGTCACGCTGATGTGTCTGGGGCCGTACGACATCCCCAACGTCGCCGTGGATGCGCGCACGGTCTACACCAACAACGTGCCGTCCGGCGCGTTCCGTGGGTTTGGCGGTCCGCAGGGGCATTTTGCCGCCGAAATGCAAATGAATTACCTGGCCGAAGCCCTGGGTCTCGATCCGGTAGAGTTTCGAGCGCGCAACGTACTACACGAAGGCTCCATCCTGGCGACCCGCAGTCGAATCCCCGCGGGTTGCACCGCGCCGGAGGTATTGGCGCGCTGCGCCAGCGAAGCCGGTTGGGTGCGCATGGCGAACGGCTGGCAGCCCGACCCAGCCTTCAGCCGGGCCGCGGCGCCTGCGCATCGCTTCCAGACGGCGTTGGATGCGGCCGGCGAGAACCTGCGCCGCGGGACGGGCTTGGCGCTTTCATTCAAAAATGTCGGGTTCAGCCTGGGTTTTGTGGATGAGTCCTTTGCTACCATCGAACTGCACGGAGAATCGCAGATTGAACGGGTGGTTGTGCATCACGCCGGGGCCGATGTCGGCCAGGGCGCGCACAACCTGATGCGCCAAATGGCCGCGGAGGCCATCGGCGTCCCGCTGGCGCAGGTTGAATTGATCGCTTCCGACACCGCGCTGACCGATAACAGCGGCAGCGCCTCAGCCAGCCGCATGACCTTCATGGCCGGCAATGCCATCGTCGCCGCGGCGCGCCAGGCGCTGGCGCAATGGCAAGCTGAGGAGGATCGGCCGGTCGTCGTTCGCCAGCGATACCTGCCGCGTGCCACCACAGCTTACGACAAGGAGACCGGCGAATCGGACCCCAATATCACCTTCGGCTATTGCGCGCAGGCAGCCGCAGTCGAAGTAGATGTGGACACCGGTCGCATTCACCTCCGCCGCCTCGTTTCCGTCAATGACGTGGGCAAAGCCATCAACCCGCAGCAGGTCACAGGACAAATCGAGGGCGCGGTGGCGCAGGCGCAGGGCTGGACGCTCCTGGAAGATTTCAAGCAGAAGGACGGCCAGGTGCTCACAAGTCGCCTGAGCACTTACCTGATCCCCACCATCGCCGACGTGGCGGATGAGGTGGAGCCGGTGATCCTGGAAATTCCTGACCCGCAAGGCCCGTTTGGCGCACGCGGCATGGCCGAGATGCCCTTCATCCCCACGGCGCCTGCGATTGTCGCCGCCGTGCATGCGGCAACCGGCGTCTGGATGAACGACCTGCCGCTCACGCCCGAACGGGTGTGGCGGGCGCTGCGTGGCGCGAGGCGGCATGAGTAAAGGGCTTGCCGCCTCAGATCAGAGGGTAGTGCTCATCAAGGGCGCAGGCGATCTCGGTTCTGGTGTGGCATACCGGCTGCGCCGCTGTGGCTTTGCCGTGGCAATGACCGAGCTCGCGCAGCCGTTTTGTGTGCGGCGCGCCGTCTGCTTTGCCGAAGCGGTTTACGCCGGAGAAACCATCATCGAAGGGATGAGGGCGCAGCGGGTGGATACACTGGCCGAGACCCTGGCGACGCTGGCGGCCGGCGCCATCCCAATACTGGTGACGCCGCCGGCCGATCTGCTGCATGCGCTGAAGCCGGCTGTGGTGGTGGATGCCATCATGGCGAAGCAGAACACCGGAACACACTCGACCGATGCGCCGCTGGTGATTGCACTGGGGCCCGGGTTTACCGCGGGCCAGGACTGTCACGCCATCGTGGAGACGCACCGCGGGCACACCCTGGGCCGCGTTCTTTGGGAGGGTCAGGCGCTGCCAGATACCGGTACGCCCGGCCCCATCGAAGGATATACAGCCACCCGAGTGCTGCGCGCACCGATAGATGGTTATGTCGTTCCACTGCATGCCATCGGCGAGCGCATCAAGAGCGGAGAGATTATTGCGCGCGTCGGTCCACAGCCAGCGAGCGAAGAAGGAGTCCCGGTGCGTGCGCTCTTTCCTGGTGTGCTGCGGGGCCTTGTGCATCCATCCCGCGCAGTGGAGGCCGGTCGCAAAGTTGGCGACCTTGACCCACGTGGGGATGTCAGTCATTGCTTCACCATCTCAGAGAAATCGCTGGCCGTGGCGGGCGGTGTCCTGGAAGCCATCTTGAGTCATGGTGCGCCATGAACCTGAGCCAAGCGCTGCGGCTGGTTCGCGGTGATATTGTCAGCTTCACGGGCGGCGGCGGCAAGACCACGGCCATGTTCTGCCTGGCGCAAGAACTGGTCAGCGCTGGCTGGCAGGTCGTCACGACATCCACGACGCGCATCTTTTCTACCCAAACCCGCCTGGCGCCGTGCCACCTGCGCCTGGATCAACTGACCTACCTGCCGTTTGAATTGGCCGCGGCGCTGGCTGTGCACCGCCATGTCGTGGTGACAGGCCCCACCGATGACATCCAGGACAAAGCGCCCGGCGTACCGGCGGCAACGGTTGAGGCGATGAGCCGCATGCCGGGCGTGGATGCTGTGCTGGTCGAAGCGGACGGCGCGCGTATGCGGCCGCTGAAAGCGCCCGCTGAACATGAGCCGGTCGTTCCAGCCTGCACCACGATCTTGGCGCCTGTCGTTGGCCTGGACGTGTTAGGCCAACCTTTGACCGAAGCTCATGTCCATCGGCCCGCGCGAGTGGCGGCCTTGACGGGACTAGGGCCTGGCGAGCCAGTCACCCCAGAGATCATCGCGCGCCTGCTTGGTCAGGCGGACGGCGGGCTGAAAGGCCGACCACCGGGCGCGCGCGTCGCGCCCTTGCTCAACAAACTCGATCTGCTCGGCGCTGAGCAGATCGGCCAGGTGAGCACGCGGCTGGCGCAGCGGCTGCTGCAGCAAGAAGCTGGCATCAGCGAGGTGATTTTGGGCGCCGTCGCCACCCCTGTTCCCGCGGTGGAGGTCGTGGGGCGCGTTGCCGGCGTGATCCTGGCTGCGGGCGCGGCGCGGCGCTTTGGCGGGCTGAAGCAGCTGCTGCCCTGGCAGGGCGCAACCCTGCTCAACCACGTCATTCAGCAGGCCCTGGACGCCGCCAGCCTCAGCTCGATCGTCGTCGTCCTGGGCTGCGGGGAGGACATCATCCGGCCCACGCTGACGCCCTTTGGCGCGCGCATCCAGATCGTCAGCAACCCGCTGTGGGCAGAGGGCCAATCAGCTTCGGTGCATGCGGCCATCCGTGCGCTGCGCGAGCACAAGGCGCCTGTGGCCGCAGCCGTCTTCCTGCTGGCGGATCAGCCGGACGTGACGCCTGACGTGGTGGATGCCCTGGTCGCCCGGCATCGCGCCACCCTCGCTCCGCTGGTGGTTCCGACTTATCGCGGGCCGCGCGGCAATCCCGTGCTCTTCGACCAGCGCACTTTCCCCGATTTATTGGCCATCACGGGAGATGTCGGCGGGCGTCCCCTGTTGTCTACCTATGCCGATGCCCTGGCGCCCGTGGCTTTCGACCGGCCGCTGCCGCGTGATATTGACACAATCAACGATCTATTAGCTTACGCAAATAGTTGAACTCACTGGGGTAGTTATTTGACTATGCGAATCGCATTGCTTCTGGACGCCTACAAACCGATCATCAACGGAATCACCACGTTCGTCAGCCTGCACAAGCGTGCACTGGAGGACGCAGGCCACGAGCCGTGGATCGTCACCCTGGGGCACACGGATTACCAGGATGATGAGTTCAGAGTGGTGCGCTCGCAGGCCGTGCCGCTTTCCAATACCGGCTATCACATCAACTTCGGTTACAACCGCGAGATTCGCGAGCTGCTCAGCGGTATGGACATCCTGCACGTCCATCACCCGTTCTTGAGCGGCGCCATGGCGGCCACACTCGGCCCACGCTATGGCATCCCCGTGGTGTTCACGAGTCACACACGTTACGACCTGTATGCGCAGCAGTACCTCCCCATTGTGCCGGCCACGATGTCAGATTCATTCCTGGAGGCGTTCTTCCCGGCCTTTACGCAGCGCTGCAGCCTGGTGATCGCCCCGTCCGCCGGTATCAAAGAAGTCCTACGACGCTGGGGTGTGCGTGGACAGATCGAGGTGGTGCCGAACGGGATTGACGTGGCGCGGTTTCGCCAGCCCGCCTGGCGCACAGATCGTGCGAGCGTGGGACTGCCGGCGTCGGCATCGGTTGCTGCTTTTGTGGGCCGCATGTCCGGGGAAAAAAACGTACGCACCCTGCTGCGGGCCTTTGCTCCTGTGGCGCGAGAGTCAGCCGATGCGCGTTTGTTAATGATTGGCGGCGGCCCCGAGCTAGAAGATTTTCGTCAGGATGCGCAGGAGATGGACATTGGCGGTCAAGTCCTGTTTACCGGGCCGGTTCCATACGAGCACATGCCTGGTTACCTGGCGCTGGCAGATTTCTTTGTGACGGCCAGTGTGAGCGAGGTGCACCCGATGACGGTGCTGGAAGCCATGGCCGCAGGCCTGCCGGTGCTGGGCATTGATTCGCCGGGCATCAGCGACACCATCGTGAACGGCGTCAACGGTTTTGTGGTGGAACACGATTACGCCGCGCTGGCATTGAAGATGCTGCGCCTCTTCTCGGAGCCAACCCTGCGCGCCAACCTGGCTGCTCACGCGCGCGAGACCAGCATGCGCTATGACATTCGCGCCACCACGCAGCGCTATGTCGAGCTGTATGAGGACCAGATCCGCCAGCGTCGCCCTGCCCGGCGGCGCTGGTGGGCACGCGGGCCACGGACCTAGCTCAGAACGGACCGGCCGGTACGCCTACAAGCATAGCATTGCAGAATGTTCGATGTGGGTATCGGTGGTAATAGTCTTGGCATCAACTGCGCGAGAGAGTTCGCTAGAGCAACATCGAAAAGGCGTCCGAAATCAGCGAAACCCCTGGGTCATTCGGTGCCTTTGACATTTCACCAGTACACACTTAAAATCAAAATAGTTCGAGTCCTTCCGCAATAGACGCCTATTGTCCGCGGTGACCAGGCCGGCGCTTGGCAGAATCATTCTGTATACACACTGGTTGGGCGGCAACGAGTGTCACGGCTGGGAAAAAATACCTACAAACAAGGTTATTGTGCTATAATCGTTGTCAGCCAGAGTAGTCAATGCTGCATCGGTCATGAGGGGTGAGGAGCAGGGCATGCCGAGAGTGTCGGAGTTCTATGGCATCGCGGTGTACATGTACTATAAAGAACATGCGCCGCCGCATTTTCATGCGATTTATGCGCAGTACGATACGGAAATCGGCATTGATCCGATCCGACTCATCGAAGGAATCTTGCCAAGGCGAGTGCAGTCGATGGTCTTTGAATGGGCGGCCATGTACCAGACTGAATTGCGAGAGAATTGGGACTTGGCGCGTGCGGGTCTGCCGTTGCGCAAGATTCCGCCGCTAGAGTGAGGAGAGAACAAGCGATGGCTGTGCGAATTATCGAAGCCAAGGTCTGTGGTCCGCATTCGCTATACGTTGTCTTCAACGACGGCGTACACAAGCGGGTGAATGTGTGGTCACTACTTGACGGTCCCATCTTTGAGCCGTTGCAGGATCCTGCGTACTTTGCCCGCATGACGCTAGACCCAGTGGCGGGAACAGTGGTTTGGCCGAATGAAGCAGACTTTGCTCCCGAAGCATTGCATGAACTGGAGGCTGAGCGTACATCTGAGGAAACGGAACACGCTTTGGAAGCAGTTCTCGGATGACACAATAGAGCAATCTTTGTTGCGCGTCCATTGTTGACCACTTTTCGTGAAGCTGCATATGCATAAGCTGCCTGGTGTTTCAGGGAGAGAAGCAGTGCGAACGGTGGTAGACTCATACCAAGACCACACTGTCAGGATTCAAACTTGGCCGCATCAATCCAACCAGGTGACTGGCTTGAAGGACCTTTTTGGCAAGGGACCGTTCAAATACTCCATATCGCCCCTCATACGGGCTATGATGTGGTGTCCGTCTTTCAACCAGCGGGCGGACCCACCCGCCCCGTGGTGCTCACGCCGGTTGATTGGGCTAACGTTCGCCGTGTGTCTCAGGCCGATCATGGTCAACTGCCATTTACCGGCGACCCGCAGCGCTTTCGACTTGGGATTCAGGCGCTGAGACTGTGGTTGGCCCATTCGCTCGACCCCTACGCCGGCTTGAACGCCAGCCGGATTGATCCACTTCCCCACCAATTTGAAGCCGTCTACGAACACCTGCTGGCCTGCCCTGTGGTGCGCGCCCTGCTGGCGCATGATGCCGGCGCGGGCAAAACGATCATGGCTGGGCTGCTCATCAAGGAGCTCAAGCGGCGGCAGGGCATCGGCCGGGTGTTGATTGTCGCACCGGCCGCGCTGACATCCCAGTGGCGCCGCGAACTGCTGACCAAGTTCGGCGAGGATTTCACCGTCGTTTCCAGGGAATATCTCGACCAGGAACGCCTGGATAGCCTGGATGTCTGGCGTGAGACCGATTTTGCGCTGACGTCGGTTGCGTATGCGCGGCAGAAAAACATTCGCCGCGCGTTGGAAGCGACCGAATGGGACTTGGTGATCGTGGACGAAGCGCACAAGTTGGCCGCGTACCGGCGCCCAAACGGAAGCATCGTGCGCACACAGGCGTATGAGTTGGGCGAGGTGCTTTCACGCCGGGCCACGCACTTCCTGCTGATGACCGCCACGCCCCATAAAGGCGACCCAGAAAACTACCGCCTACTCATCCAATTGGTTGACCCGCAATGGGGCGACGCGCTGGCGCACGGGCCAGGTCCCAATCCGGTGGTCCTGCGGCGCACCAAAGAGGAGATGCGCACGGCGGATGGGGATAAACTGTACCCTGAACGGATTGTGGACACCATCCCGTTCAACCTGTCGGCCAGTGAGGGGGAACTACTCGAGCAGGTGCTCAAAGTAGTCAAGAAACGCTTCGAGAGGGCGAAAGCGCTCAACCGGCAAAACGCGGCCTTTGCCCTGATTATGCTCTCGCGGCGGCTGGCCTCCAGCCCGTATGCGCTGAAGAAATCATTGGAGAACATGCGCGCCGCGGCGATGCGCCGTCGCCGGACGACGGAAGCACAGGATGAAGAAAACATCGAGGACTGGGACGACCTGACAGAGTCCGAACGCTGGGCGCGGGAACGACGCGCGGAGGAAAGCGCCGCGGAACTGCTCGACGTGAAGCAGATTGACCATCTCATCGAACGTACGACGGCGCTGATTGACCGCGGCGACCAGCAGAAGATCCGGGAACTGGAAAACGCATGCCGTTTGTGGGTCAAAGAACGCGGCGAACAGTTGATTGTCTTCACCGAGTTCAAGGCTACGCTTGACCACCTGCTGGACTGCCTGCAAGCGTGGGAAATCTCCGCCACCTGCATCCACGGCGGCATGGATCTGAATGAGCGCCGACAGGCGGAGAAGGAATTCTGGGCGGGCAAGGCGCGCGTGTTGGTGGCGACCGAGGCGGCGGGCGAAGGGATTAACCTGCAATGCTGTCACGTCATGGTCAACTTCGACCTGCCGTGGAACCCCACCCGCCTGGAACAGCGCATGGGGCGCATCCACCGCTACGGGCAGAAGGCGCCGGTGGTCTATATTTTCAACCTGCTGGCCCGCAACTCGATGGAAGATGAAGTCAAGCAGGCGCTGCTCGATAAACTCAAGCAGATGCGTAAAGACCTGGGCGACAAGGTGTTCGATGTCGTCGGCGAAGTGCTGCTCAGCCAATCGCTGCGCGCCATTTTTGATCGGTTGGCGCTGGGCGAGGCGGACGCCATGGAGCAGGCGCGCCAGATGATTGATGGGGTGGAACCCCAGATCCGGCGCGCTACGGTCTGTTGCTGGATGCCGACCAGGACAAGCTCAAGGCCGCGTCCTATGCCCGCGGCAAGGTCTATTTTGGTGAGTTCGACGCGGTGGAAATGCGGGAAGTGGAGATCAGCCAACGTGCCGTGCTGCTGCGCGCCGCGCAGGTGCAAGCGCAGTTCCCGGCTATCAGCCCCGAAGAAGTGGCGATGGTATTTCACGGTCAACGTCAGACGGTCGAGATGGCTTTCGGAGATGCCCGCCGGTCGGCCGCGATTCAAGGCATGGTGTACAAAGGGGCTTTCTTTGAAGCCGTTTGTGCCGGCGTCAAAGCCGGGCTGTTTGGGTACACGCCATCGCCCAATGCGCCCGTCTTGCGCGGTCCAGACGCAGATATTGCTTCCCATGACATCCGCTTCTCTGGCTGGCTGATTGGCGAAGACGTCCCGATCCCCGTCACGGGTGATGAAATCACCCGCCTGATTCCGACCGATGGGCGCATTGCCGTGGAAACCCTATTTCAAAACGCCGTCAAACAATACGGCACTGAACGGGTCACTGAGCAAGCCTTGACCAGCGCCATCCAACGCTGCATCCGCGAACAGCGCTTTGGTTTTGCGCCGACAGCAGCCGCCTCCGTGGGCTTTGACCTGAAAGAATTCAGCCTGCAAGGTTTCCTCGGCCAACCCGCAGTCCTACCGCCCGGCACCCGCGTCATCCGCTTCCAGGGCGCCGTCACGCCCATCGAACTAGCCAGCGTCCTACAAACAGCGACTGCGTTGAGTAGGTTAGGCCAATCACAACTGCACCTGGCCTTGAAGCTGGAACTCACAGGGGAGATCAACAGCCACGCCGTGACTGTGTCACTCACTCAACTCAAACAGCGCGTGCAGGCCCTCAGAGTCGAAGATAGTGAACAATAGCTATGCGCCTGTGCTTATTGTTGCACCAGGCAGCGCCGGCGAAGACCACTCGATAGCCGCCAGCTGCTGCATAAGCTGGTTGGCCGGCGCCAGGCCATGGTTCACGTGCAAAGGCCGACGTTGGTGGTCCAACACCACCGTGGTGGGGACGGTGAGTACGCCGTAGTAGCGCGCCAGCGATTCAGCCGCCACGGCATCCAGCTGATGCACGGAGACGCGGCCTGACAAGCGCTGGGTGACCTGTCTCAACGCCGGCGCTTGCTGCAAACGGCAAATCCCGCAGGTGGTGGTGGTGAAATACAGGATCGCCGGCTGCGTTGGGGCAAGGCCAAGCGCGTCCAGCTCAGGCGGCGCATCCACCCGCTGCAGCCGCTGCACGCGCAGACTTAGCCACCAGCGGCTGGCTGCCCAGGCCGCGACGACGGTCAATCCAAAAAGGGTCAAAAGAATCAAACGCTCGGTCATGACGCTTCCCCGCTCCTGCTCTGATCGTCTCCAAAATGGTAATTGCTCAGGCATCCTGCGCCGACCGCAGCCGCCGAATGAATTCGGGCCGCAAGGGCGTTCCGCCGACAGGACTTCGGCGAGCATTCGGCGTGAGCGCTCAGTCGAACGCTCAGTCGAGCCGTCGGCCGTTGCCAATCGGCATCGCGTCTACGCAGGTAGACGCCCGGCGGTACGCCTATCAGGCGCGATTTTTGAACATTAACAATTTATTCAGACATAAGGCCGGTATAGCGAAGCAAGCCATCTGAGTTCTTGTTGAAACGACTCAGGAACTCAACAACCTGTGCTCGAAGCTCCTTGAGGTTAGCGGCATTCGGATTATTATGCAGGACATCTTGCTTGAGCCAACGCCATAGTTTTTCAATGGGGTTGAGCCAGGAGGCGTAGGTTGGCAAGAAGACAGGTGTGACACGATTGGCTTGCATGGCGGCAAGAACGTCAGGGAGTCTATGCGTAGGCCAGTTATCTTGGACGACATAGATTTTCTTGATGTTGGGATAGGCGGCGCCAATCTGGTCGTAGAATGACACCAGTGCGTTTTTCCCGATGATGTAGTCCTGTAAGTGCAGAACCTGGCCAGTCAGCCCATTGAGCACCGCAACCACGCGTGTTTGCGTGTTGGCACCAGCAGCACCGATCACGCGGGGCTGATCATCACCTTTGCGATGGTAGGCCGGTGCTTTGGTGGCCCGCCGATAGTATGTGAGCTCGTCGAGAAAGAGAATTACTGTCGTTTCAGGATGGTACGCAGCATCCTCAAAAGCACGCAAGATGGCACGCCATTTGACGTGGAACTCCGGATCCGGACTTTGGATGAAATGTAAGGCTTGCTTGCGACTGAAACCCAATCGTTTCAATAACTTGCAGATGCCAGGGTCACTGCAGTCTCCCAACCACGATATTGCCTTGCGCACATCCTGTAAACGCCACCGTGTACGGTTGATTCCATATTCACGCGGGGACCGATGCAGGACCAACTCAACCTGCGCCTCCGCTTTCTCCGGCGTCAGAGGGGGAAAAAAGGGGCTTGCGCCCCCGCCCGGATCGTATCTTCAATCCATTGATCCCTTCCTGCTGATAGCGCTTTACCCACTCCCCCACCGTCGTACGATGAACTCGGGTTCGTAGTTTCTGGGCCAATTCTTGCCCCTCCTCCCCGCCAGCAACCGCCAGAATCGCACGGGCCCGATCACGCAGATATGGTTTTGGTGGATTCTTTACCCAACGCTCGAGCTGTGCTCGTTGCTCATCGTCTAGCGTTAGATGATATCGACGACTCATCTCGGCCACCTCCTTACCTTTCGTGGCCGAGTCTACCATATGTCTGATTAAATTGTTAAGTTACAACAATCGCTGGCGACGGCGCGTCGCCTGAGCAGTTACCTGAAATCAAGCCGCCTGCCACCAGGGCAAATTGGCCTGCACACCGCGACGCGCCAGCTGATAGTACACGAAGCAGCCCAGGCAGAAACCGGCAAACAGATTCACCGCAGCCAACACCACAACGATGCCGGCGAGAATCCAACCCAGCAGCGCCGCGCCGCTGAGGAAAGCCAGGGTGCTGGCGATCAAGAAAAGGGCGCCTACGCCCTGGGCAAACAGGTGCGGCCGCGGGTCATCGGCGATGACCTGGGCGCGCAGCAGCCCGACCGGCTTGAGCACGTGCTGATAGAAACGCTTGAACAACCCCGCGCCTGGCGCCAGGGTGCCGACGGCCATCACCAGCGCCACGAACGCCACCAGCGCCCAGGCGTTGAGGACAAAGCCCAGGCTCAGCAGCGCGATGATGCTGGCCTGGTTGAAGCGCAGCGCAGTTTGATCAACCCGTTGATTTGACATGATTTCCTCCCTCATGATTCCTGCGAGCGTTCGGCTCAGAAGAGGCCGAGACTCACATACTTGCTGCCGCCGTCCGCGGCCAGGGCCACGACGATTCCTTCCTGCAAGCCCGCCGCGATTTGCAGCGCAGCGTGGACGACGGCGCCGGCCGAAAAACCCACAAACAGGCCTTCAGCGCGCGCCAGGCGCCTCGTCATCGCCAGCGCATCCTCAGCCTCCACTCGCGCCTCATGATCGAGCAGTCGCGCCTCGTAAATGCCAGGTACGATGGCCGTTTCCATGTGCTTGAGGCCTTCGATAACCTGCAGCTCGTCGGCTGGCTGCACCCCTACCAATTGGATGTCCGGGTTGAAAGCCTTGAGGCGCTGGCCTGCGCCCATCATCGTGCCGCTGGTGCCCAGGCCAGCCACGAAATGCGTGATGCGGCCGGCGGTCTGCTCCCACAACTCGACGCCCGTGGTGTCGAAGTGCGCCTGCCAGTTGGCCGGGTTGTTGTATTGATCCGCGTAGAAGTAGCGCGCGGGGTCTTGGGCGACGATCTGGCGAGCCAGACGAATCGCGCCATCGGAGCCTTCCAGGGGATCGCTTTCGATCAGCCGCGCGCCGTATGCGCGCACCAGCGCTTTGCGCTCCTGGCTGACATTCGCAGGCATCACCAGTTCAACCTGGAAACCCTTGATCGCGCCAATCAGCGCGTAGGCGATGCCCGTGTTGCCGCTGGTGGCGTCAATCAGCACCTTATCGGAATGCAGGTGGCCGTGGCGCTCCGCCTCTTCGACTATGCGCAGCGCGGCCCGATCCTTGACCGAGCCGCCGGGGTTGAACCATTCGGCCTTCACCCAGACTCCGACGGATGCCGGCAAGTCGGCGGTGACGCGCGCCAGGCGCAAGAGCGGCGTCTGGCCGATTTGGTCGAGCAGCGTGCCGGGCAGCCGGCTCGGCGCCACACGCCAGATCATGTCGGCCGCGGCGGCGGCTCGGCCATGGGGTCGTGGTTCAATCATCGTGGTTGGGCGCATCAGGTCCTCCATAGGTGAAACCTCAGATTGTACAAAGCATCCGGCCCAGGCAGCCCTAGCGCGCCAGCGCAGCCGTCTGCTGCGAGCGGCCGTTGACTGCCAGCACGGGACGCGCCGCAGGCACGGCGCCAGTCACGGGCGGAGCCACGCCGCAGAACTGCTCGTAGTCAATCAGCTCCGTCACGGTTGGGTGATCGCCGCACAGCGGGCACTGGGGATTCTTTTTCACGTTGAGCGTGCGGAAGCTCATGTCCAGGGTATCCAACATGAGCAGTTTGCCGACCAACGGTTCCCCAATGCCCAAGATCAGCTTGATCGCCTCTACGGCCTGCAATGACCCCACGATGCCAGGCAAAACGCCGAGGACGCCTGCTTCCGCGCAGCTTGGCACTTCGCCTGGCGGCGGCGGGTCAGGATAGAGGCAGCGGTAGCAAGGCCCGCCGACAAGGCCCAGATCAGGGTGCGCAGGCAGATAGACCGTCACCTGACCTTCGAACATGAAAATGCTGGCGTCTACCAACGGTTTGCGCAGGAAGTGACAGGCGTCATTGACCAGGTAACGCGTAGGAAAGTTGTCCGAGCCGTTGAGCACCAGGTCATAATCCTTGATGATGTCGAACGCATTGGCGCTGCTCAAAGGCTCCTGGTATCCGATCACGCGGACATCAGGGTTGATTTCACGGACCGTGTCCGCGGCCGACTCGATTTTGAGACGTCCAATGTCAGACGTGCCGTGCAAAATCTGGCGCTGCAAGTTGCTCAGATCAACGGTATCGAAATCAACGATGCCGAGGGTGCCCACGCCGGCCGCGGCCAGGTACAACGCGGCTGGGGAGCCGAGGCCGCCCGCGCCGATCAGCAGGACGCGGGCATCGAGCAGTTTTTCCTGTCCAGCGTCTCCCACATTGGGCATGATCGTGTGCCGACTGTAGCGAATCTTCTGCTCCTGGGTCAGGCGCCGCGGCAGGTCGAAGCCATAACCGGCGTTCTTCCAGCCGTTGAAGCCGCCGATCATGGATTGGACGTTGGTGTAGCCCATTTCCATAAGATTGCGCACCGCCAGGGCCGAGCGGACGCCCCCTGCGCAATAGACAACGATCGGCGCATCACGATCGGCCTGTTTCTCTTCGATGCGCAGCTCCAGGAATCCGCGCGGAATGAAAACGGCGCCGGGGATCTTTCCCTGGTCGAACTCGTCCCGCTCTCTGATGTCCACCAGGGTGAAGTCTTCTTTGGACGCCAGGCGTCGCTTGACTTCGCTTGCCGTGATCTCTTGGATCTCCGACTTAGCGCGGGCGATCAGTTGGTCTCTGGTAATAGGATTGGTCATGCTCGTTGTGAAATCTCCCTTTGCATCCGTCAAATAACAGCGTCCCACATCGTTACGATGCTTAGCAGCCGCCAGCCATCGCCGGCACAATCGAAATACGGTCGTTTGGACCGATGGCGGTATCCTTGCCGTGAAGGGTGCGGATTTCGTCATCATTCACAAAGATATTGATGAAACGCTTGACCTCGCCCTGCTCATCGAGCAGGCGATCGCGCAGGCCAGGGAAAGCGGCATCCAGCTCGCCAATCACGGCGAGCACGCTGGCGGCTGTCGCCTCTACTTTCGATTGCCCACCGGTGAGGCGGCGCAGCGGGGTGGGAATGAAAACCGTTGCCATATTGTGGTAATTACCTCGTTTTGGTTTACTTTCATATCGGCGAGTCAAGGGGGAGGATAAATCTGAGACAACAAAAAAGCCCATCATCAGTGAGATCACTGAGCGATGAGCCTTGTACACTCGTCATCGCGGTTGGCAGACGATTATCCACCAACTGCGCGTATCTTGGGACGCCAGGCGTCCGCTAATCCATTCAACTCACATCCGGCCACCGCCAGGTATGCGCGACTCACCGCTCCGCTCGACTATGCGGGGCAGCCGCACCTTCATGGTCGGCTGCGCCCGCTAGCGACAGGAGCAGGAGCTGCACATCAACTGACGGGCCGAATGGGTCCTGGACATGAGTTGACTTTCTCTACAAATACCTTGCTAAACTTGAGGCGGGAGTGTACCGCAAAAGCGAAAGAACGTCAAATTGCCGCAGCCATAACGGCTGTTCTCTTTGCGAACGCCTAAGGGGCGCATTTCAATTTGGCGGCGCAGCCCCGAAGGGGCTTGCACTTCGTAGCCGGATGGCCTTTGGCCTCCGGCGGCGTTGCTGGCCGCGCAACCAACGCCGCCCGACCGTAAACGGATCGGGCTACGAGGTGGAAGACCTTATCGGGCCTGACTGGCCGCCAGGCGCTTGCACCTCGTGGCGGGCGCGTTTCAATTGCGCGGTGCAGCTCGCGCAGGCGAGCTTTGCAGGCGTTGTAGCGATCGTTCGGCTGAGACCTCGGCGAGCTCGATCGAGCCGCTCACGACGAAGCCTCAATCGCCCGACCAGCCCTCATTCTGAAATGCACCCACGCGTAAGAGCGCATTTGACAGATTAGAACATTCGTGCTATAGTGTGACATCCGTTTGTTTCTCTACACATGACATTGGACAAGGAGACCTGACACATGGCAGCAAGCAAGGCCGCAGCCACAACTGATAAGACCACTTCCAGCAAGACCCCGACTGACGGCAAGTCTAAAGCCCTAGAAACGACCATTGCCAGCCTGACGAAGCGCTACGGTGAGGGCACCGTGATGAAAATGGGCGACGCGACGGAGCTGCACGTAGATTCCATTCCCACGGGCGCGCTGTCGCTCGACCTGGCTCTGGGGATTGGCGGTGTGCCGCGCGGGCGCGTGATTGAGATTTATGGGCCGGAGTCCTCCGGTAAGACAACCCTCTGCCAGCACATCATTGCCGAAGCGCAGAAGCGGGGCGGCATCTGTGCTTTCATTGACGTCGAACATGCGCTCGACCCCAAATACGCGGAGCGATGCGGCGTGAACGTGGAAGCCCTCTATGTTTCCCAGCCAGACACTGGCGAGCAAGCGTTGGAAATCGCTGAGGCATTGGTGCGCTCTGGGGCGATTGACGTCGTGGTCGTAGATTCGGTCGCGGCCTTGGTGCCGCGGGCCGAAATTGAAGGTGAAATGGGCGACAGCCATGTTGGTCTGCAGGCGCGCCTGATGAGTCAGGCGCTGCGCAAGCTCTCTGGCGCGATCAAGCAGTCCAACACCGTAATGATCTTTACGAACCAGCTGCGCCAGAAGATCGGCGTGATGTTTGGCAACCCGGAGACCACCAGCGGCGGTATGGCGCTCAAATTCTACGCCTCGGTGCGCCTTGACATCCGCAAGATCGAGACTCTCAAAAGCGGAAACGACATGGTTGGCAGCCGCACACGCGTGACGGTCAAGAAGAACAAAGTGGCGCCTCCCTTCCGCGTGGCCGAATTTGACATCATGTACAACGAAGGCATCTCGAAAGAAGGAGATGTGCTTGACCTCGGCGTTTCCATGGGCCTGGTAGACAAACGCGGCAGCTACTTTGCGTACAATGAAACGCGCTTGGGCCAGGGTCGGGAAAACGTCAAGTCTTTCCTGCGTGAGCATCCAGAGATCATGGCTCACATGGAGGGCGAGATCAGGACCAAAGCAGGTCTTGGCGTTCACAACTTCGGGCCAACCGATGGGGCCAAAGTCGTTGCCTTCAGCGCCAGCAATGCGGCGGCGGATGACATGGAGAACGATGCGGAGGATTACGCCACCGCAGCCTGAGCAACCGTCAGGTTACACATGAATGCAGCTTGACCAAGCCTATCGCCGGGCAATGCCCGTCGGTAGGCTTTTTCTTTGTAAGAGGAATTCCATAGCTCAAGACACAAGATGCAAGATGCCTTCTGTGATCGCTTCTTTGATTCCGCACGAGTGCAATCGCAATTGCTTTTGGTTCTAGTCGTTTCACATCCCCAGGTTCAGTTCGCAGGAGGCATACCATGAAACCACGCTCGAACGTCATGCTGTTGGCGATAGTTGGCGCTCTGACGCTCTTACTCGTCGGCGCCGTGATTGTGGCCGCCAGCAACGATGCGGCGCCGCCGCAGCAAGGCGGCCTGGTGATCTCCATCGGCAAGGTCGTGAACCCCACAGACGTGACAGCCGGAGACACCGTTTCCTATACCGTGACGCTGCATAACACCAGCCAACAGCTCGTACCCAGCGTTGTGGTTACCGACGCCCTACCCTCGCTGGTTACTTACGAGCAGGGTTCGCTGAGCGCCAGCTCCGGCAACGCCGTTGCGGATGGCAACTACATCAGTTGGACAGGCGATGTTCAGCCTGGCGGCAATGTGATGATCCGTTTCCGCGCCATTATCGTTCCCCAGGTGACGTGCCAGACGATCATCATCAACCACGCGTACGTACGGGTCGGCGTGGCGATCGGACAATCGCCGCCGGCGGCAATCCAAGTCATCTGTCCAGACCTGGGCGATGCGCCTGATAACACCAATCACTTTGGCGCCAGCATGACCGCCTATCCGCCCGGCGGCCCGCTTGGCGTTGCCGCGCGCTACCCCACGGTCTTCGGCGGCCCTCCTGGTTCAGTGCGCGGCCCCTACCATCGCTTCAGCCGCGCTGACTCCTGGCTGGGAGCTAATGTCAGCGCCGAAGCCGACGCCGACTTGTTCTGGGACAACGACGGATTCCGCAATCTCGAGCCGCCGTTCGACGTGTCCGACCACGACGGCATGGATGATGGCTATCTCGGCGGCACTTTCCTTCATTGCCAATCCTCCACTTTCAGCTATCGCGTGACAATCGTTGGGCCTGCTACCCAACGCTACTTCAACGCCTGGTTCGACTTCAACCAGGATGGCGATTGGGAAGATGTCATTCAGTGTCCAGATGGAACGTTGGTCTATGAGTGGGCCGTTCAGAACCAGCCGATCGGCTTCGGTCCTGGCTCTTACACGATCACGACGCCGTCGTTTACGCCTTACTTGCCGGCGGCCGCCAATCTGATGTGGATGCGCATGACTTTGACGCGCCAAGAACAGCCGCCCGTCAACCCATCTACCTCACGCCCCGATGGTCGCGGCCCTGATCCTGGTTATGTCTATGGAGAAACCGAGGACTATTACTTTATTCACGAGCAGCAGGGTCACCCTGATTTGCATGCGGTCAAGACGGTCAATCCCACCATGGCCACGCCCGGCAGCACGTTGACCTATACCATTGTCATCTCGAACAACGGCAGCGGCCCGGCCACCGGCGTACAGTTCCAGGACAACATCCCGCCGGGAACAACCTACGTCTCGGGCAGCGCCACTGCCAGCAGCGGCACCGTCTCCTTTGGGGGAACGTCGGTCAACTGGATCGGCAACATCCCCCCCAGCGGCAGTGTCACCATCACCTTCCAGGTCACTGTCAACAGTACTTTCCAGTGTCCCGGTCTGGTGCAGAACGCGGGTATGGTCATGTTCAACGGGCAAATCCTGGCAACCAACACGGCGAACACCGAGATTGTTTGCCCGGCGCCCGTGATTATCGAGAAGATGGTCAGCCCTACGTCGGCTTCGCTCGGCGATACGCTTTGGTACACCATCACGCTGAGCAACCCCACGGCAACCCCCATCATTGGGGCGACTGCCGAGGATCAGATTCCCGCTGGCACCAGTTACGTATCGGGCAGCGCGTGGGCCAGCAGCGGCACTGCGGGCTGGGTTTTTAACAAGGTCGTTTGGTCAGGCAACATTCCACCCTTTGGCAGCGTGACCTTTGGTTTCAGAGTGGTGGTTGGCTCAACCGCAACACCACAGGAGTGCAGCGGGCGCATTGACAACAAGGCGCAATTCTTCCTCAATGGCGCCGTGTTCAACTCGAACCTGGTTTCGACACAAATCATGTGCCCTGACCTTGGCGATGCGCCAGACAGCACGAACCACTTCTCGCTCAACATGCAAGCCTACGGCAGCGGCGTTCAGGGGCGCTTCCCAACCGTCTTCGACGCAGCGACCGGTCTGCCGCAAGGCCCCTTGCACCGACTGCCGCGAGCCGATGCCTGGCTCGGTCCGTGGGTGAGCGCCGAGCGCGACGCCGATCAGATGCCGGACGAAGACGCACGTCCTAACCTCGATCCGATCATGAACGCGGCCGACCAGGATCGCTTCGATGACGGCGTGAAGCTGCCGGTCAGCCTGCTGGATTGCCAGTCAAACACCCTGGACTTCACGGTGTCGGCCCAGCCGGGCGCCACGCGCAACCGCGTCGTCAACGTCTGGTTTGACTTCAACCAGGATGGCGACTGGGAAGACACAATTCAGTGCGCCAATGGGTTGGTTGCCCAGGAATGGGCCGTGCAAAACCAGGTGGTCGCCGTCCCCGGTTCGGGGAGCTTCGGCAGCACGCTGTTTACCAGCAACCCTTATATCGCCTGGACGCCGGTGGCAAACTCACCGGTCTGGATGCGCATAACGCTGTCTGATGTCAATGCGCCGCCCGCCGGCAGCGGCAATCCCGATGGCCGCGGCCCGGCCTCTGGTTACCGCATGGGCGAAACAGAAGATTATCTGCTGCCTGGCCGCCCCGGCGATCCGCCGCACTTGACAATAGACAAGACCTCGGATGTTCAGCATGGCTGGATCGGCGACACCATCACCTACAGCATCACGGTCAAGAATCTGAGCAACACGCCGGCCACTGGCCTGACCGTGACCGATCCGATTCCGGCCGGAACGACCTACGTCAGCGGCAGCGTGGGCGCCACCCTGCCAACCGCCATCTTCACAGGTACGGCCATCCAATGGACAGGCAACCTGCCGCCGATGGGCCAGGTGATTATCTGGTTCAAGGTGACCGTGGTGGGCAACCCCACGACGCCGCCAGAATGTAACCAGAAGATCATCAACCGCGCTACGTTGACCTCGCCGGATGGCGTTACACTGACCTCGAATCCAGTCAACTTCTACCTGGTGTGCCCAGATCTCGGCGATGCACCGGACAACACGAACCACTTCGGCGCCGCCATGACCGCCTACCCGGCTGTGGGCGCTCGCTACCCCACCGTGTTCGACCCGGCCACCGGCGCCGTGCAAGGCCCGCGCCACCTGCAGCCCAAGGCGGATGCCTTCCTGGGCTATGGCGTAACCGGCGAGCGCGACGCTGACCTGATGCCCGACCAGGATGGCGTGACCAACATTGACCCGCCGGCCAATGTGCCGAACCATGACAGCATGGACGATGGCCTGGTGCGACCGCTCAACCTCCCGAACTGCCAGCCTACCAGCATCACCTACGTGGTGACGGTGGTTGGCCCGGCGCGTACCCGTTATGTCAATGCCTGGTTCGACTGGAATCGCGACGGCGACTGGGAAGACACCTTCCAGTGCCCCGGCCTGCCCATCGCGCCTGACGAATGGGCGGTCAAGAACCAGGTGATCAATTTCGGCCCCGGCGTCTATACCGTTACCTCGCCGATCTTCTTGCCCTTCAACCCCAATCCGAATCAGTCTATGTGGCTGCGGCTGACCTTGTCAGAGGCGATGGCGCCTATCAATCCGGGCACGCTGCGGCCGGACGGTCGCGGCCCCGCCAGCGCCTATCGCTTCGGGGAAACCGAGGACTACCTCAATGGCGACGGCGTCGGCAACCCGGATGTCTGGATCCACAAGACTTTCCAGCGCTTCGAGCCTGAGGACGGCGCCTCGATTCCTGGGCAGCAGGGCAATGGCTGGCGTGCGCTCTGGCACATTGACTATGGCAACAGCGGCACCGCCACCGCCAGCAATGTCGGCGTGACTGACGTGTTCCCCACTGGCATGAGCTACGCCAGCAGCACCTCCAATCCGAACCATGAACCGCCCGCCGTGGGCGGCACAAGCGCCACCTGGAGCATCGGCGCCCTGTCGCCAGGCGACAACGGGTTCATTGATCTGTGGCTGTACGCGCCCGCGACGAGCCTGCCGTCCGGGACTGTGGTCACCAACACGGCTACGATCAGCACCACCACCCCAGGCGATGATCCAAGCAACAATACATCGAGCGCCAGCGGCATCGTCCCGCTCATGCCGCCGCGCATCACCTGGCCGCTGGCCGGCACCACCTGTTCAGGTAGCATCACAGTAGCCGGCACGAGCGCACTGGGCACCGTGGTGGATGTGTACGTGGACAACAGCCTGGCTGGCACGGCCACGACCAACGGCAACGGCGATTGGAGTCTGCCGGTGACGGGCCTCAGCAACGGGCCGCACTCCATCTATGCGATCGCACGTATCGGCGCCAACAACAGCCCGCCGTCGCCCACAGTCGTGGTCATCGTCAACACCGCGCTGACCTGGGACCCGCTCTCGCTGACCTTCACGGCCTACTATGGCAATGTCCCCTACGTCCAACACATCGTGAATGGATCAGGCCGCGCCGATCCTAACGGCTGGACGGTGCGCATGCGGGCGCCTTTCACCTACACGGTGGATGTGCACGTGTGCTGCACACTGCCAGCATCCGCGCAGGTCACCATTACCATGGGCGTCACGCCCTATGTGATGACACACATCGGCGGCGGCTGGTACCAAACCGTTCTGCCTGGCGTCACCGGCGGCAACACAGCGCTCTCCTTACAGTGCTCCTGCGATGGCAACACCACCGGCGGCGGCGGCACCGGCCTGATTGACCCGGACGGTTACGTGTTCGATGTGGATACCGGCGTGGACAAGACCGATCCTATCTTCAACCTGATGGGACGCACGGTGACTGCGCTGGAAGAAATCGCCCTGAGTACGTGGATTCGCTGGCCCGCCGAGTATTACGAGGCGCAGATCAATCCACAAATCACGGGCGCGGATGGCTACTACAGCTTCTTCACGCCGCCTGGCAACTACCGCATTACCGTGGCTGGCGATGCGCAGTACCAGCCGTATCGAAGTTGGACCATCACCGTGGTGGATACGCCGCAGCATCTCGACGTTCCCCTGACCAAAGTCTACAACAGTACGCAGGCCGGCGTGAACGTGGACGCCAGCGGCTTCCAGCCGGCCATGATCCAGGTGTGGCAAGGCGCGACCGTGGCCTGGAAGAACACCGAGCTGGCAGACGGCAGCTTCCACAGCGCCACCAGCGACTTGGACGCTCGCGCCCACACAGCCGGCTTCGATTCCGGTCTGCTGGATCGCGGCCAGACCTATCGGCGTCAGTTCAACACCATCGGCGTCTTCCCCTATCACGACGTGGAGAACACCGGTGCGACAGGCGTTGTGCAGGTTTGCAAGCGCACTGACGTCAACTGCAGCAATACCGTGAATGTGCTCGACATTGCGGCGACGGCCGCACGCTGGAACGGCGTTTACGACAGCCGCTATGACATCAACGACGATGGCTTCATCACCATCGTGGACATTCAGAAGGTGGCCGCCGACTTCGGATGGTCCAACTGAGGGTCTAGTTGACCGCCGTTGCGGCCATACCCCCGACTGGCCGCAACGTCCCTGACGCCACGGCGGCTGAGTTTCGGCTCAGCCGCCGTGAGCGACGCTTCGAGGCTCTCGGTGTCTGTTCAACCTCTCAGGTGTGGGGAAGCGAGAGAAGGGCAGGACTCATTGTCTGTCTTGTGAACAGCCACACGAGAGCCTTTTCTTCGACTTGTGCGCGCCAACTGCATGCCTGGCTCCATGTTGCGTCATCGCAAGCCACTACGCCAGACTGCACGGGGCGCGTTCGTGTTTGACGCTAACCACCGGGATTGCTATAATCCGCGCCACCATACATCATGATCATTCTACGACTCGATAACGTCTCCTACACCCACCCCGACGGCCCTGGGGTGCAAAACCTGAGTTGGGCCATCGCGGACGATGCACGGCTTGGCTTTGTCGGCCCCAATGGCGCGGGCAAAAGCACCATTCTCAAATTGCTGACCGGGGAGCTGACGCCGGCGGCCGGCTTCGTGGTGACAGCCAAGGGCACCCGCATCGGTTATCTGCCGCAAGAGGTGCGCCTCGACCCGGTGCGCAGCGTCCTGGCCGAGGCTATGACCGCCTCCGGCCGCCTGGCCGGCATCGAAGCGGACCTGGAAAGAATCGCCAAAGACCTGGGCAACGCGGCCGTCTACAGTGATGAGCGGGCGCTCACACGCGCCCTGGAGCAGCAGCAACGCCTATTGGCCGCTTACACCGAGGCCGGCGGGCTGCAATATGACAACACTGTCAAGGCGACCCTGCGTCAGTTGGGATTCAGCGACGCCGATTTCGATTTGCCCACTGGCGTCTTGAGCGGCGGCCAGAAGAAGCTGCTGGCGCTGGCGAAGCTGGCTGTCAACCGGCCGAGCTGCCTGCTGCTGGATGAGCCGGACAATCACCTTGACCTGGCCGGCAAGGCGTTCCTGGAGAAATTCATCCGCGGCTACCCTGGCGCAGTCGTCATCGTCTCGCACGACCGCTACCTGCTGGATGAGGTTGCGGACAGCATCGTGGAACTGGAAGGCGGCAAGCTCGATTTTTACGTCGGCAACTACACAGCCTATGTCGTCGAGCGGGAGCTGCGGCGCCTGCGCCAGGCGCAGATGCACGCCGCGCAGCAGAAGGAAATCAGCCGCCTGGAAGCCGCCATTGCGCGCATGGAACTGTGGGCCAGCCAGGTTGATCCGCGTGCGTCCAACCGACGCCACGTGGTGCAGGCGCGCAACAAGCGTCGCCAGATCGAACGCATGGATAAAGTGGATGCAGTGGTTGAGCAGCGGCCGATGGGCCTGGAGCTGGAAGGCTGGCGCGGGTCGAGCAAGGTGCTGGAGATCATTGATCTGGTCAAGGCGTTCGATGATGAGTTGGTGCTGGCCGGGGCCAATCTCCTCTTGTGGCACGGCGAACGCGTGGGCTTGGTCGGCCCCAACGGCGCGGGCAAGAGCGTGCTGTTTCGCTGCATCATCGGCGCGCTGCAACCAACCAGCGGCGTGGTCAAAATCGGGCCCAGCGTCAAGATGGGCGTCTACACCCAGGAACACCAGAGCCTGGACTACAGCAAGACGCTGGTGGAGATGGTGCGTGAGGTCAAGCCGATGTATCAGCGCGAAGCCGCGGCATTCCTGACCCAGTTCCTCTTCGAGTGGAAGCGCGCGAATGAACAGACCGTCGGCAGTCTGAGCGGCGGCGAGCGCAGCCGCTTGCAGATGGCGCTGCTGATGCTGCAGCAGCCCAACTTCCTGCTGCTGGACGAACCGACGAACAACCTGGACATCGCCTCCTGCGAGGTGCTGGAGAAGGCGCTGGACGACTTCAACGGCACGGTTCTCATCATTTCGCATGACCGCTATTTTCTGGATCAGACGGTAGATCGCATCGTAGAACTGGATCCAGACCAGGGCGTGTTGGTGAACTACACGGGCGGGTACACTGATTACCTGGAAACCAAGCAGCGGGTGAAAAGATGATCCGAGACCGGAGACCGGGGACTAGAGATCGGAAGTCGGAGATCGGAAATCGGAATCGTCTGCCCTCTCTCTGAGGACTATGACACCGCTTTCTCCTGATTTCGAGGTTGAGCCTCTTTCGAGCACCTTGACATCCCGTTCGATGCGGTCATCCAGTTCATCTTCAGCCACGTCGAGATCGTAATCCATCTGCAATCCAAACCAAAAATGGGCTGAAGTGCCGAAATACCGGGCCAGGCGCAGCGCAATATCGGCAGTTATCGCACGTTTTCCCAGAATGATTTCCTGGACGCGGCGTACTGACACGTGAATAGCGAGCGCCAATTGATCCGCTGTCAGGTGCAACGGTACCAGGAACTCCTCGCTCAGAACCTCACCCGGATGCACAGGAGCCAATTTTAACTCTTTCACAACCGCTACGTTCGCGCGAGAACACGGGCAATGATGGCATCGAGCAGGGCGGCATCCACCTGGTCGCCCAGGCGCGCCAGGACGGCGGTTTTGACCTGCGCGGGCAGATCGGGAGCGATCGGCATAGGGGTTGGGGCGGCACTCACCCGATTGATGCCCATGCCGAGCTTCTGCATTCGATCCTGGGCCAAGGCGGTGAGGACCGTGTTGGCGTCTACATCCAGGTGGGTCACACCCTGCGCATGCAGGGTATCAATGTCGCGTTCGGTCAAGAATTTCTTGGGCATAGGTTCCTCGCGCAGGAGAAAAGCGCCTAACGATCGGCCCGATCGTGCATGGCAATGCCGAGCGGGGTGATGAACAGCGGGTTGCCGGGAAGCAGCGTCTTGATGCCGGTGTACTCTTCAATCACCTGCGCCATCCCGGGGTAGGCGCACGTGCCGCCCACCAGGTAGAGCGTGTCCACGGCATGGCCGGCCACGTGACGGCGCACAATGCTGCCCACCTTCTCCATCACCGGTCGCAGGACCGGAAAGAGCCGCGCCTGTTCGCGTGGATTTTTCTTGAGTTCTTCGGCCTGCTCGAAGGTCAACCCCAACCCGCCAGCCAGGACCAGGGAAAAATGCGTGCCGCCGGTCGGCTCGTCGGCCGTGTAGATGACCTGGCCGTGCTTGACGATCGCGATGCCGGTAGTCCCGCCGCCCACATCTACGATAGCGCCGTCGCGAATCTGCAGGACGTTGTTGGCCGCGGATGGCTCGTCAATCAGATCAGTGCACTCGAGCCCAGCGGCAATCAGCACATTGGCCGTGGCTCGCACTTCGCTGCGCGGCACGCCCGGCGGAAAGCCGGACGCGGCATGCGTTAGTTCAACGCCCAGGCGCTGCTCAACTTGCTTTTTAAGGCGCTGTAGCAAACTGATGGCGCCGTGGAAATCAACCACCAGGCCATCGCGCACAACCTGCGCAAACTGGTAGGCGCCGGCCAGGGGTTGCTGCGCTTCGTTCAACACCACGAGCACGGTATAAGCCGTACCCAGGTCAACGCCGACGTGGGTTGGCCGGCCGCGCAGCCGTGGGGGATGCGCGCTCATCACGGCGTCGGTCTGCTTGAGTAACGCGTGCAGGCTGGGATTCATGCGCTACTTGTTCCAGTCTGCCGGGTAGGTCACGTAAACAAAACGAGTGGAGCTGGGCGTACCGAAGGTAATGCTGGAACCCTTGGGGATGAAGATGACATCGCCCGGCCGACCACGTACGACTTCAGCGCCGCGCGTAATGACCAGTTCGCCTTCCAGGACAATGTCAATCTCGTCGTAGGTCAGCGTCCAGGGAAACTCGCCGCGCTCCAGGCTCATGTAACCCACCGCCATCGGGGTGCGATCATCGCTGGTGATGACATCCTTCAAGCGGACATCAGCGCCTGGCGTCGCCAGCCCTTCGCCAAAGGGCTGCAGGCTGATGCTGCCGCGCGTCACCGCCTTGAGCGGCGGCAGGGCGACGGGGCTTGGCGGCGCGGCGGGCGCGGCGCCAGGACGATGAACCTCGATTCCAGCCTCGCGCGCAACGTCCAACGCCTCCGGCGAGATCAAGTCAGCCTGGGCGAGCACCAGCACGCGCGTGCCCTGCTGGCGCAATTTTCGAATGTCGGCAGCCGTAAAAACCTGGCGCATGGCGCAACCCCGGTAAATGGTGAATACAGAACGCTGAATGCTGAACGTGGAGCATGATCTCCACTCAGCGTTCAGCATTCAGCGTTCCTTGTTTTACGCCTACTTCCCGCGCGCGGGCATCGTGCCTTTGCCCTTCTGCGGCAGGATCATTTCAACGTCGCTGTGCGGCCGCGGGATGACGTGCACAGAAACGAGTTCGCCAACGCGCTGCGCGGCCGCCGCGCCGGCATCGGTGGCGGCTTTGACCGCGCCCACGTCCCCACGCACCATCACGGTGACGTAGCCTCCGCCGATAAACTCAGAACCGATCAGGGTGACGTTCGCGGCTTTGACCATGGCGTCGGCCGCTTCGATGGCCGAAACCAGTCCTTTGGTTTCGATCATGCCTAAGGCAATCATTGCAATGTCTGGCATAGGTGTATCTCCCGTAAGTTATGTCTAATTAGAATCAGTATTTCAGGGGGTTGGCGGCCACTTCCAACACGGCGTCGCGAAAGGCCATGGCCGCGGCTTTGCAAGCGGGTTGGTCGCCGGTCAGCATGGCGCCCATATAATTCGTCTCCGAAGGTGGCGCGGTATAAGCCACGATGCGCACGGCCGCGGCCTTCAGCGCCGCGTCAAGGGCAATGACGCCTTCGATGGGCGGCGCCACCAGGTAGGCGAGCGGTTCGCCCTCGGCGATGCTGCACACCTTTGACAGGTAGGAGCCCGTGCGGGAAATCACGTGCGGGAAAAAGGCAATCGAGGCGTCCTCATTGGCTGAGTACCAGATGGCCTCATTCTTCATGAACTGCACAGCCGCCTGCAGGCCGGCGCGCACCTCGGCCGGATTGGCCCCGGCCAGCACAGCGATGATTTCGCCTGACAGTTTGCCCGACGCATGTTTGGCCCCGGCATAGAAGGAATGAGCGTACACTACCTCAACCTCGGCCATCTTCGTGGCCTCGTCAATTGCCACGTAGGTCGCGTCATCGTTATCGGCCGTGATCAAGCCGAGCGAGCGCTGCTCTGGCCGCAGGCCCAACTGCTCCGCCAGCCCGCGGTCTACATTGGGGATCATCCTCACCGCCAGAGGCGTTGCATACAATGGATCGAGAATTCCCATGGTTGCTCCCGTTCTACTTCATCAACTTGAGTTTCACGCCAGACGCCTGGTGTTTGAGCATCTTCTGCGCAATCTGAACGACGAACGCGCCAGCTTCCAGCGGGTTGGTGCCGCCATTTTCGAAGATATTGCAAACCACGTCGCGATCGGCGTCGGTGTCGCCGGTCTTGGGGCGAAAAGCCATGTAGGCGCTCATGCTTTCGGCGCGGCCCAGACCCGGACGTTCGCCGATCAGCAGGACCACCACATCGGGTTTGAGCACCTCGCCGATGTCATTGAGGACGCCGACGCGGCAGTATTGAATGAAGAACGGCGTGCCAAAGGTCAACCCCGCGGCCTGCACGCCCTGCTTGAGCACTGGGAACATCTGGCGCACGTTGGCTTCCACAGCCGCGGCGCTCAGACCATCGCCGATTACAACTTGCACGTTGGCGCCTTTGACGCAGCGCTCGGCGAGCGTTCGTTTGGCATCCTCAGTCAACAACCGGCCCAGGTCAGGGCGCAGCAGATACTCCTGCTTGCCGCCCGTGATCTGCGTCTGCACGGTGAACAGCCCCAGGTCGTCGAGCAAACGCTGATCCACATTCCGGTAGAGCGCATCTTGCGTCACGGCGTGATCGGCTTGAAAGAGCAAGAGCGATTGCGTCGTATAGCGCGGCCCGGCCCGACCTACGCCGATGCGCGCGGTCGTAGCTGCCATCAGCGCCTTCAGTCCGTCTGCATCATAAGGCGCCTTGACCTGTGGACGCATACGCATGTCCGGCGTGGTGGGATCGGGCAGGTCAATGGTCACGCGCGCCCACGGGTCGCCGGCCGGCGCAGTCCCATCAGCGCCGCCCCGCGCCGGCGCCTGGATCGCCCCGGCCGCAGTCAGTTCCTTCAGCACTGATTCGATTATCGCATTGAGTTTCGCTTCATCCATCGTTTTCTCCCGGAGATCGGGGATTGGAGATCAGAGACCGGAGATCAGAGATCGGAGACCGGAGACCGGAGACCGGAGACCGGAGACCGGAGACCGGAGATCGCTGAACCGAACTTACCGCTGTCACCGCTCGTCACAAGTGTCCGCTACTGAACACAAAATGCACTCTGTACTTTACACTTTGTATTTTGCGCTTAGGCCGCGCGCCGTTGCAAGAAAAACGACGGATCGCCGGCCTTTTCGGTCAGGCGGCCGTTGCACATCAAGCCCAACTGCTCCATCCAGGCCTCGAACTCTGGATTGGGGCGCAGCTTGAAAAGCTGGCGCAGGGTCGGCGCGTCGTGGTAACTCGTGCACTGATAGGAGAGCATCGAGTCATCGCCCATCGGAACGCCCATGAAATAGTTACAGCCCGCAGCTGTCAGCATGACAGCCAGGTTCTCGATCGCGTTTTGATCCGCGCGCGCATGATTGGTATAACAGGCGTCGCAGCCCATGGGGATGCCGGTCAGCTTGCCCATGAAATGGTCTTCCAGCCCGGCGCGCTGAATCTGGCGGGCGTCGTAGAGATATTCCGGCCCGATGAAGCCCACCACGGTGTTGACCTGGAACGGCTGATAGCGCTTGGCCAGGCCATAACAGCGGGCTTCCATCACCAGCTGATCCCAGCCGTGGTGCGCGTCAGCCGACAGCTCCGATCCCTGGCCCGTCTCGAAGTACATGTAGCTCGGCCCGGCCGTGAAGCAGTGCTTGCGCGCCAGGGCATACGCTTCATCCAACAGTGGGACTGAGATGCCAAATGACTCGTTGCCGCGCTGCGATCCAGCCAGCGATTGAAAAATCAGGCCGACGGGCGAGCCGGCCTCCAGGCATTTCATCTGCGTGGTGACGTGCGCCAGCACGCAGTTTTGCGTCGGAATCTGCCAGGTTTGGATGATGTCGTAGGTCATGTCGAGCAGGCGGGCCACACTGGCGTAGGAGTCGTCCACCGGATTGATGCCGATGACCGAATCGCCGGAGCCAAAGGCGAGGCCCTCGTAAATTTCAGCGCGGATGCCTTCGGGCGAATCGGTGGGATGGTTGGGCTGATTGCGGCTGGCGAGGGTGCCAGGCATGCCGATCGTGTTGTTGCAGTGCGCGGTCACCCGAATCTTGCTGGCGGCGTAAACGAGGTCGAGGTTGGACATCAGCTTGGTCACGCCGGCAATCATCTCGGCCGTGAGGCCCTGGGAAATGCGGCGGATCATGGCGCCGTCGGTGGTGTCGGCCAGCAGCCATTCTCGGAACTGACCTACGCTCCAGTCCTTGATCTCGCGGTAGATCGTCTGATTGACGCCGTCCTGGATCACGCGGGTGACTTCATCATCCGCGTACGGCACGGCCGGCGTATCATGCAGCACCCACAACGGGACTTCGGCCAGGACATAGCGCGCGGCCATGCGTTCGGCGGCGGTCTCTGCGCCTACCCCGGCCAGGCGATCGCCTGATTTTTCCTCATTCGCCTTGCCCATGAGGAGGCGAATGTCGGGGAATTCATAGGTTTTGCCAAACAGTTTGGTGCGCAGGAGCATCCTCACTCCTTTTCTGGTCTGCCGGATGCACGCGGTTGAAGCCGCTGCAACCATTGTTCAGTCGGCCTGAAGCCGACTGCGCGCAGGCTCGGTCGAACCATCAATGATAAAAAACCAACGTCTTTACGCTGAGCGGCACCACGCGGCCGTCCATCAGAGGGGCGCCGATGTCAATGTAATCGCCTTCGCTCAAGCCAACCTGGTCAATCACGAGCAGCGGGCGCTGCGGGATCATCGCTTTGATCGTTTGGCCCAGGGCCTGGGCGTAGTCGCGGCCGATAATGATGACGAGCGGCCGGCCATCGGGCAGAGAACGAGAGAATTCAGCCAGGCCGGCGGCGAGCTTCAAGAGCAGAGTATAATCCAAAGCGCGCTGAAGATCAAATGCCACGGCGAAGTCATCGCTGGCGAGATTGACGTCCCAACGGCGCAGCGCGCTCAGAACGGCGGCGGCAATCCCAACCGCGGCCAGGTCTGGCGTGACGTCCAGATCAGGTCGAATCACCGGCACGTTGCGCAGCGGCAAAATGTCGCGTTCGGCCCAGATCGTCGAGCCAGAGAGAGTAACGGTTTGCGAGCTGGCGCCCAACACCGTGGCGCGCAGGGTTTCGGCTGGCTGCACCACCTCATAGGCCAGGATGCCAGGGTGGCGCCGCAGAGATTCAGCCAGCAGCGGGCCGATATCGTCGTGCACGGCCGCATCGCTGACGCTGTGAATGGGAATGGGATGGTAGAAATAATAGCCGATGCCGCCCGAAAGCATCAGAATCGTACCCTGGCCAGAGATGGCCGCCGGCGGGGTCAGATAGAGCTGGCGGGCCAGCGATGATGACGCGCCTTCGATCAGTTCGATGGTGAGATCGGCAAGGCAGTCGGTGAAGCGGCGGAGCTGTTCAAGGGTTGGCGCGTCGCCCAGGCGCAGATTGAGACCCAGGTGTGCGAGAACGGCCAGGGCCGGCTGCGCCAGGTGGCGGATGCGCCCAGTGCGTCGTTCGATCTCGATGATCCGCCCACCGTAGTTCATGGCGGCCGCGGCCACGGCCTCGCCCGCGTGGAACGTAGCCGAATTAGCGCTGCCGCCGCCGATGTCCACGTTCGTCACCCGGCAGAAGTGTTTCTGCGAATACGCGGCCGCGCCTGCGCCGCGGCCGGCAATCAACGATTCCAGGTGCGGCCCGGCGACGGTGACGACAAATTCGCCGGCCAGCCCGCCCAGCGCGTGCAGGATTTGCTCGGCGTTCTTTTTCTTGGCCGTTTCGCCCGTGATGATGACCGCGCCGGTCTCCACCTGGCGCGGATCAACGCCGGCGCGGGCATATTCCGCCTTGACCAGCGCGGTCAGGCGGTCAACATCAATCGTGTCCGCGTCAGCCAGCGGGGTCAACGTGACCGGGCTTTGGTAGAGCACCTCTTTGGCGGTAATCCCCACGCGCGGCGCCTGTGCGGCGCGGGCCACGTTGGCCAGCGTCAGGCGCGAAAAGACGATTTGGGTCGTGGTGGTGCCCACGTCCAACCCCACGCTGAGCATCGTACGGGAGCTTTCAGTCATGACGGTTCACTTTGAATTCCAGACTCAAGAACAAACGGGGGTCTTGGGTTCATTGGCTCAAATGGGCCGGCCTCAGTGGCCTGACCCATGCCGCCGGCTGTGCAGCGTCCTTTCTTCCACGCTGACGCTGCACAGGCCGGGCGATGGAGGGCTGGCGGCGCAAGGGTGAATGCAGCCGGCTGGGCTTAGGACTGCCCGTGCGCGGCCGCCGCCAGGTCAGCCTCGATCTTGCGCAGCTCGGCTTCGTCCGTCGGGGAGGGGCCTTTGAAGCGGTGTTTGGCGTCCACCTGCCAGTAGATGAGCATGAACAACGCCACCAGGATGATGGACCAGCCGGCCAGCTCGTTCGGCGGGATCGAGAACAGGATGGTGATGAACACGATCCAGGCAATAGCCAGCACGTTGATCAGAATACCCCAGTTCCTCAGGCTCCAGGGGGCTGTTTTGGGCGTGGTGAACTCGCCCTGCTTGCGCAGTTTGTTGCGCAGGTTCAGGTAGATCGGCAGGCCGTAGGCGACATAGAGCGCCGTTGTGCTGACGGCCACCACCACGGTGTACAGCGCGGACCAGACCGTGAGCAGCACGGCGAGGATGCAGGTGATGACGATGGACCAGACCGGCGTGCGCAGCGTGGGATGGATCTGTTTGATCAGGCGATAGCCAGGCATGCCATCATCACGAGCAAAGGCAAACCACATGCGGCTCATGCTGGTGATGGAAGAGAGGCCGCACAGCCACATCGCGACGCCGATGATGATGGCGATGATATGGCCGAAGAAGACAGTGTCGAAATTCTCGTAGACGATGTAGAGCACGGCCGGACTGTTGGCCGCGTCCACGGTCTTGGCAATGTCGCCGCCGGGGATGTGCAGCGTCAGGATGAGCAGCATGACATAGCCAACGACAAACGAGACGGCAACGGAGAGAAAGACGCCCCAGGCGCTGTTGAGGCGAGCCATGACCGTCTCTTCGGCCACGTGCGCCGAGGCGTCATAGCCGGTGTAAGTCCACTGCGCCTGCAGGAGGCCAAGCACGAACGCCAGGGCAATGCCGCCGCCGGCATATAGTCCGGTCATGCCCGGTATTTTCATCATGAGTGAGTTGAAGCTAAACGGGCCAGCCGCAAAAGTGTCAGTCAAGCCGGCCGGCTGCACGGTGGTCACACCCTGGAAGAGGAAGCTGAGCGGCTGCGTATGCTTGCCAAAAAAGGTCAGGAGCAGCGCGATCATGAGAACGCCGCCGATATGCCAGTAGACGCTGAAATCGCTCAAACGCGCGGTCAGCTTGATGCCGAAGATATTGATCAGCACCTGCGGAATCATGATGACCATCATCACGACGACCATCGTCATGGTGTTGGTGGTGTCAATCGTCGTGCCGAACAGGCGATTGAACGCGCCGGCGATGTAGATGGCGGCGGCAAAATCAATGCCGGCCGTGATCATGATCTGCCCAAGCATGTTGAACCAGGCGGTGACCCAGGCCCATTTGAAGCCGCCGAGGCGATGCGCCCAGAAATAGAGGCCGCCCGCTGTGGGATAGGCGGAGGCGAGTTCGGCCATGGAGGCGGCGATGCAAATCGTGAAGAAACTGACGAGGGGCCAGCCGAAGGTGTTGATGATGGGGCCGGCAAACTGCAAGCCGTAGCCAAAGAGGAGAATCGCGCCGGTCAAAATGGAAATGATGGAAAATGAGATGGCGAAATTGGAGAAGCCTCCCATCTCGCGGAACAACTGCTGCGCGTAACCCATTCTGTGCAGGTCGCGCATGTCCTCGCGGATCATTTCTTCGCGCGACTTACCCTTGTTAGCCATGAGTTCTGCTCCTTTCCTCTGGTGACGGGGGAGGCGACACACGGTTATGCGGTTGTACGGAAAAAAGACGGGCGTGCGTGGAAGGTGCGCATTATAATGGCGATTCTAGGGAAATGCAAAAAACGTGCAGTCAACCCGCTGACAGAGAAAACCCAAGTCCGCGTGACGTAATTGACCGAGATGCGGCGCTGTAGATTGCGGGAAGACGTATCAGGCGGAGGCCATGCGAGATTGCACCCAACCGGCGCCGCGCCAGGCCAGGATGCCCCAGGCCGCAACGATGGCTTCGATGAACAACGTCTTCGGCACATCGAGGCCGGTTACCTGGCCCCAGGCAGCGACAGCATCCATCAGGCTCTTGAACACAAAGGCCAGCCAGAACCAACGCTGCTGGCGGCGCTGGACGCCGTAGAACAGAAGGGCGTTGCTGAAGAGATGAACGAGCACGGTGAAGAAGCGTTCCCAGCCGGCCGCCAGGCCGTTGACCAAACCCGTCACGCCGGTCAGGCTGGCGCTCAGGCTGGGCGGCACGAGCTCGGGCGCCAGCACGATCGCCAACACGCTGCCGAGGCCGCTCAAGCCGAGCAGCAGCGCCTCCAGCGCGCCGAAGCCGATGCCAAAGGCGAGCACCCGTGGCCAGGCCACTTGGCCCAGGCGCGTGAAGCGCAAGAGCAGCCAGACCAGCGCCACTTCGAAGACGCCGGTCAGCGCGCCGACATACAGATAGAGAAGCCAGTCGCCGAGCGGCCAGGCATGAAGCGCGCGGTAGATGGATGGATTGATGGGAACGGCCCAAGCAACCTTGAGCGCAACCGCCACGGCCCAGCAGACGCCGCCAAAGATCAAATAGCGCCACTCGTGCGTGCGCCGCACGGCGTAGACGATAAAGCCGGCCGCTACGGCCAGCATGCCCAGCGGCCCTAACAGCATCAACGGCGTCAGGCCGGAGGCGGCGATGGGGCCTGGCTTCCATTGTAGGGAGTAGTTGTTGATGATCAGCGGCTCATCCCATTGCCACCCGAGCTGGTAGGCGCCGGCTTGCGACGGCCGCACGACCGTGTTGATGACAAAGGGGCCAGGCGCGGTCACAAGCTGCTGCCATACCGGCTGCCCGCCGGCGTCCAGCAGCTGCACGCGCACGCCGCCGGACACCAGGACGCCGCGTGCATCAATACCGATGGGGTCCGCGGCCTGGGCGACGGTGACGGTGAAGGGGAAGTCGCGACCCGCGGCTGTGCGCTCGAAAAGAGGGCCGTTCATGCTGGCGCCTGGCGTGACAGGATTGGAGCCATTGGATGCACGGCTGCAGCCCATCAACACGCCGGCGAGCAGCAGGCAAACGCTCAACCCGAACGAAATAGATCGGATGCGCGGCGCGGCCAATGGATCCTCCTCCGGGTCAATCTCCCTGGGGCAGGGCGGCTCGGTTCAGCAGAAGTTCCTGCGGCGCAGCCTGTCCCAGCTCATCCACCCACAAGCGCACGCCAGCCGGCGAGCCTTGTTCTTCTTCGAAGACCAACAGCTCGTTGACGGCGGTCAGCCAGGAAACCGGCGCTTTGTAGAATTCCTGCGGGCCGATTTGCCAATAACGACCCAGGTTGCGGCCATTGAGCCACAACTGTCCCTTGCGCAGTCCGCCCAGGCTCAGTTTGAACGGGCCCATGCCGTGCAAGGCCGGATCATAAGCGAAGTGACAACGGAAAAATGCGGGCCGCGGCGGTGGTTGATGATCGAGCGGCATGGCCATGGGACTGACGCCAGGGCGAAACTCCCACGCGGCGTCCAGCGCCTGGTCGGCGTCGAAGGTCAGCAGCCACGCGCGCCACGGGTGTCCGGCATAATCGCGGATATGCAGCGCAATCACGTTAGCGCCGTCTGCACGCAAGTGCTGACTAATGTCGAATTTGAAAAAACCGCCGCCAAAATGACGACTGAAGCGGATGAGCGGCGCGCCGTTGATAAACAGGCCGCCAGGGTTGCGGTCGCCGGTCACGTAGAGCAAAGCTCGTTTCCCAGTTGGTATGGGCAGGTCGCGCAGGAGCCACAGTTCACTGCCGGCCCCCTCCGGCGGGGCGAAAGCAGCCAGGTTGACGTTGGCCGCGTCCGGCCGCACATGCGCGGGCCGGGCGTTGGCCAGGGCTTCGCCCGCAAAAGCAGCCTCTTGCCAGAGCGCCGTCCAGCCGGTTGTGATGTCGGTCTGCTCTCCGCCCAGATACAGCGTGTCGGTCAGGCCTTTGATTTCACCCAGGCCGCTGCCGTAATTGAAGCGTCCCAGGTCATCCACGAGCACGCGCAGGTCGTGCTCACCCGGCGTCAAGGTCCATGGCACGGCTAAGGTCGGCCCGTGCGGCCCCACGCCGAGCGCGCCGATGAACGCGCCATCCACGAACAGATGGCCGCGGTCAGCCAGACCCGGCGCGGCCAGGGTAGTGAGGCCGGGCGGCTGCTGCGCGGTGAAACGGGCGCGGTACCAGGCATAGCCGTGCGCGTTGGGCCGATCCCGCTGTAGATCGTCCAACGCCTGCCAACCAACATTGGCTTCCAATTCTGCCACAGGGAGCGTCTCCCACGCCTGAAGTACCGGTGCGTGTAGCGCAGACGCATGCGCTGGGGCTTCAGATGTTGGCTGCTTGATTTCCAGCAGACGCCCATCCGCGTCCACCCAATACCACGGCTCGACGCCGCGGCCGTCGAGTTGGATGGAGAGCGCGCCCGCGGCGTCCACCCGAAACTCGTTGACCAGATGCGGGCCGAGCAAGAAGCCCAGGTCTCCGATCGGCCAGCAGCGTTCGGCGTAGGCCTGGGTCAGGAGCAGAATCAGCAGGTCGCGCGGCGCCGCGCCGGCGCGGTGGATCCTCGCCCGCGCCACGCCCGGCGCGGCGCGCAACCAATAGGCGACCTGAAGCTCGCTGCCAACGACCCGACCGCTGGCGCTGGGCGTCTCTTCCTGCCATTCCAAACGCACCGCCGGGCGACCTCCATCATCCAATGCCTGGGGTTGGAGATCTGTCATGGCTTCTACGCTCAGGCTGCCAACCTCGCCCGGGAAACCGTAGATCACGAGCACATCGGCCGCGGGCCAATGCCAGAAACCGAGGATACGTCCGGTGTGAAAGCGCAGCCGCAGCCCGCTGTCAGCCAGGGGCAGGTTCATGAAGACCGGCTTGAGTGAGAAGGCTTCGACCTCGACCGCCAGGTGAACTGCGCTGCCGCCCGGATCAACCGGTTTGTCGAACAGCTGGTAGACCTGGCGATCGGCTGACTCGTTGCGCAGGTAGGCGGCGGCAAAATGGCCATGGCGCACGCTGCACAGCGGTTCACCGCCGCCGCCGGCGCGGCCGGCCACAGCTTTGGCGCCCAGGACACGCGGCCCGCCGAACGCCGCATCGGCCAGGAGCGGCGCCAGCGCAGCGCCCAGAGTGCTGAGGAACAGGTGATGGCGTCGGGCGACGAAGTATTTGGCTGTCAGTCCCCCGTATTCCGTCACTGGCGCATCGTAATCGTACGAGGTGGTCATATGCACCGTGTCGCCGCCCACGGTGCGGCCGCCCCAAAAGGCAAAATTGGTGCCGCCGGCCCACATCCAATGGCTGAGGCCGCTGGCGCCTACCGCGGTTAGTTCGTGCAAGCGTGCGTCGAGGCCGGCTGGCGACTTGCCGTTGTGGCGACTGGCGCCCCAGTTGTCGAACCAGCCGCTCCACAGCTCACTGACGATCATCGGATTATCCGCCCACGCGCGGCGCGTCGCCTGCAGCTTGCGATCCAGGCCAGTCCAGCCATTGCGAAACTCGGCCACGCCCGGCATGGCGCCCATGCAGGTGTAGAGCGGAACGGTGATGCCCCGCGCGGCCAGCGCCTGCGCCAGAGTGGCCTGGTGCGCATCGTGCCCATAGACGCCGGACGCCCAATGCTCGTTTTCGATCTGCACCAGAATGATCGGGCCGCCGCGGTCTGCCTGGCGTGCAGCCAGCAAAGGAATCAAAACGTCGAACCAGCGCAGGGTGGCGGCGAGGAAGGCCGGATTGTCCAGGCGGTAGGCGATGGAGGGGACAGCGGCCAGCCAGGCTGGAATGCCGCCGTTTTCCCATTCCGCGCAGATGTAAGGGCCGGGGCGAGCAATCACCTTGAGACCCAGGTCATGGCACAAATCTATGAAGGCCGGGAGATCGGCCAAATCGCTGAAATCGAAATGGCCCTCCTGCGGCTCGTGCAGGTTCCAGGGAATAACAAAATCAATCGTGTTCAGCCCGGCTGCGCGTGCGGTCAACAGGAGAGGCCGCCACTCCGCCGGGGGATAGCGGAAGTAGTGAACCTGGCCCGCCAAGAGGTAGAAGGGCTGCTCGTCAAGCGTGATGCCCTCACGCGTACAGGCGATGTGAGCCATGTGGTTGACCTTTAGCCAATGCTGGCCGTTCCCTAGTCAGCGCTCAGCATTACGACTTCAGCGTTCGGCTATGCTGGGCGTTTGCTGCCGCCGTTGCCGGGTGCGGACAACAGTTCAGCCAGCTGCTGGGCGCCCTGCGAGTCGGTGACCGCCAAGACCTCATCGCCCACTTCGAAGGCGGTGATGCCCCGCGGCAAGACGATTTCACCCTGGCGCACAATGGCCGCGATGATGCACTGCTCCGGCAGCGCCAGGTCTTTTAAGGCGATGCCCAATCCCTTGGCGCCGGCCGGCACCTTTTGCTCCACGATGGCGTAGTTGCCGCGGCGCAGTTTGAGCAACGTCATCATATCGCCCAGCGACATTTCCTCTTCGATCAAGCCGGAAAGGATCTCGGCGGCGTTCAAGGCCACGTCTACGTGGAACTTCTGGTCGAAGAGCCAGGCCGAACGGGGATTGTTCACGCGAGCGATGGTGCGCCCCACCTTGTAGCGTGAACGCGCCAGGAAGCAGATGGCCAGGTTATCCGCATCGTTGTTTGTCACCGCCGCCACCACATCAGCGGTCTTGATCCCAGCCTGCTCAAGCACGTTGGGGTCAGTCGTGTTTCCCTCGTAAATGGTTTCGGTTGGCAGCTCGCGGTGGATGCGAGCCAAAATTTCGGAACGACTTTCAACCACGCGCACGTCGTGGTTCTGGGCGAGCAGCAGGGTGGCTAACTGAGTGCCGGTGCGTCCGCCACCGACAATGACAACGAACATGTTATTTCTCCCCCAGTGCGACCAGGCGTTGACGCACCGCTTCGATGCCAGTTTGATCCGCGCTCAAGTGCAAGATGTCGCCCGCGCGCAGCAGCGTGTCCGGGGTGGGCTGGAGCGCGCGGCCCGCGCGAGTCAGGGAGATCACGAGGCATTGGCCGGTTGGCACCGCCGCTTGCAGCGTATGGCCGTCCCAGCCTGCATGCACGAGCATTTCGTAGACTTCGATCTCGCCGTTGCCGGCTGAAAAAACGGTGTGCAGCGCGCCTGGCGCCAGCATTTCTTCCATGCGCTGAGCGCCCCAACTGCTGGAACTGACGATCTGCAGGCCAAAGGCCTCGTGCATGGGGCGATAGCGCGGGTCGAAGTTGCGCACCACCACATTGCGGATGTGATAAACGGTGCGCGCTACGTGCCCCACCACCGCGTTGATCGTGTCCGCGCTCGTTACGGCCGCCAGGGCCTGGGCCGTGCCCAGGCCAGCTCGATGCAGCATATCGCTTGAGAGCACGTCGCCTTCTAACATACGGCCGCGGAAATCAGGCGGCAAATTCTGGAATGCCTCGCCAACCTGATCAATGACCGTGATCTCGTGTCTATTCTGGTAGAGCCGGTAGGCGAGCTCAGCGCCCATGCGGCCACAACCAACCACAATCACATTCATGTTGCCTCGCTAGGACTAGGATCGTCCTGGTCCAATTGATAGGGGACATCGGTAATCACGATGCCCGGCTGTGAAAGGAACGCCAGGCGTAGGAGCCACGCCGTTTGGGTATGAAGCAAATTCTGCCACCTGTGTCGCGGAATGAACTGAGGGACAACGACCGTGATGATTTCATTGGGCTGACGCAGTTCGGCCACGCTGGCAATGTAATCCATCATCGGCTCAATCAACAGCCGATAGGGAGAATCAATGATCTGCAAACGCACGCCGCCGCCCCATACCTCCCATTTTTGCTTCACCTTCGCCAGGGCTTCAGGGTCAACACAAACGTGGACGGCGGTAATGTCGTTCGAGAGTGTACGCGCATACCGGAGCGCGGTCAGGGTGCCGCGATGCACGCTGCTCACTGGCAAAATCACGCGGTGACGTTTGGTGGTGGGCTGCGCGGCATAGTGATCCAGCGACAGGCGCTGGGCCAGATCGCGGTAGTGATGGCTGATACGCATGAACAGAACGACCAAGGCGGGAATGAGGATGAGCACTAACCAGGCGCCGTCCTGGAACTTGGTGATGCAGAATACCAACATCACGATCGCCGTGCAGAGGGCGCCAAAACTGTTGACTGTCATCTTCAGAGCCCAGCGCGGGTCGGAGCGCAGCAACGAGCCGCGCTCTTGCACCGCTTGTCCAGGCGCCAGGCGGCCAATTTTGAACCAACGCCGCGCCATGCCCGCCTGCGACAGGGTGAAGGAAAGGAAAACGCCAATCGCGTAGAGCGGGATAAGGCCCGTGACGCTGGCATTGAAAACGAAAATCAGTATGGAGGCGATCACCGCCAACGCGATAATCCCGTTGGAGTAGACCAGGCGGCTGCCGCGGAACGCCAGTTGGCGTGGAACAAACCCATCTACGGCCAACAGCGCGCTCAGGCTGGGAAAACCAGCAAAGGATGTGTTGGTCGCCATGATCAAGATGACCGTCGTGGCAGCGATGGTCGCCAGGTAAAGGATGCCCTCCCCGCCATGTGCCGTGCGGGCAAATTGTGAAATGACAGTCTCGATCTCAGATGGCACGGCGCCAATCTGGCCGGCAAAGAAGGTGATCGCCAGGAATAGCGTGCCCAGGATGCCAGCCATCCACATCAGGGTGATGCCGGCGTTGCGGCTGCGCGGCTCCTTGAATGACATGGTGCCGTTGGAAATGGCCTCGACGCCGGTCAACGCCGTGGTGCCGCTGGAGAACGCGTGCAAGATCAAGAATAGACTCAACGCCTGGGCCTCGTGCAGCATCTCAATCGGAGGCGGATCAATCACAGCGCCCAGGGTGCCAGTCAGATAACGAATCAACGCCGAGCCTATGGTGATTACCATCATCGCCAAGAAGAAATAGGATGGGATGGCAAAGGCCGCCCCCGACTCCTTGATTCCACGCAGGTTGACCAGCATGACGAAAAAGACCAGCCCAACAGCGAGATAGGCCCGATATTCAAAAAACGCAGGGAACGCGGAGACGATTTGAGCCACCCCAGAGGAAACCGAGACCGCCACCGTGAGGATATAGTCTGTCAGCAAGGCCGCGCCGGCAATCTGGGCCGGCAGTTCGCCCAGGTTGTCGCGCGAGACGATATACGCGCCGCCGCCGCCAGGATACGCATGGATCGTTTGCTCGTAAGACAGGGTAACGATAGCCAAGAGGGCCACAATGGCGAGGGAAATCGGGAAGGCATAGCCGAACGCCGCCGTTCCAGCGGCCGCCAAAATGACCAGGATCTCTTGGGTTGCGTAGGCCGTGGACGATAGCGCGTCTGAAGCAAAAATGGCCAGGCCAATGCGTTTGCTGATCGTTTGGTGGGGAGCCTCCGCTGTGGCGAGAGGCGTGCCAAACAACCATGTGCGCCAGGACCGCGGAGGGGTGTATATGGCTGGACGGTGCAGCACGGTTGTTCTTGTATTGTCCTCAATGATCGGCATCGAATTACTCAGCAATCTTCATTTGAATCAAAACAGGCGCCTGGCTGTGCAGGCGCCTGTTGATGCACATCCGCCGTGGGTAGGCTATGGCGCCGCCCGGGCTTCATGTGGCAGCGCCACTCTGTCACTCTACCTAGATTATACTCAGATTGCGCGTAAGCGCGAAATGAACAAGCGTCAGCGCAGGCCGCTATCGTACGTGATCTCAACGGGAGTCACGCGACCCGCTTCGACGGTCACGGTGACATCCGCGGCGGTTGCGATCCCCGGCTTGGGCCTTTCTGGTCGCAGCGTGTATACGCCTGGCGGCAGCGGCAGGCGAAAACGTCCCTGCGCATCGCTTGTCGCCTGAACGACAGTCTTGTTGGCCGCATCAAGCACGGTGATCACAGCCTGGTACGGAGCCGTGCAATCCTGTCCAGGGCGCACCGGCCCGCCGCACGTCGGACTGATGGTCACAATTCCCTCGATGCCGCTTTCCCCCGGCTTGATGACCCCGGGCGTCACGGCCAGCGTGGGCGTCCCTGTCGGCGGCGGCTCGGCGGCGCGGAATTTCTGTCCGGTCTGATCGGTGTGGTAGGTGTAGTCGCCCTGCGGTGTGCCGAAGACAATGCGATACCCTGGCGTGATCACCTCCAGGCAAACATCGTCGGTGCGTATGACGCCCAGGCAGGAATTGGGCCATTGCGTGGGCTGAATCTCCTTGACGACCACCTGTTCGAGCGGCGCGCCTAGCGCCTGCGCCAGGTGCGCCTGCGCGGGAAGGGCGTAGGAAGGCAGCGGCTGGGCCGTGTTGGTGGGAGGCAGCGGCGGAACCGCGCGCGTGGCATCAGATGCAACCGGCGCGCAGGCCGTCAACACAGACAAAGTGACGACCAGCGTCATCAACAAGCGAACCACATGGTTTTCTCGCATAGAATTGACTCTCCTTTCACCCCGCGCCGCTGGCGCCGCCGCCCGCTGCCCCAGCGCCCGCGCCCGCGCCGCTGGCGTCGCCGCCGACGCTGCCCGCCGAGTGCATCATGGTGGCGAAAATGGCAATCTCGCTGCCGTCGCCTGCTCTCGACAACGAGCTGAACCAGGTCGGTATGGTCAGGGCGCCCTCTTTCTGGAAGAACTTCACCCAGCGATCCAACAGCCCCAGGCCCGCGGCAAAGGGCAGGTTCGCCTCAAACATGGAAGACGTGGCGGCCTCGCTGAATAATTCACGTCCTTTGACCACCTCGCGCAAGTAGTCGCCAAATGCCTTCCACTGCTGATGTTCCACCATGCCGGCCTCAGACAAGGGTGAGAAGCCGGCAGAGGCGATGAAGAGCGCCATGCTCATGCTAAAGACAGCGATCAGCAGCAGAAGGACAGGCCACAGCCCCGTGTTGACGGCGATCAGGACGCCCAGGGCCAAGCCAACGATGAGCAGCCCGAAGAGCAGCGCGGCCGCAATGCCGAGCGACCGCTTGACCTGGCGCCGCGCCGGATCAAGCAAGCCCAAGTCCTGCATTTCCTGCTCGATCGCCTTGTTGAATTCCCCTAGCCGCGAGGTCAGGCGATTTTGCAGGTCCGAGAGCTTGACGCTGGTCAACATCTGGCCCTGGTGGCTGAACACCAGGTCGAGCGCAGCCTGCTCGTGCGGCCGCAGGCCGGCGGGCTGACCCTGCCGCTGCACGATGAAGTCATGCTGGCGATACCATTTCTTGTCTGGCGCTTCTTCGAAGCGCAAGGCGCCGCGTGCGGCCAGGTCGAAGAGCGCAGCCAGGGCTTGATTCCACCCCGACGCGGCGGCGGCTGAGCTGCCGATCACGCCGGCGATGGCTGGAGGCAAGCGGCTGGGAGGCGTTGTCGGACGCACAACAGCGGCCGTTGATGAGGTTGGACGGCTGTAGCGCCGCAGGTAAGCCGCGACGCCTCCCAGTCCCAGCAGAGTCAGCGCCGCGGTGAACAGGCCCAGGGTAGGCGCAACCCGGTTCGCCTCTGCGGCGCGCGCCTGCCACTGTGGGGGCTGCGTGATCACGCTGCCCGGCGCAAAGCTTAGTTCAAGTACAAAGGGTGATTTCGGTTTCAGGTTCTGCGCCACGAAGCGCACCTGGCCAGCGCTCGTTTCCACACTGGCATCGCCGGCGCGCAGGCGGGGCGCAGCGATGCGCTGAACGGCTTTAGGATACGTCACCGTGATCGTGCTGGAGGCAATCGGATAGTCGTAATCGTCTGGCAACGCCTGCCAGGCCAGCACATCGGCCTCCGGATTCACGCGAATCACGCCCAGCGCCCGATAGACCAGGACAAAGGTGTGTGAGCTATCGGACGTGGGGGCAAAATGCCAGCGCACTTTGATCGGATTACGGCCGCGAATCTCCACCTGACCGGCGTCCTTACCAGGAGGCAGCGTCTGGTCGTCCATGCTGGCGCTCACCACGGTCACGCCATCGGTGTGGTCGGTGGGAAGATCGCGAAAGACATAGGTGAAAGGGCCGCCGTTGAAGCGGAAGATGACCGTCTCGGTGACGAGCAGGGAACCATCGTCCTGAACGGCCACATCCACATCGAAGCGATCGGCGCTGTACGATTTGGCGCCCGATACGATACTGGGAAGGGTCAACAAACCGATGAGAATAGCGATGACAGAGATCGGCAAACGGATTCGCATACGTTTCTCCACGGATGATGATGGGGGAAGGTCAGCCGCGCCGTCATGCGGCGGCAATTGTCGGACACGGGACATTATATCACAGTCGCCAGCATTTATGCCTGACAATCTGCCGATAACGACTGACCACGGGGTGGGCATGGCGTGCTGTCAGGATGAGGTGCAGTGACTCATCCACGCTGCGGCCACCTGCATCACGTCGCTGATCTCCACCTGACCATCACCGTTGGCATCAAACCCGGGATCCCATTGCGAGTGACTGGCCGTCTGGCCCCAGTGATCGGCAATCAGGGTCACATCCTCGATGCCCACACCAACCGGCGCGACAAAATCATAGCACGTGACCGCGGGCAGCAGCACCCACAGGTCGTTCAGATTGTCGCTGGCGCTGGCGCCGCCAAAGACGGCCACCGCGCTGCGACCGGAGATTTCGCCGAACTGCGCCAGCCAGGCCATGCTGTGACTCTGGCGTGCCGCAGGGGCCGCGCCTTGCGGTGTGAGTGGGCTCCAGGCGCCGGCGCTGGCATCGAGCAGCCAGGCGTCATTCAGGTCAGCGCCCGTGGTGTGGCCTCCGAAGAGCACGGCCTGCTGGCAGGTGTTGATCGCGGCCAGGCCGGGGAAATAGCGCGCGGCCGGCGTGGCGCCCTGCGTTGCCAGCTGCGTCCAATTGGCAGTGCTCACGTTGAAGCGCCAGGTGTCGTTGAGAGGGCAGGGGCCGAAGCCGGAGGCGCAGCCGCCAAAAATCACGAGCGTATCGCTGGCGGTCAATGCGCCGGCGTGCAGGCAGCGTCTGAGTGGCAAGGGGCCTGTGGGCGTCACGTTCGTCCATTGTTGGGTCGTGAGGTCGAACGTCCAGGTGTCATCGAAGCGCCCCTGGTCGGTGAAACCGTGACTCAGGTAGAGCGCGGCTGCGCCAGCGTTTGCAGATCCGCCTGCGGATCCGTAGCGGATGGGCGGCGCGGCCCCCTGTGCGATTACCTGGGTCCAGGTGTTGCTGAGAAGATCGAAGCTCCAAACGTCGTTGAAGAATTGGGCGCTGCTGCCTTGACCGGTGGTGACGAGCAAGCGGTTGTGATCCCTATCGTGCGCGGCCACCATGCTGAAGCGCGCGGGCGGCCTGGTGACCGCGCCGGTCGCCAGCGGCTGCCAGGCGCGCGCCACCAGGTCAAAAGCCCAGGTGTCATCGAGAGGAGCGCTGTTGCGGCCGCCAAAGAGAATCAGGCGCTGGCGCGCGCCGTCGTACGCGAGCGCGGCGTCGCGCCGCGCGGCTGGCCGCACACCCTGCACTGGAATTTGGTACCAGCGCAGGGAAGATGCGAAGGCCATGCAATCGGTGGGGGCGGCAGCGAATGGGGGCGCGGCCCGTAAAGGGGCGCTGGGCCGCACGATAGAACCAACAACAGCAACAAGGGTTACGCACACAACATGAAGCAAAGTCAAACGCATCGGACGTGCCTCCTGGCAGCGATGAATCTACTGCGTAGTCCAGGCACGTCCGATTGTGTTACGAATGGCCGCGGGGTCTGCGCGATGCGCGCGCAATCTCAAGCGCTATCCTGCTCGATGATCGCCTGGGTCGCCGCGATAACCTGGTCCAGGGTGGCGCCGCGCGCACGCTCGATGCGCTCCATCCGCTTCTGGAACTGACCGAGAGCGAAATCGGTAAACATATCGAGCGTCAGCCCAAACGGCGCTGGGTCATAGCAGGCGAAGGTGTCGCCAATCACGCCGAGCGCCAACGGCAGCAGCTCGTTCATGGTGTCTTCCACCACGGCCCATAAGCCGGCGTCTTGCGCCAACAGGCGCGAAATGAGATAAACCCCATAGGCAATATGGCGCGACTCATCTTGCTTGAGCAGGCCAATGCCTTTGACTTGTCCGGGCAGCATCCCGTTTTGATTGAAGACGGTGTAGTAGGCATGATAGCCGGTCTCGGCGAGCACACCCTCGACAATCATGTTGTAGGTGACCGACGCTCGCGTTTGCGCCGCAGGGGAACGATCCGTGACCAACGCGTTCATCGCTGCGGGCAGCGCCTGGTAAAAAAGGGCGACGTAGTTTGGGGTATGAAAGCGACTCAAATCGCCTGAGTGTTGGACGACCTCGTCGAGGAAGCGGCGAAAGAAATCGGTGTGCTTGGCTTCCTCCCACAGGAAGGTGGTCAAGAACATTTCTTCTTCCAGGCGCCCTTCCTGGGCGATGACCATCACCAGCGGCAGGAGATCAAGCGTCACGGCCTCCTCGCCGGCCTGAAACATGCTGGTCAGGCGGAGGAGAATGTCCTGCTCTGTGGGCGCCAGGGTCAACCAATCACGGCGGTCTTGACTGAAGTCAATCTCGCTCGGATTCCAGATGCCGTAACGTTTGGCTTTTTCGAAGAGCCGCATCGGCGGCAGATCGCGGCGTAAGCCGTGCGTGGTTGTGGTGAACGCAGCGTGAGTCATGCATGCTCCTCAGTAGGTTCTTCCTCATCAATCTGGTACGGAACGTTGGTGATGACGATGCCCTTGCGCCGCATGAGGGCCATGCGCAAGGTGAGCGCCGCCTGCGTGTGCAGAAGGTTCTGCCACCAATGGGCCGGGACGAACTGGGGCACGACAATGGTGATGAGTTCATTGGGTTGGCGATAGGTGCAGACCTCATCCACGAAGTCAAGCAGCGGCTCCATGAGCAAGCGATAAGGAGACTCCAGGACAACTAAGCGCGCACCTTCGCCCCAATGCTCCCATTTCAGGCGGACGCGATCAGAGGTGGCCGCATCGGTCGAGACATAGACGGCTGTCACGTCGTGGGTCAGGGTGCGCGCGTAGCGCAAGGCGTTGAGCGTGCCGCGGTGCACCCCGCCGATCGGCATGATGACGCGGTGGCGGCGAATCAGGGGCGGCGGGCCGAATCCTTCCAGCGACAGTCGGCGGGCCAGGCGCTTGTAATGGCGATGAATGGTGTAGAAACCCAACACAATGAGGGGCACCAGAATCAAGACCACCCAGGCGCCGTCCTGAAACTTGGTCAGCGCAAAGACCAGCATGACGATGGCTGTACAGAAAGCGCCAAAGCCATTGATAACCATCTTCAACTGCCAGCCAGGTTCATAGTGCAGTGTGGAGCCGGCGTCTTTGACCTCTTGCTCGGGCGCCAAATGACCGATGCGCCACCAACGCCGGGCCATGCCGGCCTGTGACAGGGTGAAGGAGAGAAACACGCCGATCGCGTAGAGCGGAATGAGGCGCGTCACGCTGGCGTCGAATACGATGATGAGGACCGACGCCAGCGCCGCCAGGCTTAAGATGCCGCGGGAGAAGACCAGGCGGCTGCCACGGTACGTCAATTGGCGCGGCAGGAAGCCATCGCCGGCGACCAGGGCGCTCAGGCGCGGGAAATCAGCGTAGGAGGTATTGGCCGCCATGATCAGGATGACAGTCGTCGCCGCAATCACGGCCAGGTAAAGCGGCCCCTGCCCCTGAAAGACCGTACGCACCAGCTGCGAGATGACCGTCTCTTGTTCGGACGGCACCGCGCCGATTTGACCGCTGAGGAAGGTGATGCCGAGGAAGAGTGTGCCCAGAATGACCGACATCCAGATCAACGTGATGCCGGCATTGCGACTGCGCGGCTCGCGGAAGGCCGTGGTGCCGTTGGAAATTGCTTCGACGCCGGTCAGCGCGGTGGTGCCGCTGGAAAAGGCGTGCAGCAAGAGGAAGAGCGACATCGCGCGAACTTCATGGATCATCTCCAGGGGCGGCGGGTTGACGACCTGTCCCAGGCTGCCGGTCAAGTAACGGAAAAACGCCAGTCCAACGGTCAAAAACATCATGACAATGAAGAAGTAGGTGGGAATGGCAAATGCGCTGCCGGACTCCTTGACCCCGCGCAAGTTGATGAGCGTGACCAGGAGCACCATGCCGATGGCAATTTCGACGCGCCAGTTCAAGAGCGCGGGAAAGGCCGAGACAATTTGCGCCACGCCAGATGAGATCGAGACCGCTACGGTCAGCGTGTAATCAGTCAGCAGGGCCGCGCCCGCCGTCTGCGCGGCCAGCTCACCCAGGTTGTCGCGCGCCACGATGTAGGCGCCGCCGCCGCCAGGGTAGGCGTGAATGGTCTGCTCATAAGAAATCGTGACAATCGCCAGCAAGGCCACGATGGCGACGGCGATTGGGAGGGCAAACGGCAAAGCGCCCGCGCCGGCCAGGGCCAGGATGGCGAGAATTTCTTGGGTTGCGTAGGCAGTGGATGACAACGCATCCGAGGCGAAAACGGCCAGGCCAACCACCTTGGGGATGGTCTGGTGCGGCGCGTCCGCATTCGACAGCCGGTCGCCAATCAGCAGGCGTCGCCAGGATTGCGGCCGCACGTAGGGGATTTGGCGCCGCAGGACGGTTTGGCCGCTCTGTTCCTCAACAATTGTTCGTATAGTTCCCATTGGGTTCCTCACTACGCGCGCTGCTTGCCGCGTGTGCAAAAAAAACAGGGCGCCAGCATCACGCCGTTAACGCCCACCATTAGACAGACCATTCGATAGCTCGCGTCACACCATTGCTGTGACGACTGCGCTTCTTCGTAGATTCCTTCCACGAGCGTGACGAACGCCTCGCCTGGGTCACATGAGCGTTCTGACCGCCGCATGTCCCAGGGCCTTGACCTGCAACTCGGCTTATTTGTAGAATTCGCTGCGCTTGAGCTTGATGTAGCGCAGCTGTCGTTCGGCCAGCTTGCCGTTGTCTGGCAACCGGTCGCGGCGCGCCAGCGCATAATCGAACCAGCGCTCGGCCTCGCGCAGGCGGCCGCGCCGAAAAAGTAGCTGCCCGAGCGCTACAGCGCTGACGCCATCCTGTGGATTTGCTTCCAGCGCCGCGCTCAGTTTCTTCTCTTCCGGCGTGTAGTTCGATTTCAACCCCAGACCAATATCGAACACCTGGTCAGGATCGTAACGTTCCGCTTTGTGCCGGATGAGCGCGCGGGAGCGCGGGATGATGAAGTCGAGATGACGCACGATCTTGATCGTCAATTCAACCTCTGCGCTTGCCAACTCATTCGGCAGGTCGTAGGCCAGATCTTCGCTGACATCGAGCAGCGCGTTGATCGGCATCTGCTGTTCGCCGGCCGTCGCTGCCTGCACCAGGAGCGAATTCTTGCCCACATTGACCACATAGAGCGATTTGCCCGTACGATTTGCACGCACGAACGGCGTGTCTATCCCAGCGCTTGGCGCCGCCAGCGGATGGGTCTGCACAATGGGGAAATGGACATCGAGGATCTCCAGAAAATCGGCCGTATAGTCGCACAGAATGCCGACATGTTCATAAACCGCATCGCCTTCACGCAGCTCCACCACCACTTTGACGCCAACGTAACGCTCTAGCAGGGGATCGTAGTCAGTGCCGGCGTAACCGATCAAGTTGCTGCCCAGGTTGGTGAAGTAGTCCTGGCTTTCTTCGGTGATGAGCTTGGAGCCTTGAGCCTTGCTGCTGCCCACGATCACGCCGATGGCCTGGCTGAGCGAATCAGACGCGGAGCTGATGAAATTGCGCAGGCGGCGGCGCAGACGCATGCTGGGACGGGGATGAAACACCCGCTCAATCATCGCCCGGCGCTTTTGCTGCTCGTCGGCATCCATCTCGTCACAGTAGCGATAGACAGCCTGAATTTGCGGGAACTCGTCCTTGTAAAGCAGATAGGTCGTTTCGATGTGCTCCTGCTGATCGCGATGATCGCGTGTATAGATAAGCTCGACGCCGGTCGGTTCAACGTGCAGATGACCCCAAATCTGCTGACCGCCCAGGAGTTCGATATTGACGTGATCAGCCTCGAAGTGCGCCAGGCAGCGATCGCGACGCCGGCCGTTGACGTACGCGCCGAGCAACGCGGTGAGGATCACGACAACCAGGGTGAGAATGAGGGTTGGATCAAGCATTGCGACGACCTGCGAAAACGCCTTTGCCAGCGAGATGAAAAATCAGTCCGTATTGTAGCCCAAAGCGCTGGACTAGACAACAATCAGCTAGGCCGCGGCCATCTGCTGCAAGGCCGCCTGCAGCCGCGCCGTGACTGATCCAGGTTTTCCTTGGCCAATGGCGCGATCATCAAGCCTGGTCAGCGGCATGAAACCCAAGACGGAGTTGGTGAGGAAGGCCTCGTCCGCCTCCGCCAACGCTGATCGCGCGAACGCCCCTTCGCGCACCGATAACCCCAGCGTGGACGCAAGCGTCAAGGCGATCGCGCGCGTGATGCCTGGCAGCGGGCCGCAGGTCAGATCGGGCGTACAGAGGAGATTGCCCCGCACCCAAAACAGATTGCTGGCGCAGCCCTCCACCAGCGCATCAGCATGATTCAGGAAGATGCCTTCATCCGCGCCGGCCGCCAACGCGGCCTGACGACCCAGAATCTGCGGCAGGTAGTTGAGGGTCTTCAGCCCGACCAACGGCGATGCGGCATCCAGGCGAAACGGGAGCGTGATGGCCGTCTGCTGAACCGGCAGAGGCGCGGTGAGCGGCGCCGCGATAATCACCACGGTGGGCGACGGACGCAGCGGCGGCCCCAGGCCGCGCGGCCCGACGCCGCGCGATACGGTGAGGCGCACGACTGCCTCGCGGCTCGCCAGGTCGTTGGCGGCCAGCGTGCTGTGCACGGCATCTGCCAGACCTGCCTGCGGCGGCAGTTCGAAGCCCAGGACGGCCGCGCCGCGGCTCAGGCGCGCCAGGTGCTGATCCAGGTGAAGGACGCGACCGCCGGCGGCGCGCATGGTTTCGAAGAGGCCATCGCCGAGCAGGAAGCCGCGGTCGTGCACGGAAATGCGCGCATTCTGCTCAGGTAATAGTTCACCATTCACATGCACAAAGGACATGGCAGCGCCTCCTACGGCAGGGTCAACCCGCGCCAAAGGCCAGCGGCCTTGTGCAGGGTCTCCGTGTATTCCGCGGCTGGATCGCTATCTGCGACGATGCCGCCGCCCACGCCAAAGCTCAACTCGTGCGCGCCGGCCACGGCCGTGCGGATGGCAATGCTGCTGTCGAAGGCGCCGTCGAAGCCCAGGTAGCCGAGCGCGCCGCAGTAGACGCCGCGCGGCGTTGGTTCAAGGCTGGCGATGATCTGCATGGCTCGCACCTTCGGCGCACCCGTGATCGAGCCGCCGGGGAAGCAGGCGCGCAGCAGGTCCACCGCATCCAGACCAGGACGCAAGTGACCGACCACGGTGGAAACCAGGTGATGCACCGTAGTATACGATTCGACGGCGAACAGCTCCGGCGCCTGCACACTGAAGGGCTGGCAGACTTTAGAAAGGTCGTTGCGCAGGAGGTCAACGATCATGACGTTCTCGGCTTGATCCTTGGCGCTGGCGGCCAGTTCAGCGCGCAGCGCCGCATCGGACGTGGCAGTGCGCCCGCGCGGCCGCGTCCCCTTGATGGGCCGCGTTTCAACCTGCCCGCCCTGCACGCGCAAGAAGCGCTCCGGCGAGGCGCTGAGAATGGCGCCGCCCACACGGCCAGGCTCCGCCTCCGGGCCGGGCGGAAGCACAAAAAAGGCCGCAAAAGGCGCCGGGTTGATCCGGCGTAGACGCTGGTAATGTTCCCACGGATGGGCTGTCAGGGGAAGGTGCAGCTGCTGCGCAAGGTTGACCTGGTAGACATCTCCGGCAGCAATGGACGCCAGCACGCGGCGCACGGCCGCCAGGTAGGCTGGGCGGCTGAAGGTGGAAGTGAGGCCGGGATGGCCGGGGACGTGAAAGCGCGGCGCGGGCTTACGCATGTCTGCGACCGGCGGCGCAGGTGAAACCAGCCAGGGCGCCAAGGCTGGGGGCGGCCGGCCGATCAAGGCCAAAATTTGCTCTGCCCGCTGTTGGGCGCGCGGCAACCGGTCGGATGGTTCGGTCGCCGGCCGGCCGCTGCAAAAGAGCCAGCAGCGCGGGTCGCCGGCGCTGGCATGATCCCAGGCCAACACCCAATCGTAGAACCCAAGCGCCATGTCAGGCGGGGGTACGGTCGAACGGGCAGGTTGCGCGACAAATGGAATTTTTTCCAGCCGATGCGCCAGTTCATAGCCCCAGTAACCAGCCACGCCGCCCTGAAACGGCGGCAGGTTGGCATCGCCGGAAATCGGAGGCTGTGCGCAGGCGCGCCAGTGCCGCTGCAGCAGGGCAAATGGGTCCTCTGCGCTGAGCGTGGTCAGACCGGTGTCGGTCTGCGTGAACTCGGTCTGCTCACCGCGGCTGATCAGTGTGGCGAACGGGTAGGCCGTGATGAAGGAATAGCGCCCCAGGGGATGGGCGGTCGGCGTCTCCGGCGACTTCGGCGAGCCTTCGGCGTGAGCGCGGCTCGACTGAGCTCGCCGAAGTCTCAGTCGAGCCGCATGTGCCGCCGGCTGGGGCGGGGGTGTGACCAGGGCGCTGTCAAGAAACAAGGCGAAGGGATCGTGCGCCAGGTGTTGAAACACCGCCACCGGGTCGGGCGGCGGGTCAAGTTCAAGCAACCACGGCCACTCGCTCATCGCCGTCGTCTACGCCTCCGTGTCCCACGCGCGTGCCCGTTCGACCGCGCGCTGCCAGCGTGCGTAGCCCGCGTCACGCTGGTCAACCGTCAGCCGGGGCTCGAAGCGGGTGACTCCTTCGGGCAAGGGCGGCAAATGAGCAGGCGACTTCCAGGCGCCGCTGCCGATTCCAGCCAACATGGCGGCCGCGCGCGCGGTGGTCTCGCGGAACTGCGGGCGGATGGTCGGGATGCCGATGAGGTCAGCCTGAATCTGGCACGCTTCATCACTAGCCGAAACACCGCCCCCCAGGTGCAGCCGGTCCACATGCAGACCAGTTTCGGCCTGGATCGTTTCTAAAATAGCGCGCACCTGGTAGCCCAGGGCCTCGAGGAAGGCGCGCACGATGTGGGCGCGCGTGCTGCCCAGCGTCAAACCCAGAATGGTGCCGCGCGCGCGGTGATCGTTGTAGGGCACATTCAAGCCGGTGAAGGCGGGGACGAAGACGACGCCGCCGGCGTCGGCGACCGAGGCGGCCAGCGGCCCCACTTCATCGTCGCGATCGAACAGGCGCGCATTTTCGCGCATCCAACGGATGGCCGCGCCGGTGACCGCAGTGTCGGCCTCAAGGCAGTAGGTGAAGGCCGGGTCAGGGTCGGCGCCCTGCGCCAGCGCCCACGCAACGTAGACGTTGATCTTCTCCTGATCGGGCGCGCGATCGCCCAGGCAAACATCCACAAACGAGGCGGTGCCATGCGTACACTCCGCGTCGCCAGGGCGGCGGCAGTCATAGCCAAACAGAGCCGCCTGTTGATCGCCGATCATCGCCAGGACCGGTACGGCCGCGCTCGCACCGCCGGGCGCGCGGACCCGCACCGCGCCAAACTCATGCACCGTGGGCACAGCCGCCGGCAGCGGGTCCACGGGCACGCCCAGGCGTTCCAGCCAGGCGCGCCAATACTGGCGCGCGCGGAAATCGTAGAGGCCCATGGCCTGCACCAGGGAAAAGTCCATGGCGTGCTGCGCCGGCTGCCCCAAGGCGACCAGCAGCCACGCCGCGGACAATCCCAGCCGGAGATGTCCGGCGGCAGCGGCGTCAATCAGGATCTGATCGTTGCGCAAACGCCAGGCAAGGTGCAGCGCCGAGCTGTATGGGCCGGGCGAGTAGCCCAAGCGACGACGGCTCTGCGCATAGAGATCCCATGACCGCAGTTCATCGAGCAGGGGCAAGGTGCGCAGGTCTTGCCAGGTGATGGCGGGGGCCAGTGCCCGGCCGCTCACCGCATGCCAGGCAAAATCGGTGTTGCGCTGGCAGGCGATGCCGCAGGCCGCAATTTCCGCGGGATGACAGCCGGCTCGTCCAATTGCTTCGGTGATGGCAGCGGCCACCGTTTCAGCCACCGCCAGCGGGTCTTGTTCCACCCAACCAGGGTTGGGGTAGATACGCGCCAGGGGCCGATAGCCGTAGCCGCGCACCTGCCCCTGGTCATCCAGGATGAGGGCGCGACTGCCGCTGGTGCCCTGGTCGAGTCCGAGCAAAAAAGGTTTGGTTGGCATAGGTCTCAGATGGCGCCTGGCAGCAAATCGGCCAACTGGCGCAGGACGAACGTGGGGCGCACAGGCGACGCAGCCAGCATGGCGGCCGAGGTGGCGCCGGTCAAGGTCAATGCCGCCGCCATACCGGCATCAAGCCCCATCTTCACGTCGGTTTCCAGGCGGTCGCCGGTCATGATACACCGGTCAGGCGGCAGCGTCAAGACGCGCAGGACGGCTTCGGCCATGAAGGCCGACGGTTTGCCAACCACCACCTCCACCCGCGTGTTGGTGCAGGCTTCGATGGCGGCGATGACCGCAGCAGCGTCCGGTTGACCGCCGCCTGGCACCGGGCAGTAGCGATCGGCGTTGGTGGCAAAGAAGCGCGCCCCGCCGCGGATGGCGTCGAAGGCGATCTGCAGCTTGCGGTAGACCAGGGTGCGGTCGAAGCTGGCAATGACCGCGTCGACGCGCGAGGGGTCTTCTACCAACTCGAAACCAGCGGCTTCCAGGTCATGGCAGAGCGGCGCTTCGCCCACGACGAAGAGGCGGGCGCCGGGCAAATGCTGCTGCAGGAAATCCACCATCACCATGGAGGAATTGATGATATCCGACAAGGGCGTAGGCAGGCCTAAGCGCTCCAGCCGGTTCGCGTAATCTTGCTGGGTGTGCGTCGGATTGTTTGAGAGGAAGACGGTGCGCTTGCCCACGGCGCGTAGATGACTGATGGTCTCGCCGGCGCTGGGTAGGAGCGCGTCGCCCAGATAGACAGTGCCATCCAGGTCGAAGATGTACGCGTCGTACAGCTGCGTGGGGGTCATGTAATTTTCCATTGTACCAACTTTCGCGCGGCGCCCACAAAGAAAATTCTCTGCAATGCGCAGCGAAGGACGGTCAGGCGCGCGGCGGCGAGAGGTCGCCGCGAACCCGGCGCGGCCGTTATTTGAGGCCCGTTGTGGCGATACCTTCGACGAAATAGCGTTGGGCCAGGATGTAGACGAGCACCGTCGGCAAGATGGCGAGCGTCGCGCCGGCCATGATGTACGGCACATTGGCATGATAGCCGCCTTGCAGGTCGGCCAGGCCTTGCGTCACGACGTACATCTCCTTGTTATGGATGACCACCAGCGGCCAGATGAAGCTGTTCCAGGCGTAGAGGAAGCTGATGGTGGCCTGGGTCGCAATTGCGGGCATCGAAAGCGGCACGAAGATCCGCCACAGGATGGTGAAGCGGTTGGCGCCATCAATCACCGCGGCCTCCTCCAATTCGTTGGGAATGTTGCGAAAGAACTGGCGCATCAGGAAGGTGCCGTAGGCCGTGAAGAGCCAGGGAATGATCAGCGATTCATAACGGTCTACCCAGTTGAACAGCAGCATGAGCTTATACGTCGGAATCAGCACGACCATGAACGGAATCATGATGGTCCCTAGATACGCGCGAAAGAGTGCATCACGGCCAGGGAACTTGATGCGCGCAAAGGCAAAGCCGCCCATGACCGAGGTGAAAATCTGCCCGAGGACCACGCAGATGGTGATGAAGGCGGTGTTCAACATGTAGCGGCCCATGTTGATGGTGCTGAGCACAGCCTGATAGTTGGCCCATTCGAGCGAGGGGCCAAAGGGCGCCAAGATGTTGGCAAACGTGGACTGGTTGTCCTTGAGTGAGGTGGTGACCATGAAGAAGAAGGGATAGGCCATCACCGCGCCAACGATCATCAGGAAAGCGTAGAGCAGGATGCGCTGCCCCCACGGAATGGATTGACTACGGCCAAGCATGGATGAACCTCCCTTCTAGTCTTCGACTACCCAGCGCTGGGATGCGCGGAATTGAATGGTGGTGATGATGAAAATGATGGCGAACGACAGCCAGGCCAGGGCGCTGCCATAGCCCATTTGGAAGCGCTGAAAACCTTTTTGGTATAGATACATGACGATGGTCAGCGTGGCATTGGCGGGGCCGCCGCGGGTCATGATGTAAGGTTCTGCGAAAATCTGCAGCACTTCGATCAGATTTGTGACCAGAATGAAGAAGATCGTTGGCGTAATCAGGGGGATGATGATCTTGCGCAAAATGGTGCCGCGTGAAGCGCCATCCACCAGCGCAGCTTCGGTCAGGCTGTGCGGGACGCCTTGCAGCGCGGCCAGGAAGATCACCATATCATAACCAACCGTGCGCCAGGCGCTCATCAGGATGAGGGAAAAAAGAGCCCAATCGGGGTCGTTCAACCAGCCGATCAGGGGCTTGGCCAATTCGGTACCGAAGAGCCGGTTGATGAGCGTCGTAATACTGCCCAGGACGAAGTTGATGGCGCCGCTCTGGCGGTCGAAGATCCAGAGGTAAACCAGCGAGATGCCAACGACTGATGCCACCACCGGCAGGTAGTAGAGGCCGCGGAAGAAGGTCATGCCGCGCAGTTTGGAGTTGAGCAGATAGGCCAAAAAGAAAGCGGGAAGCACTGACAGGAGTAGCACGCCGCCGGCATAGACAAAGGTGTTGCGCAGCGCAACCCAGAAGAGCGGGTCGTTACTGGCGAGCAGTTTGCCCAGCGCGGCAAAGAAACCCTCTCCCTGGGCGATTGCCGTCTGATAGGCTGCGGGCTGAATCTGAAAGCCAAGGGCTTGCACGAAGTTACGCAGCCAGACGAATTTGGGCGGATTGAAGAGGTCCCAGTCGGTCAGGCTGTAATAGAGCGAGAGAATGAGGGGGCCGGCGAAAAAGATCAGGAAGCCCAAGATATTGGGTAGCAAGAAGAGAATTCCATCGAGGGCTTCGCGTCGTTGCCGGGATGCTGCACTCGATGCACGAACCGTGGCCGAAGCTGTCATGGACGTAGTCCTCCCTGGTTGCGAGAGATCGGAGATCGGAGATCGAAGGCGGGGAGGGAGCAGACTTCGGAAATCCTGAACGCAGGAGCGAACCGCGGCTGCGGCGGGACTTCCGAAGTCTTGCTCAATCGGTGCTACTTCTTGAACAAAGGATTGGCAGCCGCGCAGGCATCCTTGGCGATCTGCTCTGCGGTCGCCTTGCCGTTCAACAGCTTGTCAATGTTGGGCTGGTAGATGGCATCTACGATGTCACCCCAGTTGCCAGTCCACAAGGGAATCTCAGCCACGGCGTAGTCCGCGCCCTTGATGAACGCGGTGTTGTCTGCCGGCGGCTTGGAATCGAGGAACGCCTGCTTGGCACTGTCGGCCTTGTTGGACGGGATGTTGCTGCCCAAGGCGGCCACCTTTGCCTGCACGTCGGGGCTGGTCAGTTCCTTGATGACCTGCCACGCTGCATCGGCGTTCTTGGTCTTGGCGCTGACGACGTACGGTCCCCAGAAGAGCCAGGTCGTCTTGCCGCCTGGGCCTTGCGGCATCTCCACCACGCCCCAGTTGAACTTGGCATTCTGGCGCATGCCAGGCGTCATCCAGCGGCCGTTGGGGAACATGCCCACCTTGCCGGCCAGGAAGTCGGTCTCGCCCACGCCGCCCTCGGCGCCTGGAGGCGGTGCAACCTTGTACTTGTTGAAGAGATCGGACATGAACTGCAAGCCGGTGATCGAACCAGGCTGATCCAGGCCACAGGCGGTGCGATCGGCATTGAAGAGATTGCCGCCGCCGCCGTAGGCGAAGTAGCCCCAGAGGCCCCACCAGTTGCTGAAGCTGAAGCCGTAGGTGCCAGCGCCTTCATCACGGATGGCTTGGGCGGCCTTCAGGAAGTTGTCCCATGTCCACTCGCCCTTCGCGGCCTGCTCAGCCGGATCAGGCAGCCCCTTCGCCTTGAAGAGGTCCATGTTGTAGTAAATGACCATCGTGGAGATGTCGCGCGGCAGGCCCCACAGCTTGCCGTCATGCTGCAATTCCTTCATCGGCGCGTCATAGTAATCGGTCAGCTTGAAGGCGCTGTCCTTGGTCGCCATGGGCATGAGATCAAGCAGGACGCCTTTGCTGGCCAGGTCAGCCGTGCTGGCGCCAGGAATCCAGGTGATGTCCGGGGCAGTGCCAGCGGACAGCTCAGTTGTCAACTTGTCCATGTAGCCCTGCACCGGGGCTGGGTCGTACACCAGCTTGACGTTCGCCAGCTTGGCGTCAATCTCATCGCTGATCTTCTGATAGACGTTCTGCTCTTCCTGGTTGTCAGGACGCGTACGCCAGCGGATGGTGACTTCCGCGGCCGGTTGCGCGGGAGCCGTGGTAGGTTGTGCCGCGCCGCCACACGCAGTGAGCAAGGTGGCAGCAATGACCAATAGTACGAGCAATTTCTTCATCATCGTAGAAGCTCTCCTTCTGTCTACTAAACAGGGCTGTGACGTTGGCGCCGCAGATGGCGTTTTGGCACAAACGGACATCTGCTGCATCCATCGCATCATTCTCTCTCCATTTCGGGTGTCATCCTGAATGCGGGTGTTTTTCTTCCTAAGCGGCCTCCTTTCGGCTGTCAAAGTCAGGTCAAAACTGCAACCAACATTCGTCTCGGGGAGCGCCGGGGGCTGGATGGGCAGTTTGTGTCAATGGCTGATCGTCACGGTAACTGCAACCGGCCACAGCAGTTCAGGCAACTGGTCGCGTTGAGCCGCGCAAGACAAAGGTCGTCGGCAGAACCAGCGGCGCAAAACTTTCAGCGCCGTGCTCGATCAACTGCAGCAGGCGCTCGGCGGCGGTGCGTCCCAGGTCGAGCGAGGGCTGGTGGACGGTTGTCAACGCCGGATGCGAGTAGGCTGCCGAAGGGATGTCGTCAAAACCGACGATGGACAGATCGGCAGGGATGGCGAGACCAATCGCTTGCGCGTAGGCCATGAATCCAAGCGCCATGCGGTCGTTGACAGAAAAAACGGCGGTTGGCCGCTCAGGCTGCGCCAGCAGGTGAACGGCGGCCGCAAAGCCGCTCTCCTGCGTGAAGTCGCCGGCGGCCATCAGCGCCTGGGAGAAGCTCAGTCCATAATCGGATAGGGCATCGGTAAAGCCCTGGATACGCTGGCCGACCGCGGTGATCTCCGGCGGTCCGCCGATCAGGCCAATCCGGCGATGCCCCAAAGCCAGGAGGTGGGCCACGGCCAGGCGCGCGCCCTGGTAATCATCGGCATGAACCGTGTTCTGGTCGCCAAGCGGCGAAAAGTAGCCCAGGGCGACGGTGGGATAGGCGCGATGGCGCAGCTCGGCCGTCACGGGCCGCACGCTTTCCATTCCAACGACAATGGCGCCATCCACATAGTGGGTGTGCAGCAGGCGGCGCAATCCGCCCGCGGCGTCGTCGGATTGACGGGCGGTCATCAGGAGGATGCTGTGATCGTGCATCGTGGCGATATTCTCAACCCCGCGCAGGAACAGCATCAAATGTGGGTCATCGAAGAGATAATCAGACGCGTACGGAAAGGCCAAGCCGATGATATGCGTGCGCGATTGGCTCAGGCCGCGCGCCGCCAGGCTGGGGATGAAATCGAGGTCGGAAACGGCCGCCAGCACTTTGGCGCGCGTGCTGTCGCTCACATAGGGCGTGTTCGACAGTACTTTCGAGACCGTGGCCGTTGAGACCCCAGCCTGTCTCGCTACATCGTAGATCGTGACCGGCACGGGAACGCTCCTGCTTCTTCGCATCCAGCGGCCAGGATGGTCGTCTTGGCGACGCGGCCTGGTCATCCCGATTCAGCGCGCCATCAAAGGATCGTGGCGCCGTGACAACATTAAGCGGTTTACCAAAGAGACAAGCCGAGAAGCAATTTTTCAGAAACCGCTTAACTATGGAAATTCTATCATACACGATGTGGTTTGTCAAGATCCAAAATGAGGAATTTGAGGATCAGATCTGGAATCGCGCAGGAATCGCGAAGACGCCAAGACCGCAAAGTAAACCATCGGGCCTGGCGATCTTTGCGTCTGAGATTTCCTATTCTTCTATGCAAGAAGTCAAACGGAAGTTGCTCAGTTACTCATAGCGCAGGGCATCAATGGGGTTGAGGCGCGCGGCGCGATTGGCGGGATAGAGACCGAAGAAGATGCCAATGGCGAGGGAAACGGCGAGAGCCAAGATGATGCTTTGCGGCGTGACGAGGGCGCGGGTATTCCCCAACAAGGGTGAGATCAGCTGCGCACCGCCCACGCCAAGCAGCACGCCCACAGCGCCCCCGGTGATGCTGAGCACAACAGCTTCAGCCAGGAACTGGACAAGGATATCGCTGCGCTTGGCGCCGACCGCTTTGCGCAGACCAACCTCACGCGTGCGCTCGGTTACGCTGACAAGCATGATATTCATGATGCCGATGCCGCCGACGAGCAGTGAGATGGCGGCGATGCTCCCCAACAAGGTGGTAAAGGTGCCAGTCGTCTGGGCAACCGTGCTTAGAATATCGGCCTGGTTCTGCACGGTGAAATCGTTTTCCGCGCCGGTCTGCAGCCCATGCAGGGTGCGCAAAATCGCTGTGACTTCAGCCTGCGCCAGGTCCATCTCCGCGGCGGAGCGCACTTGCAGGCTGATGGAGCGCACCTGGGTGGTGCCTGCGCCGCCCAACTTGATCTGGGCCGTGCGCAGCGGCATGAACACGGTGTTATCCTGGTTGTTGAAACCGCTCTGCCCCTTGGTCTTCAGGACGCCCACCACTTCGTACGGCTGCCGGTTGATGCGCACGACCTCGCCTACCGGGTTGACCAGCGTGCTGCCAAACAGGTTCTCGACCACAGTCTGACCCAGGATCACCACCATGGCGAGATTCGTGTTGTCATCCGCGCTGATGAAGCGGCCGCGTTCCACGCTCCAATTACGCACGGCGGCGTAATCCGCCGTTACCCCACTGACGCTGGTGTTTGTCGTTTTGCCCTGGTAGACCACGGTGGCGTTTGTGCTGTAATCGGGCGCGATCAAATTGACCGAGGTTGCCAGCGCGCGGATAGCCTCTACATCCTTGTCGGTCAGTGGGCGCGTATTCTGCTGCAAGCCGTTGCGTGAAAAGCCGAAGTTCGTCCCTGCGGTGACAGTCAACAGGTTGGAGCCAAGCGATTGAAACTGACTGACGATCTGCGCCTGCGCGCCTTGCCCGACGGCTACCAGGGCAATCACCGCGGCCACGCCAATCACGACGCCTAACATGGTGAGGATGGAGCGCATTTTGTGCACCGTCAGCGCCGTCACCGCGACGCGCAAGACCATCATCAATTTTCGCATGGCGATCTTCTCCTATTACCGGCCAATGACCTGAATCCGAGGCCCGCCTTCAGGGCCGCCCAGGACGCCGCCTGCGCCGCGGAAGTTGAACGGGTTGGTGGACTGCGTGGCTGCGATCTGCATCACCACTTTGTCGCCGGGGTTGAGGCCGCGCACAATCTCGGTGTTCACCCCGTCGCTCAGCCCAATCTCCACCGGCACCGCCACCGGCGCGCCGCCCGGTTCGCTCGCATTGGGCACCAGCACCTGCACCAGACCCCCGCTGCGCTGCAGCGCCATCGTCGGCACCAACAACACCTGCGTCGCCTGACCAAGTTCGATCTTCACGTTCGCCGTCATCCCCACCAGCAGCGGCAGCTCCACCGCACCCGTCAGCGTGATCGGCACCGAATAGACCATCACATCCCCTTGCAGCGTCCCTTGCAGCGGCACCGACGCCACCCGCCCGCGCAGCGTCCGCCCCGGAAACGCATCGAATGTGATCGTCGCCGTCTGCCCGGCCGCCACTTGCCGAATCGTCGTCTCATCCACCGACGCCACGATCTGCAGCGTCTTCAGGTTCGCAACCGTCAGGATGCGCGTGTTGCTCGAAACCAAATCCCCCGCCTGCACATTCGTTTGCAGAATCGTCCCATCGAACGGCGCTGTCAGATTCGCTCCCGCCAACGCCGCCTCGGCATCGGCCACCGCCAGGCGCTTCTTGTCCACATCCGCCTGCGCCCCCGCCAACTTCACCGCATCCGGCCCTTTGTCCAAATCCGCCCGATTCTCAGCCGCCTCGGTCTGTGCGACCTGCGCCTGCTGCACGGCCAACTGCGCCTTCGCCATCGCCAGCTTGTCGCCCCCGGCCTGCGCATCCGCCAGCGCCTTCTGCGCATCCGCCAGCGCGACCTGCGCCTTGACGATCTCTGCGGCCGCGGCTTGCTGCGCCAATTGACGTTGGGCTTGCACGCGTCCCAGGTCAGCCTGCGCCTCGCCCAAGGCCGTCTGCTCATCGCTCAACTGCGTCACCTGTTCGGCGTTGGCCTTGCCATTGGCAATCAGCGCCTGCAGCTCTGCAATTCGACGCTGATGCCAGTCCACCGTGTACTGCAAATCGCGCTCACTCTTGGCCGAGGCATCGTGCTCAGCCAGCGTCTGCTGGACCTGCGCAAGGGTAAGTGCATCTGCGGCATCCTTGACGCTGTTGCGCAGGCGGCTCAAATCAGGCGCACGCAAGTTCGCCAGATCGTACGCGGCCTGCTGCTTATCATAGTCGGCTTTTGCAATCGCCAGGTCAGCCTTGGCGCGTGCCAGATCGGTGACCGATGCCTTAAGATCGGCCAGGTTCTCCTCGGCCGCCTGCAGATCGCTCTGGGCCTGGTCAAGGGCTTGCCGGTAGACCGCCGGGTCAATGGTCGCCAGCACCTGCGAGGCGGTCACCGTGTTGCCCGCAGCCACATCCAGCGTCGCCAACTTGGTCGTGCCGCTGAGCCGCGTGAAGGTCAGGTTCGCCTGCTGCACGGCCTCCACCTGCCCAACCACGCTCAAGCTGGCGCTGAGGTCGCCGCGCTGCACTTCGACGACCTGCGTGTAACCGCTGGTCGCCGCGCTGCTCGCCGTGGCGGCCGTGCGGCCGCGCAGAATTAGGAATCCACCGACGGCCGCGACCACCACGAGTACCCCAAGCGCTAAAGGCCAGATTCGATTTCGTTGCTGCATAACCGGTATACTCCTGTTAGCGGCCCGCAGGCTGGGTGCGCGGGGCGCCGCCGCCCAGGACGCCGCCAACGCCGCGGAAGTTGAACGGGTTGGTGGACTGCGTGGCTGCGATCTGCATCACCACTTTGTCGCCGGGGTTGAGGCCGCGCACAATCTCGGTGTTCACCCCGTCACTCAGCCCAATCTCCACCGGCACCGCCACCGGCGCGCCGCCCGGTTCGCTCGCATTGGGCACCAGCACCTGCACCAGACCCCCGCTGCGCTGCAGCGCCATCGTCGGCACCAACAACACCTGCGTCGCCTGACCAAGTTCGATCTTCACGTTCGCCGTCATCCCCACCAGCAGCGGCAGCTCCACCGCACCCGTCAGCGTGATCGGCACCGAATAGACCATCACATCCCCTTGCAGCGTCCCTTGCAGCGGCACCGACGCCACCCGCCCGCGCAGCGTCCGCCCCGGAAACGCATCGAATGTGATCGTCGCCGTCTGCCCGGCCGCCACTTGCCGAATCGTCGTCTCATCCACCGACGCCACGATCTGCAGCGTCTTCAGGTTCGCAACCGTCAGGATGCGCGTGTTGCTCGAAACCAAATCCCCCGCCTGCACATTCGTTTGCAGAATCGTCCCATCGAACGGCGCTGTCAGATTCGCTCCCGCCAACGCCGCCTCGGCATCGGCCACCGCCAGGCGCTTCTTGTCCACATCCGCCTGCGCCCCCGCCAACTTCACCGCATCCGGCCCTTTGTCCAAATCCGCCCGATTCTCAGCCGCCTCGGTCTGTGCGACCTGCGCCTGCTGCACGGCCAACTGCGCCTTCGCCATCGCCAGCTTGTCGCCCCCGGCCTGCGCATCCGCCAGCGCCTTCTGCGCATCCGCCAGCGCGACCTGCGCCTTGACGATCTCTGCGGCCGCGGCTTGCTGCGCCAATTGACGTTGGGCTTGCACGCGTCCCAGGTCAGCCTGCGCCTCGCCCAAGGCCGTCTGCTCATCGCTCAACTGCGTCACCTGTTCGGCGTTGGCCTTGCCATTGGCAATCAGCGCCTGCAGCTCTGCAATTCGACGCTGATGCCAGTCCACCGTGTACTGCAAATCGCGCTCACTCTTGGCCGAGGCATCGTGCTCAGCCAGCGTCTGCTGGACCTGCGCAAGGGTAAGTGCATCTGCGGCATCCTTGACGCTGTTGCGCAGGCGGCTCAAATCAGGCGCACGCAAGTTCGCCAGATCGTACGCGGCCTGCTGCTTATCATAGTCGGCTTTTGCAATCGCCAGGTCAGCCTTGGCGCGTGCCAGATCGGTGACCGATGCCTTAAGATCGGCCAGGTTCTCCTCGGCCGCCTGCAGATCGCTCTGGGCCTGGTCAAGGGCTTGCCGGTAGACCGCCGGGTCAATGGTCGCCAGCACCTGCGAGGCGGTCACCGTGTTGCCCGCAGCCACATCCAGCGTCGCCAACTTGGTCGTGCCGCTGAGCCGCGTGAAGGTCAGGTTCGCCTGCTGCACGGCCTCCACCTGCCCAACCACGCTCAGGCTGGCGCTGAGGTTGCCGCGCTGCACTTCGACGACCTGCGTGTAACCGCTGGTCGCCGCGCTGCTCGTCGTGGCGGCCGTGCGGCCGCGCAGGAATAGAAAGCCGCCGATGACGACAGCAACAATAACCAGCGTCAGCGCGGCAAGGCGCACTGCTTTCATATCAACCCCCGATCCGTCGGGCTTATTGGCCTGTTGGGGCAGCCCCGCCTGGACCAAACCGGCCAGCAGGCGCAACCTGGACCGAGCGTGCGGTAATGGTGCCATCGCTGCCGGGTGAACCAGACACAATGACCGTTTCGCCCTTTTGTAGATCTGTCACCTTGACCGATGCGTTCTTCTCAATCAGGGTCGTGTCAGTCACCTGCACCTGCGTCTGTTTACCATCGTTATCGGTCACGACCAGGACGCCATCGCGAATCTCTTCGATCTGCCCGAACAAGAAACCGGCCTGGCCGTTAGCGCGGCGTGCGTTTCCGGCCTGATTCGGGTCGCCAAATATGACGCCCGCGCCTGGCGCGCCGCCCGTACGCCGCGCCAGGAAATTGGCCTGCGCCTGGCTGCGACCATACAGCGTGCCGCCATAAAAACTACCTCCGGCCACCGCAACCAAAAGGACAACGCCGAGGACGATCTGCAGCGTTCGATTCATGGTTATTATGCTCCTCTGCTCAAGACAACATCCAGCGTTTCTTGCGAAAACGCTCTCCTCACTATACCACGAGATTGTTAAGATTCGGTAAAGACGGCGTTAATTCGCCGTTACCGCCGGTCGGGCGATTTGCGGTCAGGCTGCGCCCATACGGCGGCGCCAGACAACGGCCGCGCCGGCAAGAGCGACCAGCGCAATCAATCCTGCGGCCAGCAGCCAGCCGGTCGGCACCCCAGCTTGCGGCGTGAAACCGTTCACCGTCACAGTCGTCGGCGCGCCGAAGGTCACGCTGACTGGGCCGCAGAATGATGCGCCGGTCTCATGCGCCCTGCTGCTCCAACCTCCCCGCCAGCTATGCAGCGTTCAGCGTTCCGCCTTCAGCGTTTGTTCTGACAAGCCGCCGCGCGACGCAATTTGCCTCGCGGGCCGATTCGCCTATAATAAGCGCTCACCGTTTCGAGACCTCAGGGCGCCAGGGTGTGCGCCGCGCATCAATTGTTATGTCAACTGATAGGGAGGCTGAGTTCTGCTATGAAGTCATCGGTCCAATCGTCGTCGTCTCTTCAACGTCGCGTCGCCTTGATCGGCGGCGTGCTCCTCCTGCTGGCGCTGCTCGCCGGCGCGGTCATGGCTGCGCCCACCTGGCAGGATGACGGCCCCCAGGCGAAACTGCAACGCCAGGCGCAGGGCGCGCTGCGGGTTGATGTCAACCCGGTGACCGGCGCGGCCCGCTTTGTGGTCGCCGAGCAAGGCGCCCTCACATCGGAGTTTGCGGGCGTGGGCAGCCCCGAAGCTACAGCGCGTGCCTTCCTGGGCAGCTACGGCGCCCTCTTTGGATTGACTGACCAGGCCAGCCAGCTCAGCTTGACTTCGGTCAATTCGGACAAACTCAATCAAACGCATGTGCGCTTTGCCCAGCAGCAAAACGGCGTGCCCGTCTTTGGCGCTGACCTGATCGTGCACCTCGACGCCCAGGGCAATGTGCTCGCCGTCAACGGCTACACCCTACCAGACGCCGCCGCAGTCAACACCACCGCCGCCGCCAAGCCCAGTGTCGTGGACGTGGCTGGTCTGAGTCAGGTAGCCGCCGCCGATGCCTTCATCGCCGACCGCAGCCTGGTCATTCTGAACCCCGGCCTGATTACCGATCAGCCAAGCAGGAGCGGACTTGCCTTTCGCCTGCGGGTAGATTCGACGTCGCAGCCGCATCTGGCGATGTGGGTTTTTGTGGATGCGCAGTCGGCGGAGGTGCGCTTCAGCTACCCGGCTGTCACCGATGGCCGCAACCGCAACACCTATAATATGAAGCATGGCACGTCTTACACGTCGGCCACGCTGGCCCGCACAGAATCGCAGGGAGCGGTAACCACGGCGCCGAGCTGTACGCCAACCGACGTCAACAACGCGCACGACTATGCTGGCGACACCTATAACTTCTATTTCAACCGTTACGGTCGTGACTCCTACAACAACGCCGGCGGCGCGCTCAATTCCTACGTCTGCTACAGCTCCGGCTATCAGAACGCGTTCTGGGATGGCTCCAAGATGACCTATGGCGATGGTTTTGCCGCGGCCGATGACGTGGTCGCGCACGAGTTGAGCCACGGCGTTACCGAGTATTCCTCCGCTCTGGTCTATTCCAACCAGTCGGGCGCGCTCAATGAGAGCTACTCTGACATCTTCGGCGAAGCGGTTGACCTGACCAACACCGGCGGCAACGACAGCTCGGCCGTGCGCTGGGACATGGGCGAGGACATCCCCGGCATCGGCGCGATTCGCGACATGATGGACCCCACCCGCTTCAGCGATCCCGACCGCACCAACAGCACCTACTACTACTGCGGCACGTCTGACAGCGGCGGCGTCCACACCAACTCGGGCGTGCCCAATAAGGCCTTTGCCCTCATGGTAGATGGCGGCACCTTCAACGGCTATACCATCGCCGCGCTCGGCATGGACAAGTCGGCGGCGATTGAGTATCGTACGAACACGGTCTACCTGACGAGCTCGGCCAAGATGCTCGACAACTACAACGGGCTTATCCGCTCCTGCGGTGATCTCTACGGCGCAGCATCGGCTGACTGCACCAATGTGCGCAACGCGCTGGAAGCGGTCAAGATGAACGGGCCGATCTGCGGATCTGGCGGCGCCACCGCGACGCCAAGCAGCGCCACGGCAACGCCGACGCGCACGCCCACGTCGGCCGCTACCGCAACGCGCACGCCCACACCGGCAGCCGCAACAGCCACGCCCACGCCAGGCGCTGCGACGGCGACGCCGACGCGCACGCCCACACCCTCTGGCTCTGGCGCGATCGTCAATCCAGGCTTCGAGTCAGGCCGCAACGTCGGCTGGGCTGAATCAGATACCTTCGGGTACGCGCTGGTTAGCACCGGCGCCGCCCACCTCGGCTCCTGGCGCGCCTGGCTGGGCGGCGCCAACAACGACACGGCTGAAATCAGCCAGGTCATCGTGGTGCCCGCCACGGGCGGCACGCTGAGCTACTGGTATCGCATCGCCTCGACGGACGTGTGCGGTTATGACTATGGCCGCGTGCGCATCAACACCACCGATATCAAGAGCTACAACCTGTGCTCGTCCAATGCCACCACGAACTTTGTGCAGGGCACCGTCAGCCTGGCGGCGTATGCGGGACAAACCGTCACGTTGCGCTTCCGCGCCACCACGGACGCGTCGTACAGCAGTTCCTTCTACATTGACGATGTCGCGTTGACCGTGCCGTTCATCGGCGACGACCAACCGGATCCGCATGCTGGCTCTGCACCTGCGCAGCGCCTGCCCAAGCCGTCCGGCCCCGAACCGACTGAAGAACGCAGCCGGCCGGCCAGCGAGTAAGCTCCGCAGCCCGTAACAAAAACACCACCCTTGCGCCGCTGGGCATGAGGGTGGTGTTTTTCGTGCAAAGTGTCTGCAATCTTCAATCTGCAATCTTCAATCAAGCACCCGCCTTCGCGTCTTCAATCATCTTCTGCCACTTGACGTTATCCGCGCCCAGTTGGAAATGCGCCGAGGGCACGGCAGCGCCGTCGAAGACGATGTCCATGTGCTCGCCCAGGCCGAGGAAGCCCATGTCACGCGGGGTTATCGCGCCGACCTGCGCCAGCGGCACATCCAGCAGCAGCTGGTGGATCGTCTCCGATGCGGTGGTGATGAACAGGAACTTCTTGGTGGCTACCTTCTCGTTCTGCTCGAACAACAGGCGCCGCGTGGTCAGGAAGATAAAGCCGTCGGGATCATCATCGGCCTTCTTGTCGCCGTGACGGAACCAGGCCGCGCGCTCCACGGCCACCGGCGATTCCCCGGGCTGCAGCTTGAAGGTCGCCTCGGCGAACAGCTTGAGCATGTCGTTGATAGTGCTGAGCCGCGCCTCCAGCGCCTTGGCCTGCTCAGCGGGCGCCTTGAGCAGCGCCGCGATGCTTTCCGCAAGCGTTTTCAACCGCTTTTCGACGGCATCCAGCGTGGTCCTGACCACGGCCACCATGGGCTGCGCCACGGCGGGGTTGGTCGAAGCGGCCACCATCATCAACATGCGGCTTTCCAACGGTTGTAGGCTGGCCGCCAGCGCGGGCGCCTGCTCATCCATCTGCTTGACAGCCGCGGCCTGCGCCTGCGCCCACTGCCCGTTCAGGCTGCTCACACCCTCATCGAGGCCCTTGTCCAGCGTGTAGCCCCGCCCACGCACGGAAGTCAACGTATCGGCCACGGCCTTCACCTGGTCAGCGGCCTGGCTCACCTGCTGGCGCAGATCGCCCAATTTGACTTTATTCTGCAAGTCTTCATAGCGCGCCTGCAGCTCGTTGATATCCTTCGCCAGTTGCTCCATCGGGCTGAGCGCAGGGGCTGGCGTCGCCTTATCATCAATGGCTTGATTGGGCATGGTTTTTGATACTCCTCTGATTTTCAATCTTGCCAGGGCATCCTGGCGATTTGCTTACGGCAAGTATGACTCGTCGCCGTAAAGAGATCGTAAAAGATGCTTAAGGACGAGGCAAAGAAGAGCGTGCAGACGACGGCCGGGGCGCTATCCGAAGCGCGGCTCTGGTCGGCCGCGCACGCCGGGCATGGCGACGAAGAGATCGCCCGCCATCGGCGCCGCCGCTCGCTGCGCAGGCGTCAGCCCATCCCAGGCTGAGGTGATGAATAACTGATCGAGCTGCGGCCCGCCAAACATAACGCTCGTCGGATTTGGCGCCGGTATACGCAGGATGCGCGCCGGCCGGCCTGCGGGATCATAGCACACCACTTGCCCACCGCCCCAACACGCGCTCCACACGCCCCCCTCCGCGTCTACGGTCAGCCCGTCTGGCGTGCCGAACTCCGGCGGCGGCTGCACGAAGACGCGGCGATTGGACACCTCCCCGCTGGGCAGGTCGAAATCGTAGGCGTAGATCGTGCGCACGCCGGAATCGGTGAAATACATCGTCTTGTCGTCTGGGCTCCAGCCGATGCCGTTCGCACAGCCGACCTCGGTTTCGATCGTGCGTAGATGACCGTCCGGCTGCAGGCAGTAGAGCGCGCCTAGCCTCTGTCCCCAGACCGAGGGCGCGTCGCCGTAGGTGCCGGCCCACCAGCGGCCGCAGCGATCCACGGCGGCGTCATTGAAGCGGTTGAGGGGCCGGTCCGGCTCCGGATTGACGAGCGGCGTCAGGCGGCCAGCCGCTTCATCCCACGCCTGCAAGCCTGCGCTGGTTGCCAGCAGCAGCCCACCCTCAGCTCGCAGCGTCAGCGCGGCCACCGTCACGCCGACGTCCACGCGCCTCAGCGCGGCGGTCGCAGGAGACCAGCGGTAGTAGCAGCGCCCACGGATGTCCACGAAGTAGAGGGTCTGCGTCGCCGCATCCCACAACGGCCCTTCGCCTAGCTCGCACTGCGTGGCGAGGACACGTTCGACCTCAGTCATGCCTGACTCCCTCATTTATTGCCATGTATCCAGCCAATAATCGGCCATACTGTAGTTGAGGCGCCGGTCAGGCTGGACTACTGGCACGCATGCCAACTACTGGCACTCTGAGATGCTTTTTGACGCGCAGGCTACCCGCGGCCAACATGCGATCAATGGCATCGAGCGTCGTGGCATGATAGTAGCGCTCACCGCACTCTTGGCAGACTTCAGCTTCGACATCGTCTACGATATAAAGTTGTTGTCGGAGCCAATGGATCTTGCGGACCTTCTTCCTGATCGTCTGGCCCCCGCAGAACTCACAAATCATAATCCACATCTCTTCTTCGGCGTAGGCGGACAAGTCGTAGCGCCTATCAATCACCAGTTGGCGAATCCGTTGCAAGGCACTCATCCTGCTTCACTCCGCGCGAACCAGTCGTATCTGGCACGGATTGTAGCACCTGGGCAGCAGAGCGTCAACTGGCCGAAATTGATCAGGCAGCACCTCACCGACCCGGTTCGTTTGACTTTTGCTCCTATGTGCATATAATCGGGCGACATCCTCGGCCCGTCCAGAAAAAGGCTTTCTTCTGGGCGTGCAATTGCCGGCCCGCTCGGCGGTGCAGGAATTCAGACCGCAGAAAGGGCGCTCATGCCAATCCGCAAAATTTACCTGGTGCAGCCCGGCCGCGACGGACGCTTCCTCGGCCGCGGCACCATGGCGCCGTACACGTTGATGCGCCTGGCTTCGCTTGTCCCGGACGCCGTGGATGTGCAGATCATTGACGAAGATCTGCGGCCGCTGCCGTTCGACGAGCTTGGCCCGCAGGACCTGGTGGGGATCACGGCCAAAACCCTGCAGATTGACCGCGCGCGCTGGATCGCCACGCGCGCGCAAGCACGCGGGGCAAAGGTCGTCATTGGCGGCACACATGCCACGCTGGCGCCAGATGAGGTGGCCGCCTGGGCTGACTGCGTCGCCGTGGGTGAGGCCTATCGCACCTGGCCGCAGATGATTGCCGATTTTGACCGCGGCCAGCTGCAGCCGTCTTACGTGGACACGGAATGGGCCAACCTTGATTTCCTGCCGCCCCTGGCCGGCCGCGTGCTGCAGCAGGTGGATGAAAACCGCAATTACTGGACGCCGTACATGGAGATTACGCGCGGCTGTCCTCGCAGCTGCACGTTCTGCACTGCGATCCGGGTTTCGGGTGCGGTCATGCGCCTGCGCCCGGTGGAGCAAGTCGTCGAAGAAATCGAGCGCCGCGGCATCAAGCGCTTTTTCCTGACCGACGACAACTTTGGTCTGAACTTTCGGCTGCATCCCGAGTACATGGAGCAGCTCTTTAAGGCGCTGGCGCGGCTGCCGCTGCACGGCTGGACGTGCCAGGCCGAGCTGCTCGTGGGCGACTATCCTGATCTGCTCAAACTGGCCCGACAGGCGCACCTGGACAAGTTCTTCATTGGTTTCGAGAGCGCCAACCCAAGCAACCGGCGTGAACTGGGCGGCAAGGCCAAGGGCAATATCGAGCGCTACCGTGAGGTCATTCAGCGCGTCCATGACGCGGGCATCGGCGTCGTGGGATTGTTCGTCTTCGGCTTCGATGGCGACACCCCGCAGATCTTCCAAAGCACCTATGACTTCATCCGCAGCAGCGGCCTCGACGGCGTCAGCATCACTGTTCTGACGCCCTACGTGGGCACACCGCAGCGCGCCAAGTGGATCGAAGAAAATCGCCTGCTGCCGGACGTGCCCTGGTCGCTTTACGACACCAACCATGTCACCTATTACCCCGCGCAGATGACCCATGAGCAGCTGGCGCAGGGCTATGACTGGCTGTCGCGCAAACTGTACGGTTGGAACAGCATTGCCAGCCGCGGCCTGCGTCAGCTCGCGCGCTACCCTGTGCGCGATTGGCCGCGTAAGGCCTTCAGCAGTTTCAGCACCGATTTCGGCTATCGTCTCGAATGTAATCACCGCGAGTGGGTGCCGGCCAGCGACGGGATCGGCCACCGGGTGCGCAACAGCATCCCGCAAGCCGTGGTCCCCGTCACTGAAGCCGTCTGATCCCCATCATTTGACCTGAAAATGAACAGGAGTTGAACTAGGGATTGAATAGTCATCCCAGGCATAATCCGTGCAGGTCGCATCCACGCGGCCGGCAACCGTTGATTTTGTTTGGAGGCATGACTCATGACATCCTGGATGGCTCTCCCCTCGCGCCTTAGCCGCCGTTTGCGCGGGCGTTCCACCTCACGCCGGCTCTACAACCTGCTGTCCTACCTCTTGTTGATCACCCTGCTGATCGGCCTGCTGCCCCCGCCGGGTGTTGACGCCAGCGCCGCGGAAAATAGCGCGGCCGGCGCGCCTCAAGCCGCGCCCGTCCCGGAGTCGTCCTCGCCGCCGGTAGATCATGCCGCGTCGACGCTGACCGGCGCGCTGCGCTTTTCGCCGGCCGTGGATACGGACCGCGATCCCAGCACCAACCCACTGCCGACAACGCCGCTCGCTGTGCTGCGCGTTGGCGGCGACGGCCAGGAAGTGCGCTACACCCAGCTCGACCTCGCCGTGGAGGTGATACCGGATGCGGCTCAACAGAACCCGGCCGGCACGCCCGTTACGTTTCATCTGTGGAACGCGTCGCGTCAGGTTGACCTGGAGCGCCGCACGACAGCCGACGCCTGGGGGGCGGCCGGTGTGCATTTTGTGCTGGACGATCTGCACCTGGGCGGCCCCTTTTTCTACAGCGCCAGCGCGCCCGGTTTAGGTCCAACCGAAGTGCGCACCTTCGATGTGGATGCACAACGCATCGGCCATGACACACAGCTCGGCGCCGCCAGCCTGACCACCCATTTCGAGCCGGATGGCCGCCTGGTCGTAGATGTGACCTCGACCGTCGCCATAGATGAGGGTCTCGACGCGGTGCAGCTCACCGCCCTGCACCTGATTCCCGCAGGCGCCGCGGAGCCGGACAAAGAGCTGCTGCCGCCCCTTGTCGCCCGCCGGTTGGATGCCTATCACGCGCGCGCGGAAATTTATCTTGATGCCGGCTATTACCTGCTCAACGCCACCGTGCTGTCAGGGCATGTCGAAGCCAGCAGCCAACCGGTCTTTGTCGAAGTAACAAAGCAGGTTGCGCCGCCCGTGGCTCAGGTCGAGCAGATCGGCAATGTCAGCGATGACCTGACCACCGCGCTGGTGCAATATCGCACACCCGACGGCTACGCGGCCCTGCTGACGCGGCGTCTGGCCGACCTGCCGACCGAGGCCGCGACGCCGCCGCCATCGGCGCCGGTCTTTGTGCAGAGCGAACGCAGCGGCCCCTTTTCCTGGCGCACCGTGACCTACACCTCGACGGTGCAGGTGCAGGCCGACGACCACAAGAAGCGCGTCGTGGTGGACGGCTTTGCCTACGACCCGCTCGCCCGGCGCTATGACATTCGCATCGAATCGCTGATGCCAAAGACGGTCGAGGACAAGCTGACGGTGCAGGTGCTTGGCCCGCACGGCGTGGTGATCTATGAAGAAACCGCGCCCATCCTGCTCGATCCGGCCGCGCCGTTGACCTACCAGGTCAGCGTGCCGAGCGACCGCGGGGAGCCATCCGGGCTGCGCATCATCGTGCATGACCCGGCCGACATTTCCTGGCTCTTCCAAAAAGTCGGCGACCTGGTGCAGACCGTGTACGACTACCTGCGCCGCCCCATCAACGACGCCGGTTTCTCGATCACGGCCTCGTTTCGCTTTCAGCTCAAGGTGATCGAGATTGACGTCGGCAGTTACGCCGTGGTCTGCTCCGAACTGTGCGAGACCAAACCTTCGGGTCTTTTCTTCAAGCCCGGCGATTGGGTGGCGACGATCACCACCGGCGTGCGCGATTTTCTGCGCAACCAATACCGCGATGTCGCGCAATTGGATGACCTGGACAAGATCATCGCCAAGTTGGGCGAGGGCATCCCGCTGGGCAGCCTGACCCTGACCACGACATTGGGCGCCCGCTACACGCGCGTGTTGATTGACCCGGCCTCTTGTCCATCGCAGCAGGCGCTGCAGGCCGCCAAGGATCAACTCAAGGCCAACGCGAACGCGCTCAAGGAGATTGCCAAATTTGTTACCTTCCGCTTCAAGACAATCTCCGAGACCTTCCAAAGCAAAGCCAAGATACGCTTCACCATTCCCGGCCTCTGGTTCCTGGGGGCGGAACTGGCGCCGGTCTTTGCCTTCAAACTGGAAGCAGACAAGACTCCCAATGAGCTGGGCATCTTCGGTGAATTCAACCTGGAGGTCGGCGGCAAGTTCGGCCTCAAGCTGAAGGCATCGGCCCTGCTCGACCTGGTGATCAGCATTGCCAACGGCTATCAGTATATCACCTTTGTCTATCGCCTGGTGGAAACAGCCAAGACCATGGACACCGTCTTCAAGGTGATCAGCGAAGCGCAGAAGCAGTCAGTCGGCGGCGGCTGTGGCGGCGGCGGGAGCAGTGGGAGCGGCGGCACCGGCGGCGGTGGCAAAAAGAACCCGCCGCCGCCCAACGGCTCGCCCGATGATCGTCGTGACGCCTCGCTCAACGATCATGACCCCTCGCCGGCCGGCCTCAGCGGCGACTTGCAGTATTACCAGCAGCAGGTGTCCATCGCAGATCAGGCCGGCTTCACGCACGCCGCCGCTTACTACCGCGTCTCCCTGGCGGCCACCGAGCTGGCGATCTTCGAGGCCGACACGCAGAAGATGATCAGCCACACGCTAGAAATGGACGCCATTTACCAGGCGGCCGACGTGCAGGTGCGCAGCCTGATCAGCGGCACCGTCCTGCCGCCTCCAGGGCAGACCATCACCGACGCAGTGCAGTCCGCTTACACCGATTTTTACGTCCAGCTCGACAACACAACTTTCGATCGGGAGCGCCGCGTGCTGCGCGATGCGCTCGAGTTTGCCCGCCGCATCTACGCCGGCCTGCGCGGTCAGGAGCTGGAGCTGCAGCGGGAACTGCGCCAGATGACGAGCGCGACCGGCGTGGGCATCCTGGACAGCGGCCTGGTCTTCGATGCGATAGGCGCCATCGGCAGCCTCGGCATCAAGGCGCGACCGGTCGAGATCGTGGCCGGCACCGGTACGAGCCGCCTGGCCGAAAGCCGCTATGTGGACCCCTACCAGGCCCCGCCGGTGGTCATCGTGCCCAGCGGCGGGCTCTATCGCTACCAGGAGAGCGCACAGGCGCGCGCCTGGCTGGCGACTTACACCGCGATTGGCGGCACGCTCGTCGTACTGGCGCAGGCTGACAGCCCCGATTGGGGGCTGCTGCCCGGCGGCGAGGTGCAGGGCCTGGGCTACTTCCAGGACATCCTGTGCAAGGATGCATCCGTGCGCATCATCAACGCCTCCGCCTGGATCACCGGCCTGGACCGCGACCGCCCCAACATTCAGGTGGATGGCTCCTTCACGCAGTGGCCGACCTCGGCTACCGTGGTCTTGATGCGCACCACGGGCAACCAGATGCCCGCCATGATCGAGTATCCGTACGGCGCCGGCCTGGTCGTGGCCACGTCCGCGTACCCGGACTTCTACATGAACGGTCTGCAAAGCGATGATGACATTATCTTCGCGCGCGCCCTCTTTGGCGTGGCCGCGCTGCGCGGCGGCGCATCGCTCTTGGCGACAGTCGCGCCCGGCCAGACGGTCAGTTTCAGCACGCCAGTCACCAACACCACGGCCCTCACCATGACCGAAGTGACTGTCTGGGACGATTATTACGAGCGGCGCCTGGGCGAGAGCTGGCGCTGGGCCGTGCATCAACCGAATCCCACGCGGGCCGTGCAGATCATCACCTTGAACCCGCCGCTGGCGCCTGGAGCCGCGGCCACGGTCGCGTTCAACTTCCCAGCGCCCGAACGACCCGGCATTCTTCGCATCGGCTATTTCTTGGGCGGCAATCCCAGCTTCGATCCAAACACCTGGGGCTACTCCGGCGTCATTCCCGGCCCCTTCTACCAGGTGCGTTCGGCAGCCGTCAAAGCCGATCTGTTCAACTTCCGTCTCACCAGCGACCAACCCGACTACCCCTTCGGCGCGGTCGCGACGCTGACCGCCACGCTGCGCAATGACCGGCCGGTGGCGCGCACCTTCACCCTGGCAGCCGTGAGCGGGCTGCAAGCCGCACCGCAAACCGTGACCGTGGACCCGCACAGCGTCATCACGCAGACCTATACCACCGTGGTTGCCAAGTCGCACCTGGTGCGCCTGGAAGCGCAAGAGGACGGCGAAGTGGTCAGCCAGGCGATTGCGCCGCTCAGCCTGCGCGTCCCCTCGATCGGCCTCGATGCCACGCCGACCAGTGTCGTGGCGGGCCTGGACGCCACGGCCATCATCACCGCCAGCGTCCTGAACGGCGTACCCGGCACGCCGGTTGACTGGGAGGTGCGCCGCAACGGCGTGCTCATCACCTCTACGACGACTTCGCTGGTCGCGGCCGTCGGTTACTTAACGACCGTGCTGAATGTGAACCTGCCCGCGGCTGCGGCCGGCGCACAGTATACCGTGCGCGCGGCCCTGCCTGGCGGGTTTCCGGCGCAGACCGTGACCATCCCCGTGCGTGCGCCGGCCACTGTCTTCGATGCGGCGCTCACCACGTCTCCCACCATCGGCCAGCGCACCGCAGGCGCGGTCTTGGTCGGCCTGGATGATGCCGGTTTCGAGGGCACGGCGCGCCTCCAAACCATCCTCAACCTGTACGGCTCTCCTCTGAGCGCCGGGCCAGTCATCACCGTACCGATTGGCGGTGGTTTCCAAACGCTGGATCTGGACCTTGACTTGCCGGCCAGCCTCGATCTCTACGCCTACTACACCGTCGTCGTCAGCATGACCTCGCAGATCACGGGCGACTTCGGCGAGCTCAGTCGAGCCGCGGCCAGCGCGTCAACAACCGCCTACAGCTTCCCCCTGACGGTCAACGCGCCCGGTCTGACAGTGGCCGACGCGCAGGTGAACGCCGGTCAGGCGCTGACCGCACGCATCGTGCCGCCGCCCACGGGCGCGCAGCTGCCAGCGGGCGGCCCTTACAACATCTACCTGCACAGCCAGGATTACAGCTTCACCTATTTCACCAGCGTGCCAACCGCTACGGTGACAGCGGACGGGTTGGAAGTGACACTGACGGTGCCCGATTTGCCCAAGAGCGGCAACTACGGGTTGGAGGTCAGCACCCCGCGGCTCAACAGCTGGTACACCAGCGCCACATTCCGTGCGGCGCCCTACGATCTTGTCCTCGATGCCCCAGGAAACGTGCAGGCCGGGGCATCGCTGCCGGTCTCTCTGACGAACCGCGGCGGCATCAGCACGACCTTGACCGGCAGCCTATCCCTGCTGGACGCCGATGACATCCAGGTCGTCTCGCTCGCCATCACGGAGACGCTCCCGCTGAGCGTCACGCGCGCGTTCACGCTCACGGTTCCCCAGGGCGTACGTTCCGGTTCCTACCACCTGGCAGCCCAGGGACGCGATCGAGTCAACAGCTTCGTTTCTCTGCGCCAGGCCGTAGCCGTGACCGGCGCCAGCGCGGCGCTGGGGGTCGTCACCGATGCGGATGTGTACGCGCCCACCGACACCGTCACCACCACGAGCACCGTGACCACGCCGACCGCCCTGGCCGGCGCCAGTTTGCGCCTGCGCGTGCTCAAGCCCAGCCCGCGCGTCGGCGGCTGGGATGGATGGTTCAGCCAACAGGGCGACGCGGGGCGCAGCGGGCACATTGCCCAGACCGCAACCGCGCCGTTTACCGCCACGTGGACCGTGTCAGGCGATCCGGGTGCGCTGCCCGCGGCCGTGGATGACCTGGTGATTCTGCTTCTGGCTGCCGATAGCAACACCAACCTGCCCAGGCGCCTGGTCGCGCTGGACAGCACCAGCGGCGATGCGCGCTGGGGCCCGCTGGAAATTCCCGATGCCAACCGCCTCGTCATCAACCATCGCTATGCCGTCGTCACGCGTGGCTATGAGGGCGCCATCGCCGCGTACGATGTTCACAGCGGCGCGCTGGTTTGGTCGCGCACGCTCGACAACCCCGGTCTGCTCTTGGCCTCCGACACGGCGTTGGTTGTGCGCACCAACAATGGTTTCGAGGTGCTCGATCCTGATGGCGGCAACACTCTACGCACCATCGCGGCCAGCGCCAACGACGCGCTCCTGGCTGATGGGCGTCTCTTCGTTGGCGTCAACAATAGCCTCAACGCGTATGACATTGGCACGGGTGATGCCCTGTGGAGCGTGACCCTGCCAGAGAGTCCGTCGCTGGTCGTCGCCAATTCCGGCTACGTCGTGACGTATTACTGGACCTACAATCCGATGGCAAACCAGTATGAGCAGCATACCGTGGCGTTTGCGGCGCCCACCGGCGACGAGACCAGCAGCACCGTTTTCCCTGAGGCCCAGTTCGATCCGGCCAGCACCGTCCTGACCGATCATGAGCTGTTCCTGGCCACACGCGTCTACTCTGACACGGGGCGCCTGGACAGCATCGAGGGCCTCAACCTGAATACCGGCATCCGGCGTTCGCTGCTGGCGTACGAGAATCAGGAGTACGTCATGGTGGGCGCGGCCGACCGCCTGGTGATCTATCGCATGAATAGGTTTGGTGGGTCGTCTAAGCTGATGCTGGTGGCGCTGGACGGCACGGTCCTCTCCGAGCAAGACACCGTCGCGGCCAATCTGCCGGCGAGCGTCGAATCGCTGGCGCTGAGCAGCGCCGGCCTGGTCGGCGGCTACACGCCGGGGGAAACACGGCAGGCTGGAGCTGCTGGCGCCCAGGCTCAGCGCCCCGATTCCGAAACGGTCTTCTACGCCCTGCAGGCTGCCGCCCCCATCGGCAGCGCCGACACCCAGGGCGACCCGATCGTCCTGCGTGAGGAATGGCAGGCGGTCAATGGCGCCGGCGTGTTGACCTACCCGCGCGTGCTGGATGCGCCCAATCTGCTGGACGATCCGCGCGCGCGCGGCGCGCTGCTCCTGGAAGGCACGCTCTTTGGGTCACAACCGGCCGCAGCGCCTCCCAGCAGCCGCCAAATCCTGGCGCGCGCCAGCCACGCGTTTGCGGTCAACGAGATTGGCCTGACCCTGACGGCCGATCGGGCACGCTATCGCGCCAATCTGCCGGGCTACCCCGCGGATGACGCCCTGGCGACGGTTCATCTGACCGGCTCGGTCAACAACAGCGCCGGCGTCACGCGTACGCTGCCGGTGACGATCACGCGCAGCGATGGCGCGACGATCTACACGGCGACTTTGCCCAACATCCCGCCAGGCGCGCAGGCCAGCTTCAGCGCCAACGACCCCACGCCGCCGGCCGGATCGGTGGTTTACACCGCGACGACCGAAGGCGCGCTCAGCGTCGCCACGGTCGTGCAGATCAACCCGGCCACGTTGGCCGCCAGCGGTCAATTCGTACCGGCCAGCATTGCCCTGGGCGAAACGGCCGATCTGCAGGTCTTTCTGAATAACGCGGGGGCAGTCCCGGCCCTCGCCACCGTAGACATCGGCAATGGCCCGCAGGCCATCCAGCTCGACCCGGGCCAAGACACCACCCTGACCCGCAGCGTCACGCCGACCCTGGCGGGCGCCTACACCGTCAGCGTCGTTTACAGCGGCGACGTCAGCCGCACGGATAACATTGTGCTGCAGGTTGCGGACCAGACCGTCAGCGCGACCATCACCCCGACCGGCGTGCTGCGTAACGAGGGCAGTCTCATCGGCGCGGGTCAACGACCCAGCGCCGGGCCTGACCTGGTGCAGGGCGATAACGCCGGCCTGGCCTTTGTGCTCGATAACGCCAGCCCGGCCACTTTCGATGTCGTGGCCGACTACAGCCTGAGCGGCCCGGTCAGCCGCGCCGGCTCCGAGCTGCGCACCATCGCCCCGGGGATCAACAGCATCAGCGTGCCGCTGGGCGCCGTGCCCGTCGGCGACTACAGCGCCAGCCTGACCGTGCGCCATGCGCGCCTCGGTCACGTGATTGGCAGCGCCACGCTGAGCTTCCGCGTCGTGGCCCCGATCTATCACCTCACGGTGGACGTGCAGGCTGATCCCATGGACGAACAGCAGACGCAGCAGGTCTATGTGACGGCCAGGAGCGCCTACAGCAGCGAACAGCCCTGGCGCGGCGCGCTGGTCATCGAAGACGGCGACGCGGTGGTCTCCACCACGGCGCTGACCCTTTACCCCGGCGATGCGAATACGACCTATCTGACCCTGGACTTGAGCCAGCGGTCGGGCGGGCACACGCTGCGCGGCCGCCTGGTCACGGCCGATGACGCGGCTGCCGCCAGCGGCCAGCTTTCCATCAACGGAGCGCCGCGATGGGCGCCGCAAGCCGTGCTCACCGGGGCGGCGGCCACGGCCGGCAGCCCGGGCGGCGCGGTCACGCTTTCGGCCCTCATCACCAACAACGGGCCGGCCGGCGACATGCCGTTGACCTACCTGCTGTTCGATCAGGAGTACCAAGTGTTGACCCCGGTGGCGGGCTACACCACGGCCGCCTATGATTTTACCGTCACCGCGCCGCCTGACCTGGTGGATGGCCTCTACGCGGCGAGTGTGCGCAGCGGCGACAGCGAACAGCGCGCCACGGTTGCCATCAGCGGCATCCAGATGACCCTGGCCCAAACCCTCGACGCGACCAGCTATGCGCCCAACACACCGGCCACCTGGACGATCTCCCTGCACGGCCTCAGCGGCGCGAGCGCGCTCTACGACGTGGCGCTGCGTTATGGCACACAGACTCTGACGCAGACCGTGGGGCTGGGCGCAGGCGACGATGTGGTGATCCCGTGGACCTTCGACGTTGGCCCCAGCGGCGACCGCGCGAGCGTGCTCGTGCAAACGCACGCGCTGAGCCCGGAGCAGACGCGCCACAACCTGATCATTGACAGCCGTTGGATTCCGGTGCGGGACGATCCTGACGTGTGGCTGGAATCGGATCGCGCACGCTACCAATCGGGCGAAACGGTGCATCTCACCTTGCACCTGCAGCGGCCCGTGGACGGCGCTTTTGTCTTGGCGCCGGCCGCGATCCCGCTCTCCTCGGCCCCGGACGCGCCGGGATCGGTGCTCTGGACCAGCCTGGCGCTGACCGAAACCGTGCCGATCACCCGGCCTGCCAGCACCGCAGGCGTCTTCACGATGGATTACGCGCTGCCGGCCATGGTGCGCAGTGGGCGCTACTTCTTCACCTACGGCTACGACGGCGAAGTGCGCAGCCTGCCGGTGGATGTGTTTGGGGTTGATCTGCAAACCGAGCAGTTGGCGGTGCAGGCGGCGGGCGCAAGCGCAGCGCCCCGGCGCGGGCCGGCCGCTCCCTTGCCTCAAGGCCTGCTGCCTGGCAGCCCGATCACGGTCACGGCCACGCTGCGCGTCAACCGGCCTGTGCCCAACGCAGCGGTCTCGGCCTACGCGCTGGCGCCTGACGGCGCGCTGCTCGACCTGGGCGCTGCGGCCCGGCAGATCATCTCCCTGCCGGCGGGGGCGACCCCAGTCGTTCTGCACGGCATCTTGAATACGACACAGCCTGGCGCGCACCAGATCGTGCTGGAAGTCATGGACAGCGCGTCTGGCAACATCCTGGGCGGCGACGCGGCGACCGTGGATGTCGGCGCGGCCACCATCACCGGTTTGGGCGCCGACCGCGGCGTCTACAGCCCCGGCCAGCCGGGCAGCGGCGCGGTCAGCCTCTTCGGCGTCGGCGCGACGCAGGTGCTGGTGACAACCTCCGACAGCACGCCGCTGCTCAGCCAGAGCGTGGTGCTGACCGGCTTCGCGCAACTGACGTTTGCCATCCCCACGGCCACGGTGCGCGACGAAGTCCTGCTGGCGACCGTGACCGACAGCCAGGGCATGACCTCGACCCGTCAGTCAGCCTACAAGGTGGCCGACGTGTTCGACACGACGCAGCCCGAGGTGCAGATCACCGCGCCGCTGAACGCCGCGACCGTGCCCATGCCGGTAGGCCAAAGCCTGATCACCGTCAGCGGCATTGTCACCGAGGAGACCGGGTTGGATTTCGTCCTTGTCAACGGCATCACGGCCACGGTCAACAGCAGCGCCTGGAGCGCATCGGTGCCGATCACCGTCGGCCTCAACTTCATGCAGGCCGTGGCCGTGGATCAAGCCGGCAACGTCAGCAAGCCTGACTTCGTTGGCATCAGTGTGGAGCCGAACTACGGCATCAGCCTGAGCGTCGTCCCGACGACGACCGTGGTGGGCGGCGTAGTGGCATACAGCGCCCTGGTGACCACCAGCTACCCGCTGACGGCCGAGGTCGCCTTCCCCTTCAGCACGTACGGCCTCAATCCGTTGAGCGGCGCGGCCTCGACCGGCGCCATCACCCTGACGCAGCCTGTGACCTGGACCGGCTTCGTTGCTCCAGACGTCCCCGTGACGCTGACGTGGACGGCGCAGGCCACGCAGGCGGTCACGCGCACCGCGTTCGCCGTCGTCGCCGGCGAGGGAATGTTGGCGCGGTCGAGCGAGCAGATTGACATACGGGTGGATGGCGGCATCTGTCCTGACTTCGATCACAGCGGCGTGATTGACATCGCTGATCTGATCGCGATTGCCGGGCTGTGGGGGCAGCCCGCGCCGGCTGGCTATGATCTCAATGGCGATGGCTTTGTGACGATTGTGGATATCCAGATGGTGGCGGCGCGTTGGGGCACGAGCTGTTAGCGAACGCCGACAGCTCGGCGCTTTCTCCCAAAACGCCGTGAACGATAAAACCGCTGACCGCGAGATGCTCGCGGTCAGCGGTTTCGTGGTTGTCAAAGCGCAGCCCGCCGGCCACACTGTCCAGCGCCTGCCCGGTGAAGCGGCGCAGCGACTTCGGCGAGCTCAGTCGAACGCTTGCCGAAGGGGCTTGTAGCGAATCTCCGGCAGCCGAACTCTGCTCTCGTTGACCGCTTTCTCTGCCACGAATTTCACGAATTCTCACGAATCGAACTCTTACCTTCGTGGCAATTCGTGCCATTCGTGGCAAAAGTCCACCCGCCGTGCTGCCCAGGCCTGCCCTGAGCCTGCCGAAGGGTGATCGGTCGCCAGCCAGCGCACCACCCCGTTGACCCGCAGCGCAATCCGCTGACCGCCAGCCTGGTAGTACTTCGTGATCGTCGTACTGCCTCCGCTGGTCGTCTGCTCGTAGATGGCCCCCGCGTACACCGTCGTGCTGCTGCCAATCACCGCCTTCACCCGGTTGCCCCTTCGGCGGCGCTCAGGGCAGGCTCTGCCGTCATAGACGTGGCTCGCCGTGACGCTGCTGAGAATTTAGCGATTGACTCGTATCTGCTTCCCGTGTGTATGTTCCCAACGCAGTGTAGTAACAAGAAAGAAACAGAACGCGCCACTACCAAGAGATCCCCCTGCGGCCATCACGAAGGCGAGCATAGTCGTCACAGTAGCAATGCCTGAATCAGGCAAACCCCGAACCAACAATGTGGACAAGCCAACGGCCAGGGGAATGAGTCGGTATAGACGGCCAATCACGGTAGAGGTTCGATTTTGTGCTTCACGCAGAGGAGGCTCAGAGTCATAAGGATTTACTAGGCCCGTCTGCTTATCCAGCACGCCAAAAGGACCCTGTGGAATGTCAGCGAGATAAAGCCGATCATGGTTCGCTCGATAGCCTACGAAGATCAGCCCGATGATCATCACGCCAATTGTCAGCCCTGCAAATACCTGGAACAACTCTGTTTGCCCGGCGGACAGGATTCTCCACAAAAGCACACTCTGGAGGAGAGACCATCCTGTCATAGCAACAACCTGGAACGCCCTGATATGAGCCACCCGATTGGATGCTAATTCTATTAGGGCGCCAGCTACGACGTAGAAAAGGCACAAGGGCCACAGTCCAAGAGGTAGTTTTGCGTTGACTACGCTGAAAAACCCTATTCCCATGAAAGAAATAAGTGCAGCGCACAAACCAAACAGAAACGCCGAGAAAGGGCCGCGGTGGGCATCAGTAAATTTACGCATACCTGGTACCTATCTGAAAAACTCGCCGTAGCTGCCAACCCAAGAGCGTATCGTTGGCCTAACGACAGGAGCGATGAGCACGTCCCAGGAAACGCTACCGCCAATCGAGCCGCCAAGAAATCCAGCGATACCGCCTACCACTTGTCCGCCAGTGGGAACCATAGCTTGCCCCGCCAACGCCAGGACAGGTGTCAACACCGAAGTTGTCAGCGCAGAAAACGCCAGTCCGCCAGTATCCACCGCCAGGTCGGTAACTACCTCGTAGGGGTGGTCATGGTTGCGCAGATGTTGCACCACATTGGGGCCATAGTTGGCGACGATTCCCATCGTTTTGATGACCGGTTCTGGGAATGGGACGAACACAGCGGTTCGCCCTGCCGCGCGTGCGGTCACTGGAGTGAATTTGGAAACTACCCGCGGCAATTCATTGTAAGCTGCCACAATCGCCCAATACACGGATGGGCGATTGATGCGCTGCGACGGCGGTACATACGGATGTGGTGTCGAGGTTGGCGTCCACGGACCTCCTGGCCCCACCCATGCTCCCCCATATGGGGTTGCCGTTGGAGCAACCCATTGCGGGTCTGGAGTTCCAGGCATCATCATTGAGGGGGCAGGAGTGAGAGTTGGCAAACACACGACGCTGATACAAGGCCCGCCGTAAGCCGGCGGCGCCGCTGGCAGCGCAGGATCAGGCCCGTTGCAGTTACTGGCTCCCTCACATTCTCGGTGACCCGAAGGATCCACGTAGCGCAGAGGATTATTTCCGACATAGCTGTACCGATTCAAACTCTGCGGATTGCCCGGCTGCGGCACGATCGTATCCGCCTGGATGAACCGCCCCAACGCCGGATCGTAGTACCTGGCGTTGTAGAAATACAACCCACCCGCGACGTTGTCCAGCACCTGCCCGGTGAAGCGGCGCAGCGTCGGCGTCGCGCCGAAGGGCGTGCCGCGTGACTCGCCCCAGGGTTTGTACCACAGTTCTGCGGTGCGCGCCCCGCTGACGCCGTCCGCGGTGACTGCGGTGCTGCCCAGGTGATCGCTCAGCAGCCAGGAGAGCGTCCCCGCCACACGCACTGCGATGCGCCGGTCGCCGAAGGTGTAGTATTTCGTGTGCGTCGTCGTGCTGCCAACCACTTTCTTTTCGTACAAGCTACCGACGTAGGTGATCGTCTCGCCGTTCAGCACGCTCTTGATGCGATTGCCATCGGCGTCATAGGCGAAGCTGGCTGTCGCCGCGCCGCTGATGCTGACGAGCCGACTCTCGGCATCGTAGGTCAGGGTGTACGTGCTGCCGCCCACTGTGCGCCGCCGCATGTTGCCATTCTGGTCATAGCAGTAACTGCTGCTGCCCGCGGTCACCGCCGCATGCGGCTTGCTCAACGCACCCTCTGGGCAACTGCTCGCCTGCACACCGTAGCTGTACGCGCCCACCCCAGTTTTGGTGGTCAGGTTGCCGTTGGGAGCGAAGCCATAGGTCTCAGTTGGGTAGACGCCATTCGCACCACCGCTCGCCACAGCGTTGACCAACCGGTTCAGCCGGTCATACGTGAAGTCCTGTTGCTGTGGGCTGCCAGCCTCCCAGTCTTTAATCCAATCCACGTTGCCGACCGCATCGTACACATAGGTCAGGTTCTGCAAGCTGCTGAGGTCCCCCGGTATCCCAGCCGTCAGCTGCTGCAAGCGCCCTTGCCCGGTGACGGTCGTCCAGGGGTAGTAGCTGAACCCCACCTGCACCACGGCCGGGTTTCCCAACACCCGCTGCGTCACCCGCCCTGCCACATCATACGTCGTGCTCTGCACATAGTCAAGCCCCGTGGTGTAAATGCGCCGCAGCAGCCCCTGGTCATTGTAAACAGAATTCACCGCCTCCCCGCCAGGGTAGACCAACGGCGTCATCCGATCGGCCGGGTCATACCCTCGCTGCGTGACGAACGTCCCGCCGCCTGTCCAGTTGATGACCTTCATCTCTTGGATCACCCGCAGATCGTAGACCCAGGCTATGCTGCTCAAGAGGTCGCTCGTACTCGTGTGCCGGCTCGCCTGCCTCGATCGGCATGACCTAATTCGATGGTACGCAGTTTCTCTATCCAGCGCTGCCAGATCTATCTCGGGTACGTCTGCCGACCATGTCCAGTGCTCGGCCACCTATGTTGCCGCTCATCCACAGTGTGACGGCGACAGCCAGCGCGACCGCTGGCGTCTGCCAATCGCTCCAGGCGATCAGCTTCGTAGCCAGCAGCACACAGAAGGCTACCACTGCGACTAGAGTCTCTATGGTCCTCACGAGAGCTCGCCTTGTGCCGAGCGAGTATAGTATGAAGAATGCAATCAGCAGTACGTGTCCACTGATGGGCAGGCGATACGTCAAGCGCACTATGGAAAGGAAACAGATGCAGCCCACTTGTAGTATCAGAACCAAGCTGGCCCACTTCGTCGCCAACTTCCATAGGGCGAGAGCATCAGCCACCAAGATCCCTAGAAAAGGAAAGGCCATCACCATATAGCTGAAAGGAGCTTCAATGTCCAGCGGCACAGTTCCTCGGATCACCTGGGTTGGCCCCTTGACCAACAACCACCCTACCCCGGCTATTGTGAAGCTAACAGCGCACAGCAGGTGGATTTGCGGTAGCCTATCTTCCTTGATCGGTTCCTGGCTATGTACTGAACTAACGAGAGTTCTCAGAAATCTATGTCGTCGCAAGCTCACACCTGACACTACGGCAGCGCAGATCGTATCGCAGGACCACACACCTCAGGAATTGGCCCGTCAGAGAGGCCTGGTGCCTTTGTGTTGTAGATTCTATGGACGGTATGTGTGTCCAAGTTAACCTCAAAGTAAGTACAGAACCCGCGGAACTGGGCCAGCAGATACGCATATCTTCTTCCTGTCACCATACCCGTCGGTGACTTGGATTCCTCGACTACTACCGGAAAGTCCTGCAAAGCAGTCGCGACCTCAGAATATGTTGTCCGATTTACGGGAAACCGCTGCTGCACAGTCTGCATGAGCTCGGTCGTCGTCACGCGTGTTTCGGCTTGACAGAAAAGGTCATTTGACTTCAGCCGCAGCGCCTGGCACAGTTTGGCTTTATGCTCCTCATCTATTGCTTTGACGGTCCAGGGATAGCGCGCCGCCTGACGGGTCTCGTAACGGTGGATGCTGTCTGGAATCTGCGCAAGCCCGCATCCAGCCAGAAACATGACACATATCAAGCCACACAGCGCCGATCTGACTTTGTCCCCAGCCGAGAACGTAGACGACTTAAGATAGCGTAATTGTGGCATGGCTCGCCTCCTCAACGGAAAAGATCAACCGCTCGCTGCATCCAGACGGACGGCCACCAGTTCGTGCCGGTAGATTTCCAGAAGTCATAGGCTGGCCCGGCCGGCGCGCTGAGGTTAGCCCGCATCCAACCGCCAGCCTGGTCAACGGTGAGTTCACCAGAACGCAACATTTGGCCCATCTCCATCCCTTTCAAGGAAAGGAAGTAATCTTCCCAAGATGTTCCGCGCTCCTGAGGTGTCTTAAGCGCCTCCGTCGGATCCGCCATCTCATGTACGACATTGGCGACTAAGCCAATACCTTTGCCAAGATTTCCGCCTTGAGCGGTCGTGTTGACATTCGCCCAAAAGTGATACGGCTGGTTATGACCATCTTGGTAGTTCGGATTGAAACCGGTATCCCCGAAGTTCGGCAAGTTGAGTGACGCGCCGCCAAGAAACTCTTTACCTTTCAGCAAAAATCCACCTAGGAGAGTGAACGTGCCGCCGCTCCCTACCAGGGTGTAACTGACATCATCCGAGGTAGTAACAGCGTCTTTGCCATACAAGCCAGCAAATCCCCACAAATCGATCACCGCATCGAGCGCTGTCATTTCGCCGACTGTGACTTGTTTCTCTAGGAATCGTGCATACCCACGCAACGAATGACGTCGAGCGCCTGCAGGTTGATCCTTGTATCCCGCCCAACTGCACTCATCTGGTCCATCACCATAGCATGGTATATGGCCGCTGGGATCTACAAACTTGACGGGATTGTTCACCGTGTACGAGTATCTATTGAGCGCCTGCGGATTCCCCGGCTGCGGCACGATTGTATCGGCCTGAGTGAACCGCCCCAGCGCCGGGTCGTAGTATCTCGCGTTGTAGAAGTACAGACCGATGCTCGCATCCTCGCGTTGACCCGTGAACCGGTACGTCGTCGGCGTCGCGCCGAAAGGCGTGCCGCGTGACTCGCCCCAGGGCTTGTACCACAGTTCCGCGGTGCGCACCCCGCTGACGCCATCCGCGGTAACTGCGGTGCTGCCCAGGTGATCGCTCAGCAGCCAGGAGACTATCCCCGCCACACGCAACACGATGCGCTGACCGCCCACCTGTTGCACACTACGTCTGACCTTTGAACTGTCTCAGCCTTCATTGGCACCATGGGTCTGAGCGGTGTAGATCGTGGAGGTGTAGCCGCACGCGAAGGTGTTTTGCTACACCGGGCCAACGTCGCAGGGCGCGAAGCCCAACTTGAGACGGATACTCGCTACCTGTCAACCTTCAGGACATCGTAGAAAGGCTAATGGTCAAACCTTCAAGACATCGTGGAAAGTTCCTTAACAACCAAACCTTCAGGACATCGTAGAATTCGGGCGACGGTGTTACGATTCACCCAAACGGGACGTAAGGTAAAGAAGGTGGATCATGACACAATTCGACAACGCTGACTGCAAAGCTGCGATTCATCTGCTGCGCAGTGGAAAGACGCCCGCTGAAACGGCCGAAGAACTGAAACGATCTTTGGCCTGGGTCTACAAATGGTGGAAGCGGTATCTGGCGGAAGCCGACTGGCATGCCCTGGAAGAGCAGTCGAGGGTGCCGAAACGACAGCCGACGCGGCTCTCGCAAGTGACGTGCCAGGCGATTCGGCAAGCTCGCAGCGAACTTGAGGCTGAGGCCAACGAACCGGACAAGCTGTCATACATTGGCGCCCATGCGGTTCGATCTCGATTGCGGCAGAAAGGCATGAGGCCGCTACCTGGTGTGAGCAGCATAGAGCGCGTGTTACACCTGGCCGGCATGACGCGACCTTATCACCCAGCCGAGTCCGTGGAGATTATCTATCCGCATGTACGTCCGCTGCATCCGCACGAGTTGATCCAGGTCGACATCTTTCCCCGCTACCTAACCGGGGGTGACCTCGTGTCCTGTTTCAATGCGCTTGATGTGGTTTCGCGCTATCCACACGGGGAGCAGCACTTGACTAAGCGCTCCGGAGATGCCGCATCCTTTCTGCTCCACGTCTGGCAGGAGTTGGGCATCCCCACGTACACGCAGGTAGATAACGAAAGCTGTTTCAGCGGCGGGTTTACTCATCCAGCCGTCTTCGGTAAAGTGGTGCGTCTGGCCCTGCTGGTTGGCACACAACTGGTCTTCTCGCCAGTCTACCACCCAGAGAGCAATGCCTTTGTCGAACGCTTCCATCAAGACTACGGCCAAAATGTGTGGGACAAAGTGCAACTACCCGACCTTACCGCCGTGCGCACGCATTCGGCGATCTTCTTCACCAGCTATCGGAGCAGCCAACACCATTCGGCCTTGAATGGATGCTCTCCGGCCGAACTGCATTTTGCCACCCCCATCCGGACTTTGCCGACCGGCTTTCGAGTGCTAACCCCCTTGCCTGTCAGCGTCGGCGAAGTGCACTTCATCCGTCGGGTCACTCAAGAACGCACCGTCTCCGTCCTCAATCTGAAGTGGGATGTCCCCGCAGCGCAGCCTGATCAGGGCGTATGGGTCACGCTCGCCATCACGGCTCGAACCGCTACGCTGCGTGTCTACGACACCGCACCAGATGTCAGCCAACGTCTTTGCCTGGCCGAGCATCCCTTTCCAATCAGGAACCCGGTACAACAAACTGCTCCACCGTCCCGACACTCGGATGACTCACCGTCTTGGCGCACTCGACTCGGCAACCTCGCCAAAGCGGTTCTCTCCCGGTGTTTTTCTACGATGTCCTGAAGGTTCATGGTTGTTAATGTGCATCACTTCATTCTACGATGTCCTGAAGGTTGACAGCTACCTGTTAGCGATCTCTCATTGACTTGCAAGTCCCGCTTCCAAGCATATGTGGCGCGGTGGATTAACAACAGGCCATCGCGAAAGCGAAGCGATTGCCGGGTGTGAACACAGCCTGTCCCAGTTGGGTTCAACATTCAGCTCATCTGCAAGTATTTGCAGCGCTATTTGGGTCAGGAAGTAGTTCCTAAGACCCATAGCCACAGGTGTCGCCTTGGCTGACAATGCGTCGATATGGATCACCGCCAGGTCGCCCCGTTCAGTAAGGAATGCCACCGTATCGTATTGACGAAAACAGTCTACAGGCCAGAGAACAGGTATTGAAGATGATAGATTGTCTTCCTGGTCCGCTGTCCAGTCCTCACATCTCTGCCGTTCGACCCAGATTCTCGTAAATCGCTCGATCCGTTCTGCCCATAATGACGCTGCATTCTTCACACCATCGAAGGGATAGGCGTGCATATAATAGATTTGCAAATCACTAGGAACTCCTTGGCCCGTCCGATGTATCACTCGCTCCAACTCCTGCGTTTCCACGTCTGATGGACGCCAGTCTGCAAAAGAGACTGACAGAGAGTCCTCGGTTCCTCGCAGCCACTCCAAGAAACCAGTGTCGAATCCATCTGGGGCTTGATCAAGTAAATGCCACATTGACTATTTCCTCCACAATAAACCCTTGAGAGCGTTCTTGAACTGGTTCCATGTCTGTCCTGGACCTTGCACAATCTCGTGGTGGTATGGAACCAATTCTGGGATCGTTCCATCTGTCTTGACGACTGCCATTCCCAGGTCACGAACCTCACTGTGCGTCACTGTCAATATGTCACCCTGCAGGTGTGTTGAGATCTGTTCATCGGTCGCACCAATGTGAACCGATAACCCGGTTTCGCTCTTTCTTAAGAATCGATCCTGTTCGCTCCTGAAGGCACGCTTTAGTATTGTACTGCTTCCAAGCACCCCACTGGCCGCCAAGACTCCAATCCCGTGAGCTGCATTCCCGCCATAACCAGACATCGCCTCGAAGATTACGCCATTGGTGGTCGCTGCACCCAATGCTAACCCACCGAGGTTCGCTACGCCTAACTCCGCTTGAGCTTGCGCATATCCGGTCGAGATGATTCCGTTGAATTCTTCGGTTGATTTGATTGGCTGATAGGCACCGACGCTTTCTCCTGGATGCGTCCGGTAATACTGATAGTACGCTTGCTTGGCGCCGATCGGGTCCAGTCTTCCTCGCAGCAGTTGCATTTCAATGGTGTGGAGGACGTCTGTGTCGCCACAACCCCCATCTGCGCTCGTTCCACAGATCGCTGCGTGGCCGCTGGGATCTGTGAACCTGAGCGGTTGGTTTCCGACATAGCTGTACCGATTCAAGCTCTGCGGATTGCCCGGCTGCGGCACGATCGTATCCGCCTGGATGAACCGCCCGATGACTGGATCATACCAGCGTGCCCCATAATACAGCAACCCCGATCCGCTGTCCCGCCGCTGACCCGTGAAGTTGAAGGTCGTCGGCGTCGCGCCGGCCGTGTAACGCGGCGCGCCGTAGGGATAGTACCTGATCTCGGTGTTGGTGTTCAGCCGATTCCCCGCGCTGTCCAGGGTCAGCGCCGTGGAGCCGAGATGATCGGTCAGCAGGTAGTAGAGCGCGCCGCCGCTGTTCTCCGCCACGAGCACCGAACCGGCGTCATAATACTTCTTGACGACGCCGTTGTCTACTTCGTAATAGTTGCCGATGAAGACGCGCGTGACGCCAGCGATGGTCTCCTTGACCCGGTTGCCATCGCCATCATACACGTAACTCGCCGTGACGCCCCCGGACATCGCCGTCAGCCGGTTCTCGGCGTCGTAGGTCAGGGTGTAGCGTTGTTACCGATAGCGAGTGGTGTAAATTTGCACGATGACCTTGTCAGCGAGTTGTCTCAGGCCTATTGATACTGATCAATTCTGGGTACACACATGCTTTGACTATTTCTCCGGTTCAATGGTCTTGATCAAATGGAAACACCCATGTTGAAGGGCGATTATCGATATTGAGCGATTGCCCCTGGAACCTAAGGGTAAACAGTGACTCGTCTGGGAAATCATTCATGCGGATCTCGCATTTGGCGCCGTCTATGTAAGCGTAGTATTCCGGCCCTTCTCCTTCTGGTTCCACCGAATGCCAGACAATTCGTTCTTCGAATAAGGCGGAGATAACATCCATTATGAACCTCCAGTAATCATTATTTAATGCCGAATCTGTCATTGACAGCTTGATTGGGTGTTACGCTTCCCTGAATAATACGTTTCCATAACTCCGTACCTGTGTAGCCTTGTGCGCTGTACTTATTCACATAGTACGTAAAGTCTCGGATTGGGAAGTCTTTGTCAAGTTGCGATGCTGCTGCTTGATCCACCATCATAGACCGAGCTTGTACCTTAAGTGCATTTCGCTGTGCATGCACTTGTTCCGCCAGCTCGCGAGTGGGAGGCCCGCTTGTGTCGATCTTTCCTGCCTGATCGCTGTACCACTGCCTAACCTCATTACTCGGTAGTAATCGCGCGGTTGAAGGTAAAGCAGTAGGGCCGAAACCAGGATCGCCAACGGCATCACTAGCCCTAAAACTCGACTGTCCAGCGCCCACTTGAACTTGTGGAGCGCCAATGCAAAACAAGTCACCGACCGCTTGTCCGACAAAATTGCCAATAGCATTGCCAAGGATACCGGCAAGGATGATTTCTCCGAAGTGGCGGCCATCCATTTGATCAGCCAGGTAAGCCTGCACCCAGGGGCGGCGATCAAGGACGCTGAAGCCGGTATAGTAGGTATCGTTACTACATTCCCCGCCTTGCACGCCGCACTCAAAACGGTGCCCAGTAGGATCATTGTACTTGACCGGATTATTCGCCGTGTAGGCGTACCGGTTCGGTGCCGCTGGATTCCCCGGCTGCGGCACGATCGTATCCGCACTGATGAACCGTCCCAACGTCGGATCGTAGTATCTCGCGTTGTAGAAGTACAGACCGATGCTCGCATCCTCGCGTTGACCCGTGAACCGGTACGTCGTCGGCGTCGCGCCGAAGGGCGTGCCGCGTGACTCGCCCCAGGGTTTGTACCACAGTTCCGCGGTGCGCACCCCGCTGACGCCGTCCGCGGTGACTGTGGTGCTGCCCAGGTGATCGCTCAGCAGCCAAGAGAGTATCCCCGCCACACGCACCGCGATGCGCCGGCCGCCGAAGGTGTAGTATTTCGTGTGCGTCGTCGCGCTGCCGACCACCTTCTTCTCGTACAAGCTGCCGACGTAGGTGATCGTCTCGCCGTTCAGCACGCTCTTGATGCGATTGCCGTCGGCGTCATAGGCGAAGCTGGCCGTCGCCGCGCCGACTTCGGCGAGCGGCTCGACTGAGCTCGCCGAAATCTCAGTCGAGCCGCTCGCCGAAGTCTCAGTCGAGCCGCTGAGGTCAGCAGGCTGCAAACAACCAGCAGATGAACGACCAGCCGCGGGCGCGCCGTCGGTCGCGGGATAGGAAGGCGCCCTGAAGAGCGATGGAACGATGAGGAAGGCCAACGGGTCATGACAACAGACTCCTTTCATGCAGCGAACGGAACGACGCGGGGTCAGGGACATTTCCTGACTGCCAAAAGGATGTCTCAGGCCAGAGAGGACTTGCGCGGGCTGTGCAAACTGCCTGTTGGGTCGTAAAGCCGGGAGACGGGACGATCGTTGGCCTGTTTATAACACCACCGCGTCTGTTTGTCAAGAGGCGATTTTCAGTTTTCAGGCGGGTGCATTTCAAACTGGGGGCATGTTGGGCGATTGAGGCTTCGTCGTGAGCTCAGTCGAACGATCGCTGCAACCACTGCCAAGCCTAACCTGCGTGGGCTGCACCGCGAAACTGAAATGCGCCCGCTATGAGATGCGAGCCCCTCCCGGACGGTCAGGCCCGATAGGGCCTTTCACCTCGTAGCCCGATCCGTTCACGATCGGGCGGCGTTGGTTGCGCGCACGCCATCCGGTGCAACCCCGCCGGAGGCCAAAGGCCATCCGGCTACGAGGTGCAAGCCCCTCTGGGGCTACGCCCCCAATTTGAAATGCACCCTTTTCGGGCGCGACAACGTCGCTGCTAATGCCTCAACATTTGCCGATGTGCGCCAGTGATGGTAATATCAATTACATGGCCAAGCCAATCATCATTACGGTAGACGACGAACTGCAAGTCCGCAACGCCATTGAGCGCGATCTGCGGCGGCATTATCGCGGCGATTATCGCATCGTGAAGGCCGCTTCGGGCGCGGAGGCGCTGGACGCCGTGCGCCAGTTCAAACAGCGCAACGATCCCGTGGCGCTGCTGCTGGTTGACCAGCGCATGCCCGAAATGAGCGGCACCGAGTTTCTGCAGCAGGCCATCATCTTCTACCCCGAGGCGCGCAAGGTGCTGCTCACCGCCTATGCCGACACCGAAGCCGCCATTGCCAGCATCAACCGCATTGGGCTGGATTACTATTTGATGAAGCCGTGGGATCCGCCCGATCAGCACCTCTACCCGGTGCTCGATGGCCTGCTGGACGATTGGTGGCAGACCGTGCCCGTGCCCTTCGATGGGATTCGCGTCGCGGGCACGCTGTGGTCGCCGGCGTGCCATGATGTCAAGGATTTCCTGGCGCGCAACCGGGTTCCCTACCAGTGGCTAGATATCGAGACCGACGCCGCGGCGCGCCAGCTCGTGGAGAGCGCTGCGCCCGGCCCCGTCCGCCTGCCCGTCGTCTTCCTGGCCGATGGCAGCGTGTTGATCGAGCCAGACCTGCGCACGTTGGCCGCCAGGGCCGGCTTGCAGACGCAGGCCACGCAGCCGTTCTATGATTTTGTGATCGTGGGCGCCGGTCCGGCCGGCCTGGGCGCCGCGGTCTATGGCGCGTCCGAAGGCCTGCGCACCCTGCTGCTCGACAAGCACGCGACCGGGGGTCAGGCCGGCACCAGCTCGCTCATCGAAAACTACCTCGGCTTTCCCAAAGGCCTCAGCGGCGCGGAACTGGCGCAGCGCGCCACTGTGCAGGCGCGCCGCCTCGGCGCTGAGATTCTGACCGCGCAAGAGGCCGTGGCCGTGCGCGTCGAAGATCCCTACCGCTACGTGCGCCTGGCCGACGGCACGGAGATCGGCTGCCGGGCTGTACTGATTGCCACCGGTGTCACGGTCAAACGCCTGGCCGCGCCTGGCGTGGAGCGATTGACAGGCGCGGGCATCTACTACGGCGCCGCGCTGACCGAAGCCGCCAATTACCGCCAGCAGCACGTTTTTGTCGTGGGCGGCGCCAACTCGGCCGGCCAGGGCGCGCTCTTCTTCTCACGCTACGCCAGCCAGGTCAGCATGGTGGTCCGTGCTGCTTCGCTGGCGACCAGCATGTCACAGTACCTGGTCAACCAGATTGCCGCGACACCGAATATCGAAGTTCTTACGCACACCGACGTGATCGAAACCCTGGGCGCGGCGCGCCTGGAAGCGTTGACGCTGCGCCACAGCCAGACCGGCCAGGTGCAAACGCTGCCCGCGGCCGCGCTCTTTCTATTCATTGGCGCAGCGCCGCACAGCAGCCTGGTGGCGGGCGTGGTGGAACGCAACAGCGCCGGCTTCATATTGACCGGACAAGATTGGCTGCTCGATGGCAAGCGGCCGCCCGGCTGGCGCCTCAAGCGTGACCCGTTCTTGCTGGAGACCAGCGTGCCTGGCATCTTCGCCGCCGGTGATGTGCGCCAGGGCGCGGTCCGCCGTGTGGCCTCGGCCGTCGGCGAGGGCGCCATCGCCGTCAGCCTGGTGCATCAGTATCTGAAAGCGGTATGAGCACCTACACCTTCCTGCGCAAAATTCCCTTGTTTGCCGACCTGCCCGACGACGACCTGGAGCGCCTGTGCCAGATGGCTGACGAGGTCACGTTGGAGGCGGGGCAGTCGCTTTTCGCCGAAGGGGACGCCGGCGACCGCGCCTACATCATCCGCGAGGGCGAAATCGAGATCTTCAAAGCGACAGCCGGCCGCCAGATACTGTTGGCCGTACGCCAGCCCGGCGAGGTGATTGGCGAGCTGTCTCTGCTGCAAGATTCGCCGCGCACCGCGACCGCGCGCGCCCGCACCGCGGCCACTTTGATCACCATTCGCCAGGATCAACTGGGACGCCTGCTGCGGACCAGCCCATCCGCGGCGCGGGCCATGTTCGAAACCGTGCTGGCGCGCTGGCGCGCCACGGAGACCATGCTGCGGCAGAGTGAGAAGATGGCGCAGCTCGGCACGCTGTCTGCGGGCATTGCGCACGAGTTGAACAACCCGGCCGCCGCGGTCCATCGAGGCGCGGACCAACTGCGCGACGCGCTGCCCGCGCTGCTGACCGCGCAGGCCGCGCTGCACGCACTGGGCTTGCCGCCGGCGCAGATGGCGCGCCTGGAGGCGTTGGCCGCGCAGGTGCAGCAGCAGGCCGCCGAACCGCTGCCGCTCGATGCGCTGACCCGCAGCGACCGCGAAGCAACGCTGGAGCAGTGGCTTGAGCGCCGCGACGTGCCCGACGCCTGGGAGTTGGCCCCCGCCCTGGTTGAGGTTCAGGCGGATGAAGCGTTTCTGGCGGACCTTACGACGACGTTCGCCAGCGATGCGCTGGCGCCTGTTGTGCGTTGGTTGAGCGCCATCTATGCCGTGCACAGCTTGTTGGCCGAACTGACGCAGGGCGCTGCGCGCATCACAGACATCGTCAAATCGTTCAAGTCTTATGTCTACTTGGATCAGGCGCCGACGCAGGCGGTCAACGTGCACGAGGGGCTAGATCACACCCTGCTCATCCTGCGCCACAAGCTCAAGGGCATCCAGTTGAAGCGGGAGTATGCGTCTGACCTGCCGCGCATCGAGGCTTACGGCAGCGAATTGAACCAGGTCTGGACGAATCTGCTGGACAACGCCGCGGACGCGTTGGATGGCAAGACCGACGGTCAGGGCGAGATCATCATTCGTACGCGACTCGAAGACGGTTTTGTGGTCGTGGAGGTGCAGGACAATGGCCCGGGGATTCCGGCCGCCGTGCTGCCGCGCATCTTCGATCCTTTCTTCACGACCAAAGCGCCTGGGAAGGGAACCGGTCTGGGGCTCGACATCTCTTACAACATCGTCGTGCACAAACACCGCGGCGACATCAAGGCCTTCTCACAGCCGGGCAAGACCTGTTTCCAGGTGCTGCTTCCGGTGCGCGCCGACACAGCGATGTCGGCGCCGATCCCCCTGGGGCCAAGTCAGCGGCCAACGGATGCTGAATTACGGCATATCCTCGAAGAATCGCGCACCATTGCCGTCGTTGGTATTTCGAACAAACCGGAGCGCCCAGCGACGACGGTGCCAGCCTATCTGCAAGCCCACGGCTATCGGATCATCCCGGTCAATCCGACGCTGATGGAAGTGCTGGGCGCCAAAGCCTATCCTGACTTGATGTCCGTTCCCGAACCGGTGGACACCGTGCTGATCTTTCGTCGCAGCGAAGAGGCGCCGGCCATCGTGGAGCAGGCCATCCAGATCAAGGCGGCTGTCGTCTGGATGCAAGAGGGGATTATTCACGAGCAAGCGGCCGACCGCGCACGCCAAGCCGGTCTGCAGGTCGTGATGGACACTTGCATGCGCCGCACGCATCAACGCCTGTTGGGCGGGGGGAAGTGAATTCGAGCGATGTTCTGGATCTTGCTCTTAGCGCATTTCATCGCAGATTATCCCTTGCAATTGCCGTGGATCTTGCGCGCCAAGCGCACGCTGCGGGGCTTGTCCGCCCATGTCGCCATTCACATCGTCGTCATGGGCATCCTTGTCAGCCCGACCCTGGCCCAGGTCTGGCCCCAGGTGGCGGTCATTGCGGCCGCGCACTTCGTCGTGGACGCAGGCAAGAACGCCGTCATGCGCTGGCGTCCACGCTGGGTGGTGCGCAGCTACCTGGCCGACCAGGCCCTGCACATGCTCGTCTTGTGGCTGGCTTGCGCTTCGATCGCGCAGCGCTCTCCGGGCGCCGTCCCGTTTCTATCGCCCAACCTGGCTGTCATCCTGTGCGGCTATCTGTTGGCAACCTACGTCTGGTTCATCAGCGAGCGCATCTTCGCGCACCAGGATGAGGCCTACGTGCAAGAGATCAACCGCTATGGCGCGGCGCGCATGGCGGCGCGTGGGCTGCTGCTGACGATCTTCCTGGCCCTGGCCGCGCTGGCGTTTGGCCCCGCGCGCGTTTTGGCCGGCAGTTTCTCCTTCGAGACCCCGCCCGCCCAGGTTAGTCTTGCCCTGACGGCGCTGCCGTACCTGGCAGGAACATTTCGTCGCCGCGCCGCCGTCACCGACACCCTGGTGGCATTGGGCATCGCGTGCGGCGTCACGGCCCAGGCGCTCATGTCCGGCAGCTAAGCAAGAGCAAATGACGTCGCGCCGAATGGGCGCACCGCCGGGCGTCCACATATCAACGCACGACCAGGAACAAAAACAGGCAATCCGTGGCGATCCGTGTTCATCCGCGGCCTGTTTTCCGGTTAAGTCAGCCCTCACACCAAGCCACCAAGGCACTGAGCTTCTTGGTGTCTTGGTGGCTTTGTGTAAGCCATTGAGTAGTTTTCAGGTCAGTTGCCCATGCCCCGGTGGCACAACCGTGGATGAAAACAGGCAATCCGTGGCGATCCGTGTTCATCCGTGGCCTATTTTCAGGTCAGGCGGCTGCGAGCGCCTCGGCTGCCTGTTGGCCCGAAAAGACCGCGCCTTCCAGGCCGCTGCGAACGCCGAACGCGTCACCGGCTAGAGCGAGGCCAGGCAAACCCGACGGGAGCAGATAGGGGCGCGGGTAGACCGAGGCCACGGTGGCAAACCGCCACCGTTTGAGGTAGGCTTCGACCACAACGCTCTGGGGAGCCAGGAATTCCTGCAGGCTGGTATGAATCTCAGCCAGGATATCCGCGTCGTCGGCCTCCCACAGTCGACGCGCAAAGGCTGGGCTTGTCTGCACGGTGATCAGCGTCGCGTCGGGCGAGATGCCCTTCTCCTGGTTGTCCGCAATCCAGAAAAGATCGTGATGGCTGCGCATGAGCGCGCCAGGCGGCGGCAGGAAGATCTCGCCTTGCAGCCAAAAAAGACCGACCAGGCATGGGTCATACGTGATGGAGGCGAGGGCAGCCTGATCGGCTGCGCTCAATTCCACGTGGCCAGCCGCCAGCAGGGCCAGGCTCTGCGGCACGGGCGGAGTCAACAGCACGCGGCGGGCGAGCGTCAAACCGCCGGCTGCGTCTTCCACCTGCCAACCGCCCTGCACCTGGCGCACCGCCTTGACCGTGACCTGTGTCTGCACGTCCAGCCCATGCGCCAAATGCTCTGCCAGGGACGTCATACCGTCACGCGCGACATAGCGTGGATAGAACACCACATCCGGGCTGGGGCGCAGGCTGCCCTGGGCGAAGCCGGCGGCCCAGGGATGGATCAGACCCGCCTCCTCCCAGCGCGCCAGCAAGTCAGCAAAGCCGGCGTCATGCGCGGTGATGAACTGCGCGCCAAAATCGGCAAAGCCTGGCCCGACGCGTCGCGTGGCCATGCGTCCGCCCACGCTGCGCCCCTTGTCCACAAGGCGCACGCGTTGACCCAACGCATGCAGGCGCAGCGCGGCCATCAAGCCGGTCATGCCGGCGCCAACGACTAAGACATCGTAATCCATTACTCTCTCCTATCAAGCGACTCCAGCAGCTGCACTGGGTCGGCTACCTGCAGCGCGCCTTCTACCAGCACGCGTGCATAGAAGCGGCTCCAGCCAGGATGGACGCGGGCCGAAATCCGCTGCACGGCGCCGTCCACAAAATAGCGAGTCAGATTGCTGCATGGGCTGGCAAAATCGGTCAGTTCGATGACAACCTCTGCGCCCAGGCGCAGGCGCTGCCCGCGGCGCAGCGCTGCCCAATCCAGCCCGGCCACGGTGATATTCTCGCCGGCTGCGCCAGGGAAGATGGCATGGCCCTCGCCTTGCAGCGCCTCGATCAGGTCGAGCGAGAAAAGGCAAACCGCGCGGTCCGGGCCGCCGTGGTGAACCAGGTCGCGTTGACGGTCGCCCTCCAGGCCCTGGCGCGTGACCCGCACGGCCGCTTGAGGCAGCTTGGGAACGCCGCCGAGTGACACATTGATATGGCTAATCGCAGCTGTCAAGCTTTTGCACCTTGACCTTCAATTGCGGGAGCTTATGGACAAACGGGGGGTTCTGCCGATCATCCCAAGGCCGCCCCGCCGCCGCCGGCGCTGCCAACCGTGTCCATCCAATCGGGGTAGACGCGTTTATCCTGCAGCTCATACAGGCGAATGGCCTGCGTGGGGCAGTTTTCCGCAGCCAGAACCAGGCGTTCACGGTCGGCCGCCGCCGCGTCCACGACAATCGCAATGCCGTGCTCATCAATTTCGAAAACGCCTGGCGCTGTGCGCATACAGTCGCCCATGGCCGTACAGCAGCGCCGGTCAATCTCGATGCGTAAGGACGGCGTTTTGCCACTCGGCGAAACAACGCTGCCAGGCAGACCGGCAGCCGGCGCGGCGGCCGGCGCTGCGGTTGCGGCTGGGGGCTGGGCATTCTTTTTCCCGAACAACTTAGACACGAAACTCATGATCTATCTTCAAGCCTCGGCGAAAAACTAAAGTCCCGCTGGCCTGCCAGCGGGACTGGATACGCGACCCGGCCGTGAATGTCAAGGTCGCGGACTATGACTGGCTCATGCTCATGTGAAGAGACTGAGCCACTTCGGCCAACTTCTCCACCGTTCGCTCCGCGACTGGGATGTACGGCTGGTAATCAGGGCCGATGTACTGTGCGCGCGGGCGGATCAGGCGATTATCCGCGTATTGTTCGATCAGGTGCGCAGTCCAGCCCACGATACGACTCATGGCAAAGATGGTCGTAAAGAGGTCCAAAGGAATCCCGGCGTAATACAGGACAGTGGCGGAGTAGTAGTCCACATTGGGCGCCAGTTTGCGCTCCACGAAATGGGGGTGCGACAAGGCGCGCTGCTCGATGCGCAGCGCCATCTCGTGCAGGTCATGCTTCCCTACCGCGTAGCCCATCTCGTCGGAGACGCGGCGCAGGACGCGTGCGCGCGGATCTTCGGTCTTGTAGACACGGTGACCAATGCCCATGATGCGGCGTTGGCCCGCCATGGTGGCGTCGAACCAGGCGTCCACATGATCGAGGCTGCCGACTTCGTCGAGCATGTCCATCACCCCTTGGTTGGCGCCGCCATGCAGCGGCCCCTTGAGCGCGCCCAGCGCGCCGGTGACGGCTGCGTACATGTCTGCTTCGGTGCCGGCAATCACGCGGGCCGTGAAGGTGGAGGCGTTCAAGCCATGGTCGGCCAGCAGAACCAGGTACAGGTCAATGCCTTTGACCTTGACTGGATCAGGCTTCTCGCCGGTCAGCATGTAGAGGAAATTCGCGGCGTGGCCCAGGACCGGATCAGGCGGGACGATTTCCAACCCGTTGCGCACACGGTGGAAACCGGCAATAATAGAAGGGAACAGCGCCATCAGGCGCAGCGCCTTGCGCCGGTTCGATTCCTGCGAGTTGTTCTCCTCATCTGGATCGCTCACGGAGAGGAGCGAGATCACCGTGCGCAGCATATCCATGCCAGAGGAATTTGCAGGGAAGAGTTTGAGAGCCGCCACGATGTTGTCGGGAAGCGTGCGCATGGAGACCAAGTTGGCCATGAACTGGTCCAACTGGACCTGCGTGGGCAGCTGGCCGTTCCACAGGAAATAGGCCACTTCCTCATAGAACGAGTTGGCAGCCAATTCCTCGATGGGAATACCGCGGTAGGTCAGGCGGCCGGCGGTTCCGTCAATGGAACTAATGGAGGTCGCCGCGGCGATGACCCCTTCGAGGCCTTTGGCGACGGCTGCAATAACCGCAGCATCTTTATCCGGCATAGAGTCGCTCCTTTCACATGATGAGTATTCAGCCCAGTCGGGTTGAGTTACACAGGCAGTGAGTTAATGCTTGGGCACGAGCGTTACAAAGCACAGCCGCCGCTTGATGGTCACGGAATCAAGCTGCAGTTGTGGGGGCGCAAGTGGCCCAATTATACCTGTCAGCTACGGCGCTGTCAATTCATTCTTTTGCGTTGCGCTCGAAAAGCGTAAGCTACCTCTTATGACCGCCGCAACCGCCGGGCGGTCACAAGCACAAAATTTGCCCCGCGCGTGGATTGATGGTATACTGCCGGCCGTTACGGGCGAGTAGCTCAGTCGGTCAGAGCGCACGGTTCACATCCGTGAGGTCTAGGGTTCGAGCCCCTACCCGCCCACAGTCACAGCCTGCGGATTGACATCCGCAGGCTGTGTGCGTTTTAGCGTCGCCAGGGCTTGCACCGTATACGGTGGGCATCGGGGGAGTCGTTTCCGCTGGGACAAACGACCTGGGCGGCGCAATGGTCGGCGTCTACAGTCCCCTGCGCAGCGCCGCCTGCGCGGCCCAATACCCGCACATGCCGTGCACGCCGCCGCCAGGTGGGGTGGAAGAGGAGCAGAGGAAGATGCCGCTGGCGGCTCGACTGAGCGATCCGGCTGAGACTTCGGCGAGCCTTCGGCGTGAGCGCTCAGTCGAGCCGCTCATCGAAGCCTCGCCGAAGTCCGGGGGCGTGTAGGGGCTCAGGCTGGCGACCGGTCGGGTGAAAAGCTGGCGCAAATCCTGCACGCCGCCGTTGATGTCGCCGCCGATGTAGTTGGGGTTGTACGCGGCCATCTCGGCGGCGGTGCGCGTGCTGCGGGCGAGAATACGGTCGCGGAAGCCGGGCGCAAAGCGCTCGATCTGCGCCTCGATGGCGCCGGTCATGTCCACGGTTGAGCCATGCGGCACGTGGCAGTAGGCCCAGGCCGTGTGCTTGCCCGCGGGGGCGCGCGTCGGGTCGAAGGGTGTCTGCTGCACAAAGAGGACATAGGGGCGCTCGGCATGGTCTCCCCGCCAGATGGCGCGTTCGGACGCGGCGATCTCATCCAGCGTGCCGCCCAGGTGGACGGTGCCGGCCCGCAGGCATTCGGCCGCCCGCCACGGCGCCGGCCCGTCGAGCGCGTAGTCCACTTTGAAAACGCCGGGACCGTAGCGGTAGCCGCGGAGCTTGCGCCGGTAGGACGGGGGCAGACGATCGCCGGCGATGCTCTCCAGTTGGCGCGGCGTGACATCGAAGAGGGCGGCGGTTGCAGGCGGCAGATCGTCCATCCGGCCGACCCACTGCCCGGTGACGATCTCGCCGCCCAGGCTGCGCAGGTGCGCGGCCAGACTGTCGGCGATCCGCTGCGAGCCGCCGCGGGCCATGGGCCAACCGACCGCGTGCGCCAGCATGCCCAGAACGAGACCGAACGCGGCGGTCGCCGGCCATTCGAGCGGCATGATCGCATGCGCAGCCATGCCTGCGAATACGGCGCGGGCGCGCTCGCCGCGGAACAACAGTCGCGCCAGACTGGCTGCGGGCAACAAGGCCGGCGGACCAAAGCGCAGCAGGCTGAGCGGATGCCGCGGAAAGCGCAGCGGGCCGAGCATTTCCGCGAGCACGTTGCGCCAGTCCGCGGCCAGCGGCCCCATCAGCCGTCGGTAAGCCGCGGCGTCGGGGCCGAGCTGCGCGGCGGTGGCCTCGACCGAGCGTTCGACCAGGACGGCCGTACCGTCATCCAGCGGATGCGCAATGGCCGCGGGTGGGAAAACCCACGCCAGGCCATGTTTTGCCAACGGTAGATCGCGGAAAAACGGTGAAGCCACGCCCAGCGGATGGATTGCGGAACAGACGTCGTGCACGAAGCCTGGCAGGGTCAGCGCCGCGGAGCGCGTGCCCCCCCCGATCGTCTCGCTGCCTTCGATCACCAGGACGCGGCGGCCAGCGGTCGCCAGGGTGATGGCGGCCGCCAGGCCGTTGGGGCCGGAGCCGATGATGACGGCGTCATAGGATTGTTTTGCAGCCATGAAGCGTCCCAGCGGCTAATTCATCTGACGGCGGAGCCAACGCACCGGCGCAGCCATAATGTAAAGCCCGGTGCGCACGGCCGAATTGTGCCACACATTCTTTGCCTGCGCCCACTGCACCTTTGGATCCACGAGCACGATCTTCAGATCAGGCTCCTCGCCTTGCACACCGAAGAAGCCGGCCAGCGCGGTAAGCGTTTGCTTCCAGAAGATGTCCTCTTGTTTCAGCAGCCCCAGGCGAAACCCGATCTCGTAGATGGGGTCGCTGGCCCGCACCAGCGCCTGCACCTGGACGCAGGTAGTCATCTCCGCCTGCTCAGCTCCGCTGACGGGATTCATTTCCTGGTCAGCGCTGAAGGTGATCATGCCCGCGAACATGTGGCCCTGCGGCGTCATGAACGAGAAGGACTCGTCGTCGGCGTAAATGACCATGATGCCGGTGGAGATGAGCGGTCCGCCGCCGGGCGCGTTCATCCCGCCGGGGCCGGCGAGATTGAGCACGGCCACCTGGCCAGGCTCCATCCCCACGCCGCCAAAGTAACGGTTGCCTGCGGGCCAGAACGTGGCGAAGTTCTCTTTCCAGAGCTTGATGACCTGCTCCGGCGTGACGTCTGCGCCGCGGAGGCGGACGCGATAGGTCTTCTGCCACATCTGACCGAACCCCGCGAGGGGGCCGGAGAGCTGCTTGCCCTCGACGTTCAGGTTGGTGGCTTCCGGCGAAATGTCGCCGACCCGAAGCCCGTCCACCGGCTTGGCCCAGTAGGTCGCGTCGCGGCCCGGTTCTTGCACAGTGGGTGTGTCAACAAGTTCAGACATGGTTTACTCCATTCTTGATTTTCAATTCGCTATCAATAACTTTCAATAACCGTAACTATTCAGGCGGCGCGCCGTGGCAAGCGAGCGATTGAAATCGCGCCTGATGGGCGTTCCGCCAGGCGTCCACCTGAGTGGACGCGGCGCCGGTCGGCTCCGGCCGACCTGGCGGCGGCACGCCCTTGCGGCCCGAATTCATTCGGCGGCTGCAGTCCGCGCAGGATGCCTGAATAGTTACCAATAACCTTCAATAACCTTCGCTGCCATCGGCCATCATCACCCGGCTGCGGCCAGCGCCGCGGCTTCCGAGACGTGGATGCCGATGGCCTTGTCCAACTGCGTCAGGTCGAAGATCTGCCGATAGTGGTCGCTCAGCCCATAGGCGAGCAGGCGCTGCTTGTGGCGCTGCGTGCGAATCAGCATTGTCACCAGCAGGCCGATGCCAGAGCTGTTCATGTACTCCAGCCCGCTGAAGTTCAGGATGATCGCCTGGGCGCCATCCTCCGTGGCCTTGTGGTACGCATCCATCAGGATGCGCTCGGCTGTGCCAGTGACCTCGCCCCGAATGTCCAGAATGCTCGTTTTGGCGCTGCTCGTGCGCGTGGTAATCGTGAGTTTGGCGGATGCCATGGTTGTCTCCTTGCGTGATACGTGATACGTCTATTTGCTGCCGGCCAACGCGCTGGTCTCGTCCTGGAAGACGGTCATGAAGTCGGCCAGGCGGGTGATCTGGAAGATCTCCTGGTAGTGCGGACTGAGGCCGAAGACGAGCAGGCGGCGTTTGGCCTTGCGCGCGCGGGCCAGCAGGCCGACAATCAGCGCGATGCCCGTGCTGTTGATGTAGCTGACATCGCCAAAGTTCAACACGATGGTGGGCGGGTTGCGGCCCTCGGCTTCGGTATAGGCCGCGCTCAGCCTTGCTTCGGCGGCGGCGTTGATCTCGCCGCGCAGGTCAATGATGCCGGTGCTCGGCGGCTGGTGGCGCACGCTGGCGGCAAACGGTTGGACTGGCATAACTATCTCCTTGATTCTTCTAGTTTCATCACCAACTCGACGGTGTGATGGACGCCATCGTCGGCGGTCACACGCATGTCATCCACCATGCTGCGGATCAGGAAGAGACCCCAGCCGCGCGGAGATTGCAGCCCCGCCAGCTTGGCCTCCAGGTCGGGTGCGGCGGCCTGCGGGATCGGCTGGCCGCCGCCGTGATCGGTGATGCTGACGATCAGCTCGTCGGCGCTGGTTTGCACCTGGATGGCGACCGGCAGGTTGGGATCGTAGCGGTTGCCGTGCTCCATGGCGTTCATCGTCGCCTCCCCCACGGCGGTCTTGAGCCGCTCCAGCCGATCCGCGGGCAGATCGAGCCCCGAGACGGCGGTCGCCACCCGTTCCATCGCCTCGCGTTCATTGTCGGCGGCGCTGGCAACGGTGAAGTCGGCAAGCATCTCACCCCTGACCCCACTCTCCCGAACAAGTTCGGGAGTCCTGGGAGGATGTACGCGCTCCAGCGTCACGAACGTCACATCGTCCTCCTGCTCCCAGCCAGGACCGGTGAAGTCGGCCAGGGCGCCGCACAGGTGCTCGATAAGATCGGCGCCGCTGCCGGCGCTGCCAGCCAGGGTGCGCAGCCGCGGGAATCCGAACATCTCGCCCTGCGGGTTGTGCGCCTCGACCAGGCCATCGGAGTAGATGAGAATCATCTCGCCGGGCGCCAACATTGCCTCGTGCTCGTCATAGGTCATGTCCGGCATCAGCCCCAGCGGCATGCCCGTCGCGCGCAGCTCAAGGACTGTATCCGCGGCGCGTTGGGTGGGCAGGTTGTGGCCGGCGTTGGCGAACACGAAGCGCCCGGTCGTCGGATTCAGCACGCCGTAGAGGCACGTCACGAACATGCTGGGTGGGATGTCGGGGAAGAGCAAGTCGTTGACGTGCGCCAGGACCTTGCCCGGTAACGTGGGATCCTGTTCAGCCGCGACGCGCAGAATGCCGCGTGCGGCCGCCATGACGAGCGCCGCAGGCACGCCCTTGCCGGTCACGTCGGCCTCGACGATGCCCAGGTTGCCGTCGGGCAGGGCGATGAAGTCATAGAAATCGCCGCTGACCGCCTGGGCCGGCTGCCAGTAGGCTCCGACCTGCCAGCCCGCCAGCTCGGGCAGCTCCTTCGGCAGCAGAGTCTCCTGGACGACGCGCGCGACGCGCAATTCCTGTTCCAGTCGTTCACGCGCGCGGGTCTCGATCTGCTGCTGGCGCACGAGTTGAGCCACGCGCACGGCGGGCGCGGCCTGGGTCGCCAGATCGGAGAGGAGCTGGCGGTCGTCGGCCGTGTACTCCTGTTCACTGCGTCGCGGCCCCAGGTTGAGCAGGCCGATCAGCTCGCCCTGGCCGGTCAGCGGCGCGATCAGCCTGACCCCCGCCTCGCGCAGCGCACGCAGCGCGGGCGAGTCCAGTTTGACCCGCTCCAGGTCCACCGCGCCCCTGGCGCTCAGCAAGTAAGGGCTGAGCGGGTCGTTGGGCGCGAAATCTAGCGGCAGGATTTGTGCGGCCGCCGGGATCGGGCTGGCCGGCGCCTCGACGACGGGCACAGGCTGGGCCGCTGCCACCTGAGGTTGCTTGCGAAATGGGTTGCGCATAATCGCTCCGGATTCCCTTCGTATTTTACCCGCTGAGACGACCGTGACGCAGGAGTTCCTGCACCGCCGGCACCGGGTCGGGATCACTGAATAGCGCGGGATTCCCGTAATCTATTGGCATCGCAAACGTATCGAATGGCGTCCAGTTTGCCTCGATAAGGATGCCATTATTGTCCGTAAAATAGAACAACCGGATTGGCCCCTCGCTTGTCACATCCGTAACGGTCGCGCCTGCGGCGGAGAGGCGTGTGTGAAGATCCAGCAAGGCCATTTCATCTGCCAGTTCTAAGGCCACATGCTGGTACGTGCCTGGAAGGAAGGCGACACCGTGTTTTTCCCAACCGGCGGGCGGCGTGGGAATTTCAGCGTCCGGCTGCGCGAAGAAATGCATGATGAAATGACCAGCCTTGAAGAGGTAGTGGCAACCATGGTTCTCCCTCGGCCCCATCGCCCCAAAGAGCGGCATCCCCAACAATCCGTGATAAAAACGTACAGTCGCGTCCAAATCGCGCGTGACGAGCGAGAGATGGTGCGCGCCTCGCCAGGGGGATTGCGCGTTTGCAGGTTGGTTCATATTTCTACCTCTCCTTTTTGATATTCATTCGAGCAAGAGACTTTTTTCCTGATGACGCCATCAGTATACCCGATGATCGTCCTGAGATCGTTACGGCAAGCGTTACGAAACACGGACTTTTGTTTCCTGCAGCTCGCCACTTTCATGCATGGCGAATCGTAACTATTCAGGCGGCGCGCCATGGCGAGCGAGCGATTGAAATCGCGCCTGATGGGCGTTCCGCCAGGCGTCCACCTGAGTGGACGCGGCGCCGGTCGGCTCCGGCCGACCTGGCGGCGGCACGCCCTTGCGGCCCGAATTCATTCGGCGGCTGCAGTCGGCGCAGGATGCCTGAATAGTTACCAGCTGCGGTCTATCTTCAACGACTCTGGCTGAGCACCTTGCGTATCTACCTCGGCGACTTTCGGCTGCTGCCTGACTACTTCGGACGAGCGCATTATGATCTGCCAGGTCCCGACGAACGCTTTGGCGAGGCGGGACTGCGCGGCCTGGCCAGACTTTACACCGACAAGACCGGCCTCGATTGGCTAAGCGTTTACGAATCAACGATGAACCTCTTTTTGCAGCAGCTCAACCTGGAGCAGAGACATCATGGGTGAGCCATTGGTCAATGCGCAAGTGTTGGAAGCCTTCTTACAGCGACTTGGCCGCTGCTTCCATTTCCCAGCCAGGCTTTGCCTGGTATCTCCTGGCTACAGGATACCACCCGACCGTCCAAGAAACGTTACGAATAGCGTTACGAAGCTGTTGAACGTAAACTTGCGTCCAGTTCCCGCATCCGCCGACCGCTTTGCCGAATTTTCGGCGTTTCCATGCCCTGGGCAATTATGCTATAATCCGATCATCACAGGTAACGTGCCGATGCACTCAGCCAACTCCAGGGCGGCTCTGACAAAGGAGAGGTCGTTGTCATGACAATGGCTCAGGTAGAGTTATCACTAGCTTTAACACGAAGTACGGCGCGCCAGTTACGCCAATTGGCGCAGGCACACGGCGTCACCGACGCTGCGGTTGTGGAACAGGCGCTGGCGCTGTTGTTCGAACGAGATGATGGTGCGCTGCGCCAAGATTACTGGCTGTCGGTAGCCTCCATGCAAGGGGACTGGGAGGCCATGCCTGATGACTGGATAGCAGACGAGGTCCACGATGCCACATCGTCGTGGTGACATCATTGCCGTGCCCTATGAGTACAGCGATCTGACGGGCGGCAAGGTGCGACCTGCGTTGATCGTGAGTAGCGATTCCTACAATCTGGCCCGACCAGACGTGGTTGCTGCCGGAATCACCTCGCAGATAGGCAACATGGGACCGTACGATCATGTCTTGGCGGATTGGGCGGCGGCAGGACTTCGCTATCCATCGCTGGTGCGCGGACGGTTGCTGACCATCGAGCAAACACTGATTCGGCGTTCAGTGGGACGGGTGAGCTATCAGGATTGGGAAAAGGTCGAGGATAGACTGGTGTCTTTCCTCTTGAGCGATGAGGGTGCTGTTCGCTTCCTGCTAGACCACGTTACGCTGTCATCCTTGCCCGGAGCGCTGGTGCAAGCGTTAGGCGAAAAATCAATCCACGCGGGCTTGCGCCTGGCCAGCCGCGACGATCAAACTATTGATCTTGCCCATTGGCGCTCTCTCCTCTCGCCACAGCAGGCGCCCTGAGCCACACACTCACCCCTTCCGGCTGCAGCGTCTCCTGCACGATGCGAGCCAGCTCGCCCGTGAGCGCATCCAGGTCGGTCTCGTCGCGCGCGGTGATGGCGAACTGGGCCAGCACCCGCTGCGCATCGTACTTCTTGCGGAAGAAGCGCCGGTCAATGATGCCCTGGATGCGGCGGCGCAGCGGCGTGAAGAGCGCGGCGATCGCCAGCGTCGAGACCACGACGGCCAGCGGGGATTGCTCGACACCCGTCAGCGAGCCGAAGAGTCGCTGCAAAAATATAATGCTACCAAAGTAGACCAGCGCCAGCAGCGCGGTCAGCGCGCTGTACACCAGCGTCTTGCGGATGATGACATCAATGTCGAACAGACGATAGCGCAAGATCGCCACGCCCACCGCAATTGGCAACAGATACCCGAGGGCGTTGAACCCCCAATCCGTCAAGAAGAAATAGGGGGTCATGGTCAAGGCGTTATCGTGGCGAGTGAGAACGATGGATAGCGCCATCGCGAACCCTGCGATGCCTGCCCCAATCGCCAGCACCACCCACTTGGTCTGCACCCGTTCAACCGCAGTTGATACGCGCCGATAGCGATATACTTGCGCGGCGACAAAACTGCCAAAGAATACGGCAGCGAAAGGCACAAGGACGATCACATACCGATTGATATCAAGCACGGTGGCAGGGAAAAAGTAGACGCCAGCGAACACGAGCGTCCAAACGAGCGCCAGCCAACGCGTCCAGCGGGGAACGAAGCCGCCGTCCGGGAACAAGTAGAAAAAGAGCGCGAAGGCGACGATGCCGAGAAGTTCGATGATCCGCGTCGAAAGCCACCAGGCAGGCATCACCGCCGCCAATGCATCCATCACTGAATTGTCCAGGCCGATGATTAGATAGATAGACGCCACCCACGCCATGCGATCGTTCGGTCTACGCAGAAAGATCAACAGGCCCACGATGACGCCAATCAGCTTCAGGGCGCTGCGGGTGAGCGTGGTATACCAGGCATAACCGGTGATTGACCACCCCATCGCGTGCAGTCCGTCCACGCCGGACGGTGTCAGTTGCAGGCGCGACTGGCATGCTTGCGCGGTGTCGGTGCAGACTTGATGCAGGCCCGGAAACGAAACGGAAACGCCCGCTGCAAACACGGCAATCTGCAACACAAAAATAGCGACCCATAGCCCACGCGCGAGCCGACGGAGATTCGTCATGCTCTTCGCCCTTTCCCATCGCCCGCGTGATTCAACCACACGCTCACATGCGCCGACCGCAGCGCGGGTGTCCCAGGGGCGAGAATGCTCTTCTTGGCGGTTGCCTGTCGTCGTAGTATAATCTTGGCGCCATGGACGAGCGCGAGTTTTTCATCCCCTTGCCCGACAGTGCAACCCTGCGTGTGCGGTATCTGAAGGATCGGGGCCGCATTTTGCGTTTTGTCGTGCAATTGGAAATGCTGATTGATCAAGACTGGACTCCGATCGTGCGCTATGACAATGCGCATCAATTTGTGCATCGAGATGATCTCAAACCTGATGGCTCTCAAATCAAGACGCCACCGATGGCGTTTGCCGACAACGAAGATGGCTTCAACTTCGCTCTGCGGGATCTCCGAACGAACTATCGCTTCTACATGCAAAGGTACTGGCAATGGAGGGCAGAATGAACGCTCAAACAATGGCTGACAAGCTCTTTGAGTTGAGTGAACAGTTCAACCACTACATTTTTGATCATCCCCAGATCCTCGACAGCATTCCAGAGAAGGCCATGCTAGTCTTCCTGGATGCAAACGATCCGGTATTCAACCAAGCCAATCTGGCTTTGGCAGAGGCTACGCCGCTGCCCGACGGTAGCCGGCGCGTCTACGTCGAAATGAAGAAACGCGTACGCCTCGTGCAGCAGATTCAGTGGGAAGCAGACATCCGCTCCGTTCCACAGTTGGCCTGATTGTGCGGTCTGATCATCGTTTGCCACATTCCAGCCCGAATGGCTTCAACCGCCCTTCGGGCTTTCTGTTTTTCGCAACCATACGCTCACCCCTTCCGGCTGCAGCGTCTCCTGCACGATGCGCGCCAGCTCGCCCGTGAGCGCATCCAGGTCGGTCTCGTCACGTGCGGTGAGGGCGAACTGCGCCAGCACCCGCTGCGCATCGTACTTCCTGCGATAGAAGCGCCGGTCAATGACATCCTGGATGCGCCGACGCAGCGGCGTGAAGAGCGCGGCGATGGCCAGCGTCGAGACCACGACGGCCAGCGGGGATTGCGCCACGCCGGTCAGCGAGCCGACCAGCCGCTGCAACAGGATCACGCCCCCGAAATAGATCAACGCCAGCAGGGCCGTCACCACAGTGTAGACCAGCGTCTTGCGGATGATGACATCAATGTCCCACAGGCGGTAGCGCAGGATCGCGATGCCGATCGATATTGGGATCACTAAGAGCACCATTCCGAAAAGATCCTGAACAAATAAACTAACATCGTCAGGCGGCGCAACCGCGAAGATAACAACCTCGATCAAGAGGATCGCCATTCCGAAAACGAACCACTTCACCTGCTGCTTCTCCACGGCCGAATACACGCGTCGATAGCGATAAACCTGAGCGTAGAGGACGAGCACAAGGGTGGCAAGCACGATTGGCATCCCCAGGACGAATTGCAGGTTGGCGGGATCGGGCGCCAACACGCCCCACGCAACCAGAAACCCTCGCACTGACAGCGCAAGGAAGATCGCTTGCGCGACGACTACCAACCGCCATGCCCAGCGGGGGATCGCTCCACCGCCCGGGAACAGGAAAAACCAGATGAACATGGCGGACCACACAACCCAACCCAACAGATCAATCAGCATAAAAACCAGGCCGGGCGGCTGTGCGACGTAAAAGACTTTCTCTACATTGACAGCGCCCAACCCGGCCAGGACCAACGCTGTGTACCAGCCGAACCACTCGCCCTGCGCCCTCCAGAGAATGAGGCCGGCTACTAGCCAGAACGGAGCCATCAGGAGCACGCTCAGGGCAATTTCATAAAGGGCATAGGCAGCCAACGATAGCCCGCGCGCCTCAGCTTGCACCTGCACCAGCTCGTTGCTCGTGATGACTTCACCCGCCTGCGAGTAGCTTTCCACCGTCAGCGTCGTGATGCGCGTGAAATACTCTGGCAGGCTGACGAGCCACAGCGCGAGAAGGCTCACGAGGGCGAAGGCCAGCAAGGCACGGGCAGCGGGCAGCAAGCGCCCGTGGCGCTTGCTGCCCGGCAGTAGGTTACTTGTCTGAGGCGACGAGGGCAGTTCAGTCATGTGCCGATGTTCTGAAAGATCCAGCCCAGCACGTGTGTCTAGCACCATCGGCAGCTCACCGGCCGGCCGCGGGGTCGCTTTCGGTTGGGGCGTCACCCCCGCGCCGGGCCGCGCTGCCGACCGTGACGTCAAAGTTGTTGCAATCATGCATTATCTCCTGGGCTACAGGATACCACCTGACCGTCCAAGAAACGTTACGAAAAGCGTTACGATAGCATTGTACGCAAAAAAGCCGGCCATCGCTCTCATCGTGACCGGCGTTGTGACTTGTGCAGATACCGCGTGCGGTTCGCTAGGCGACAATCTCGGTCGCCGCCGCTGGGCCGTTAAGCGTCACCACCAGGAACTGCAGGACATTCCGCCCGAGAATAGCCTCGCTGCCTTCATGAACTGCCACAACCCGCACCGCGTTGAGCACGTGAGAACCAATGTGCAATGTCGCCAGGTACATGCTCACTCCCCGCCTTCTTCCGGAGATCCCCCGGATGAAAGCCTCCCCCACGTATCCTGCGCTCACGGCCTCCAACACGTCTATGGGAATCAATGTTCCATCCGCGCCGGAGTCGACGACGGCTGGGATCACCTGGGCTGGTTGCCGCTCGCCAGGCCGGCTCACACCGAGATCAACCACAGGCATGGACGGTGTGTACGCGTTGCTGTACGGATAGGTCAGCACTCTCATGGCGCGCCTTCCAACGTAGGCGAACGAAACGTATACTCTTCTTCGGGATTGGCCAGCACCTGTTTGATCAACACAGGGGTGTTGCGATAGCGCCGCTCGACCCGTTGATAAAGCGCAAGCTGATCGGAGTCGTGATCAACCAACTTGCCCTGGTGGATCGCCACATATTGGCCAGAATAATCGTCTAGCAGTCGCGCGTGCAGATGGAAGAACGCATTCATCTCGCGTTGCATACTTCGGCGCGCCTCGCTGCGCAGAAACTCACGAATTGCCTGCTCGGCCAGCCGTTGCGGTGTCGTGTTCCTTTCGCGCGCGGCCTGTTCCAACTGAGCAACGGTTAACTCGTTCACGGCAAGCTGCATCGTCATGGTGTCCTCCCTTCCAAATCCGATCAACCTCAGATATCATTATAGACGCGTGATCATGGGTGAGCAAAGTGAAGTTCGCAACGTTGCTGTGCGAATGTGCTTCATTGCCCTTGTTGCCGGTCAATAGGCTTGAGCCACACGCTCACCCCCTCCGGCTGCAGCGTCTCCTGCACGATGCGCGCCAGCTCGCCCGTGAGCGCATCCAGGTCGGTCTCGTCACGTGCGGTGAGGGCGAACTGCGCCAGCACCCGCTGCGCATCGTACTTCCTGCGATAGAAGCGCCGGTCAATGACATCCTGGATGCGCCGACGCAGCGGCGTGAAGAGCGCGGCGATGGCCAGCGTCGAGACCACGACGGCCAGCGGGGATTGCGCCACGCCGGTCAGCGAGCCGACCAGCCGCTGCAACAGGATCACGCCCCCGAAATAGATCAACGCCAGCAGGGCCGTCACCACAGTGTAGACCAGCGTCTTGCGGATGATGACATCAATGTCCCACAGGCGGTAGCGCAGGATCGCGATGAGGAGGCCGAAGTAGAGCGGCACCCAAAGCAGAACGTCGCCGATGTCATTCAGAATGCCGCCTCGCCCCGTGGCATCCAAGAAAACCGTCACCGAAGTGAGCGCGACGATCAACCCGAAGCCGACAAGAAACCATTTGGTTTGTTGGCGTTCGATGGCACTCGAGACGCGGCGGTAGCGATAGACCTGGCAAGCCAGAATGATGACGAAGTTCAACAGAACGGGCGTGATATAAGTGGGTTGTCCCCAATTAGGCAGGTTGAAGCGCGTGGCCAGATCTGGCGCAACATAAGCGATCACCGTGCCTGCCTGGATGAAAAAATGGTACACCACCAGCGCTCCCACCAGCCACGCCGCGCGGCGCGGTATGGCTTTGCCGTTGGGAAACAGGAACAGATAGGGCAACACCAGGAACCAGAAAAGGGCGTTGAGGCCAAACACCTCCACCGAAATCAGGTGGCTGACCAGGGTCTGCTCGGCAAGAGCAGACTCGCCCAGATAGACGATGATGAAAGCGGTGAACCAGGCGAACCACTGCCAGCGGGCCCGCCGGACGATCAGAGCCGCGACCATCAGCGGAATCAGGGCCGCCAGCGCGTTGAAAACGATGCGATAAGCTGCGTATTGCGTCAGCGACAGCCCCCGCGCCTCGGCCATCTGGGCCGCCAGCTCGTTGCTCATCTGCACTTGTCCGTAATAGACCACGGGCTCGATGGTCTGCATCGTGACGCGGTGATAGTAGGACGGGATGCTGGCAAAGCCGATCAGCAGATACAGAAGTTGAACTGCCAGGAGCACGGCAAAGCAGATGGTGAGCAGACGATCATACCTCGATGGCTGGCTGTTCATGGTCTGTTGTCCTGTGGCTCCGCCTGCCCTTGACCGGGCTTGTTGAACCTGAAGCGCACCCAACGACGTTCATCTCTCATTACGACCCTTCCGGTGTCCGTGGCGCCGTCTTGCGGAACCCGATCACTGACTGCTCAGCTTCCATTTGTTCACGGTATTCATGTCCGCCCTCACCATGCTTGTCGGATGGAAGACAGTCAACGTGCAGGACTGACCGTGTGTGCTCGCCATGCCGCCATCCCGCAACATCGGGACCGGCGCCTGGCGAAACCAACGCGGTCAGCCCTGCGCCATGCTACTCTATCACCGTCAACGTGCGCACCATGCCGTGTTGCGCGTGGGACATGGGCGGGGTGGAGGCGAAGTCGGGCAGGGCGCACAGCACTGTGTACGTGCCCACCGGCAGGTCCAGGGTGGTCCACGCCTTCTCGCCGGCGCCCATGGGCGCCCAGAAGGCGACCTGCTCGTAGGGCGGCGGTCCCTGGGGCGGCCCCTCCTGTCCCATCATGGCGATCAAGTCCGCAACGGTGACCCCTTCGTTGAGCTTGACGATCATCATCTCATGCCACTGGCTGCCCTTGTTCTCGATCTTCCAGGTCTGCGCGCCGGTCTTGATTTGGTCGGGCAGCGTGAACTGGAAGTCTATCAGGTCAACGTTGACCGCGGCGACTGGCGCGGCTGGGGCGGGACCGCTGTTGGCCGTGGCCGTAAAGCTGGCGACCTGTGGCGGGCCCTGGCCGAAGTCCAGGATGATATGGTTGCCCGGCTTGAGGTCATAGACCACGCGCTGGCTGGCCCCCGGTGCAGCCTGTCCACCGCCCAGCAGCGTCACCATGGCGAGCGCCGCCATCGGGCCTTCCGCCGCCTGCACGGCCCCCATGAACTGCTCCACCGTCGCGCCATCGTTGAGGCGGGCTAAGAACGGACCATGCGCCGCCTGCCCGCTGTTCTTGACCGTCACCGCGACCAGACCGGCCGGCACCTGCGCCGGCGCGGTCAAGGCGCTGTCCGAAACCTCCACCGTCACCTCTGGCATCGCCACGGGTGTGGGGGTCGGCGCGGCGGCCGGTGCGCTGCACGCCGCCACAACCAGCGCGGTTGCCAGCATCAACACGACGATTTTCCATCCAGCTGCTATCTGAGTCTTGTAAGACATTACTACTCTCCTTCTTGCTACGAAAATGATATTGGATTGACGCCAGGCGCCTGAACTCATGTCACACCACAACCATCCCCACGACCTGTACGATCCATGCACGGGCGTCCGACGTCTTGCACCGATCAACTACCACTGGCATACTCGCCGACCGTCCAAGAAACGTTACGAAAAGCGTTACGAAGCGGTTGAACATACGATTCCAGCCATTTCACGCGCCCAGGGAACGTCGGCAGCAGGGCTAGTGCTACTTTTGAGCCTGGAACAGCTATGCTATAATGGCGAAAGTTGCGCGAGCCTGTACTTCGCAAAAGGAGTGGAGTTGTATGTCCCATCATTATCAGTCTGATGTGCGGTTGGATACTGCTGATGCTCGACGGCCGCAGTTGGTCGTAGCTGTACCTCTCGATCAAACGGACATTGTCCGCGAGGCCCTGGCGAAGTTGGCAAGCAGCCCATCGTCAGGCGCTTCCGCCCAAGAAGTAATCCTGAATGCCCTGCGCGTGGCGGCCGAACAAGCCTATTTCTGGGCGCCATCGTGGCAGGAAAAGGAACAAGCCGCAGACCGGGCCATTGCAGAAGGACGGGTCGAAACCTTTGGCAACGTCGCTGGCATGATCGAGTTCCTAGACCAGCAATGAAGTTTCGTCCTGCCCAGACTTTCTGGGAAGCATACGCAGCGCTCCCGGCTGACATCAAGGAGAAGGCGCGGGAGGCGTTCCAGCGCTTCCAGGACGGCGCCGAGCATCCACCCTTCCATCCATCGCTGCGCATCCGCAAGATGCAGGGGCATGCGAGCATTTGGGAAGGCCACGTCACCCTGCAATACGTCTTCACGTTCCACATCGAACAGGACGAGGAAATGGGGGAGATCATCTACGTCTTTCGCAACATCGGCACTCACGACATCTATCGGCGTCCCTGAGCGGAATCTGGCGTGAATAGCCACACGCTCACCCCCTCCGGCTGCAGCGTCTCCTGCACCACGCGCGCCAACTCACCGGTCAGCGCATCCAGGTCGGTCTCGTCGCGCGCGGTGACGGCGAACTGGGCCAGCACCTGCGTCGCATCGTACTTCTTGCGATAGAAGCGCCGGTCAATGACGTCCTGGATGCGGCGGCGCAGCGGGGTGAAGAGCGCGGCGATGGCCAGGGTCGAGACCACGACGGCCAGCGGCGACTGCGCCACGCCGGTCAGCGAGCCGACCAGCCGCTGCAACAGGATCACGCCCCCGAAATAGATCAACGCCAGCAGGGCCGTCACCACAGTGTAGACCAGCGTCTTGCGGATGATGACGTCAATGTCGAACAGGTTCGAGCGCAGGATCGCCAGGCCCATCGAAAGAAAGATGACCTGGAACATCAGATTCCCCACGATGAGGAAGACGGATCGTCGCAGCAAATCGCGATCAGCAGTTGTCCCCAGCGTTGGGTCGCCGGTGATGGCGATGTAGGCCAACAAAACCACCATGAGTATGGCCATGGCGCCCATGCCGAACAGCACCCAACGCGTTTGTCGCTGCTCCACCGAATTGGAGACGCGGCGATAACGATAGATTTGCGCCGCCACGCCGCCCAACAATACGAGCGGCCACCCCGTCCATGCCAGGAATGATCCCAAAGGGCTTCCGATGCTGATCAGCCCCAGCGTGTCTTGTAGGAAGAAAGCAACACCAAAATAGGCGACGGCGAGCCAGTAGAGCCGCGGAATCATGCGCCCATTCGGAAAGAGGCCGAAAAACAGCGGCAGGGACACGGTGGCAAGTAGCCCAATGATTTTTGCGGGGAGCGCGAACGCAGGATACGCGGCTGCCAGGACGCTCTGTGCATTGCCAATCGTACCGAATGTGATCAAAAAGAAGGAAACCAGAAGCGCGATCGGTTCGCTGCGCTTGCGCGCGAAGATCAGGAGGCCGAGCGTGAGCGGAATCAAGGCATAGACGACCAGGATGCCGAGCCGCAGCAGCGCATACGCATCCAACGAGAGGCCGCGGGCAGCAAGCTGTGCGACCCCTGTGGGCGTGGCATAGTCGAACTCCGCGCACTGCGCGGCTGCCGCGGTGCATACCTGGCGCAACTGGCCGTAGTACACCGCCGATCCGGCCACGAACATCAGCAGCGCGACCGCGACGACCACCATCCAGGCGATCTGCGCCCAGCGCAGCCAGCGTGAGGGCGTAGCGACAGATAGCTTACTCATGGTTGCGACCTCATAGAACGATCCGAGGACGGACGCAGCCACACGCTGACCTGCTCCGGCTGCAGAGTCTCATGCACCACGCACGCCAGCTCGGCGGTCAGCGCATCCGGGCCTGTCCTGAGCGATGTCGAAGGTTCGGTCTCATCGCGCGCCGTGATGGCGAACTGCGCCAGCACCCGCTGCGCATCGTACTTCTTGCGGAAGAAGCGGTGGTTAGTGCCATCCTGGATGCGGCGGCGCAGCGGCGACTGCTGGACGCTTGTCAGCCCACCGGCCGGCCGCAGGATCGCTTGCGATTGGGGCGTCACCCCCGCGCCGGGCCGCGCTGCCTGCCGTGACGTCAGAGTTGTTGCAATCATGGATTATCTCCTGGCCTACAGGATACCACCTGACCGTCCAAGAAACGTTACGAAAAGCGTTACGACGTTGTTGAATGTGAGGCGACGTCCATTTCGCGTGTTCAGGTCGGCTGCTGGCGGTCAATGGATTGCGCTTTCCCCTGTCGGCGCTAACCGACTGCTTCACGGCGTGTTTGCAAAAAAGACTTCACTCGACTACAATCAATACAGCACGGGACTACTGGAGGTGCGTTATGACGTTCGTAGCGAGGAGTACGAGAGCAGATACGATTTTCCTGCCAGAGAAGCTCTTCAGCTTGTTGAAATTGCGAGAAGGCGATGCTGTCAAGATTGTAGTCGAAGGGCAGACGCTACGAGTCGCTCGCCTGGAGGCTTTTCTGAACTTGCGTGGTGTATTGGCCGGCGACGAAGCCTTTGACCAGGCCATCGAAGAACTGGAGCGGGGATGGGCCGCATGGACTTTACCCGTCTTTGCATAGACACAGGGCCTGTGATTGCCTTTCTGAAAGGCCGCGATCCAGGCGCCTCTGCAGTTGAACACGCCGTGCGGACATTGGACTGCTTTGTCACCGTCATCACTGCCTATGAACTGCTCTTCGGCGTGGCGCGGGCGCGTCGCCACATCGGCGAAGATGCGTTGTTGGGAACCCTGCAAACGTTGCCGTTGGACATCATGGCTGCTCGGCGCGCGGCGCAGCTGCACGACGAACTCATTCGGCGCAACCAAGACATCGGGATCAAGGACGTATTGATTGCCGCCATCTGTCTGGAACACCAGCTGCCTTTGTTGACCCTGAACGAACGGCATTTTGAGCGCGTGCCCGGGTTGACCGTAGTGACTGCCACAGAGATGGCGCTGTAGATTCACGTTTCACTCCTCAGGATATGCGGGTAGGGGCATCCTTCAACCACACGCTCACCCCCTCCGGCTGCAGCGTCTCCTGCACCACGCGCGCCAGCTCCGAGTTTCTCATTGTCCGCGTTCCAGGCGATATAAACGCTCCAATTGCTTGCGGTTGACCCGCTCCGGCGTCCAATGCAACGCGAGATCGCGCAGGCCGCGCGCCAGCGGGTTTTGCACGTGCGCCAACTGACCAAGACGCCAGGCGGTGTTCGCGACCCACTTCACCTTCGGCATTCTGATGCGTTCGAAGCGTTCGAACGCCTGAGCTGCCGAGCCTGTCTTGCTGAATTCCTCAGCCAAAACCCGCGCATCTTCGATCGCCTGGGCGCCGCCCTGGCCGAGGTTGGGCGTCATCGCGTGGGCGGCATCGCCGATCAGGACGACTCGTCCTTCGTGCCAGCGCGGGATCGGTGGGAAATCGAACAAATCCGTGCGAATCACGTCGGTCATGCGGCTGGCGGCGATGATTTCGGGGATCGGACTCGGAAAGTCCGCGTACCAATCCGCCAACCTGGCCGCGATCTCGCCTGGCTCGGCATGCCCGCCTGCCGCTGCGTTTACCGGTGCGAACCAATACACCTGGCCGTGCCCGATGGACGAAAAGCCGAAGCGATAATGCCCGCCCCACACTTCCCAGCACGTGTTGGTCAATGCGCTGGGGAGTGTCATTGCGCTGATGCCGCGGTAACAGGTTTGACCGCTGTAACGAAGCTTAACGCCGGGGAAGAGCTGCTCTCGAACGACGGAATGAATCCCATCCGCGCCGACGAGCAGGTCGCCGGCCGCTTGGCTGCCGTCCTCGAAGTAAGCTGCCACCTGGTCGGGGCCGCTCTCGAAGCGGCTGAAGCGCTTGCCGAGATGCAGCGCGCCGACCGGCAGCGCGGCCGCGAGGATGCCGATCAGGGCGGCACGCTGGATCGAGATCGTTGTTTGGCCGTATTGAGCCTTCACCGGCCCCAGGTCGAACGCTGAAAGCACCGTCCCCGACTTCGTGCGCAGTTGGATGGAATCGAGCGGACACCCTGCCTCAGCAACCGCGGCGGCCAGGCCAAGTTCGTTGAGCACCTGCATTGCATTGGCGGGCGCCCAAATCCCTTTGCCGACAGGGCGTAACTCCGGGGCGGCTTCGTACACCGCGACATTCCACCCTTTCTGGCGAAAGGCCAGGGCCGCCGTCAGGCCCCCGATGCCGCCTCCGATGATCAGGGCGCTTGGCATTTTCTCCGCTGGCTCCGCGAGGTTCTTGGCTGTTGTTGAAGTGATTGTCACAGGTCTTCCTTCCAAAGCGCACGGCAATCCAGGTCGTCAGCTGTTTCCTTCTACGGGAAAAGGTGCAGGCGCGGCGCAAACCTGCCCGTTCGCGCCATGTACGCCCGATACTCGTCCCCAAATTTCTGTATCAGCTCCGCCTCTTCTCTCGGAATCACCAGTCCAGCGATGCCCAGGAAAGCCGCGCAAGCCATCGCGAACATGAACCAGTTCGCCGCCAGCAGACTCAGCGCGACCAGGCTCAGCGCAGCAGCGGAGTATAAGGGATGGCGCACCCAGCGATAAGGGCCATGAGCGACCAGGACGTGCTGCGACTTGGTCAGAAATGTCTCCGAGATATTGTCGCCGATGCTCCTGAACACCCAGTAAATCAGGGGCCACATCGCCAGGCCGACTGCGGCGCCCAGCCAACGCAGCCATGCAGGCAAGGGCATTGCTGACCACGCCATCCACGCAGGGTTCACCATGTAGGCCAGGATGGACAGGTACAAGGGAGCCGCGAAGACCAGACGCGACAGCAGGACAAGCTTGCCTTCGCGCGCCCGTGGAATCGCTTCACCTGATCGGCGTGCCTTGCGCCGAAAATAGCCCGAGATCAACAGCGCGCCGACACCGATGGCGATGAAGAACCACCTGAATACCTGCTCATGCGCCATGTGGTATCTCCAGCGCCGCCAGGCCGGAATACACATCAACTTCGTCGAAGGTCATTGGGTATCTCCTGACGTCACTTCTTGCGCAGCCACACGCTCACCTGCTCTGGCTGCAGCGTTTCCTGCACCACGCGCGCCAGCTCGCCGGTCAGCGCATCGAGATCCGTCTCGTCCTGCGCAGTGAGCGCGAACTGCGCCAGCACCTGCTGCGCGTCGTACTTTTTGCGGTAGAAGCGCCGGTCAATGACGTCCTGGATACGCCGGCGCAGCGGTGTGAAGATCGCCGCGATCGCCAGCGTCGAGACGACGACCGCCAACGTGGACTGTTCGACGCCCGTCAGTGTGCCGACCAGCCCTTGCAGCAGGATCACGCTGCCGACGTAGACCAGCGCCAGCAGCGCGGTTAGCACCGTGTAGACCAGCGTCTTACGGATGACGACGTCGATGTCCCACAGCCGATAGCGCAGGATCGACACCACGATAGACAGCGGGAATACGATCAGAAAGCCGATCCACACCAGCAAACCTAGCGTCTCAGCCGCCGAGTTACCTTCGAAGAGATCCAGCCCGAAGATGCCCACGGCGGCAAGAATGACGCCCATCGGGACCAGCGTAATCGCAAGACCGAAGACAACCCACTTGATTTGCTGACGTTGAATGGGGTCAGAGATGCTGCGGTAGCGGCATACCTGCGCGAAAGCACCGGTCAGCATGAACAGCCCCATCACCGGGAACCCGCGCGCCATGTAGGCTTCCTCGAAAAAGATGCGCCCCAGTTGGACTGCAGCCACCGCCACAGCCGCCCACCGCGTCCAGCGCGGCACGAAACGCCCATCGGGAAACACGTAGAACAGCCAGATCAACAGTGTGCTCGAAAGCGCTGCAAAGATGAGATCGAGCGACTGGGCGGTCGTACTGGCAGCGAAAACAACCTGAAATCTGTCGCCAGTCAGCGCCATCAGCAGGATCAGCGAGAAGATGTAGGCCACGGAATCGGCAGAACGCTGCCAGAACACGAACCAGGCCAAGAGCAAGTAGATCGCTTGCAGGGCGATATCGAGCCAAGCCATGGGGTCCTGTTGCGCCTTGGCAACGCTTTGCGGCAAGGCCAGCAGGTACAGCGCTGTGAACACTACCACCGTGACAGCCCACAACAGGCGCATCAGGCGGCCGGTATGTAGGTCATGATTGAGCATGGGCCTCTATTACCTCCGTAAGTCCGGTCATCGTTCGACCAACCTTGCTTGGCTGAATTATTGCCATGATGGTACAATGTCGCCATGTCGAGTAGCATTCCATCGCCAGGGCAAGCGCGCATCGATCCGCGCAAGTTGCGAGATTACGCTCTCAACCCAGCCCATGAGTCGGGCCGGTTCAAAGCGGCATTCTTTGCGCAGATGGGCTACACCGCTGCAGACTGGCGACGGCTGGAGCGCGATATTCGAGAACAGCATCTTACGCAGCCCGCCAAACCTGGCCAGCGGTCGCCCTTCGGCCAGAAGTACACCGTCACTGCGCCGCTGGTTGGTCCCACCGGCGAGGCAAGGCAAGTGACAACGGTTTGGATCGTCCGGCCCGGCAACGACTGGGCCGACCTGGTGACCATTGAGCCTGCATCGCGGCGCAAGGAGTAGTTGTATGAACGAGACTATCGAGCTGTTAGAGACCATCATCGCTACGGCAAGCTTTCCTGGCCATTCCGTCCTGGCCGGCGACCTCGGCACAGTGGTCGAGATCTACACCACGCCGCGTTTGGCCTATGAAGTCGAATTCGTGAACCCGGATGGTTCCACCAGGGCGCTGCTGACCCTGGCGCCTGAGCAAGTGCGCCGTTTGTCCGCGCTCGATGTCTTGACGACGCGCCAGGTTCCCTTGGCGGCATGAACGCGGCACCTTACGCTCCGTGCTCGGTTAGCCCCGAAGACGCCAGTGCGCTCTTCGGGGCTTCTTGTTTGTGCAGCCAGACGCTGACATGCTCCGGCTGCAGCGTCTCCTGCACCACGCGCGCCAGTTCACCGGTCAGCGCGTCCAGGTCGGTCTCATCGCGCGCGGTCTGGGCGAACTGCGCCAGCACCCGCTGCGCATCGTACTTCTTGCGGAAGAAGCGCCGGTCAATACCATCCTGGATGCGCCGGCGCAGCGGCGTAAAGAGCGCGGCGATCGCCAGCGTCGAGACGACGACCGCCAACGTGGACTGTTCGACGCCTGTCAGCGCGCCGACCAGCCGCTGCAACAACACCACGCTGCCGAAGTAGACCAGGCCCAGTAACCCAGACAGCACGGTGTAGACCAGCGTCTTGCGGATGATGACGTCAATGTCGAACAGGCGATAACGCAGAATCGAAACAGCGATAGCGAGAGGCGGAATCAGACCAAGTGACGTAACCCAACCAAGCGGCTGGACAAAGACCGTGACGAAGGAAATGTCTTCATCGGGAACGCTGTTTGGCACCAGGAATATGGTCGAAGCTGCTAACGCAAAGAGAGTGAAGCCAACGAAAAGTGGGAATACCACCCATTTGGTTTGTTCTCGCTCAATGGGTGTTGATACCCGACGATAGCGATAGGTAGGGAAGAGGAAGACGCTGGCTAACGACGTGATAAGAAACAGCGGGAAAATCACTTCCATGTTTTTTCCCACTATGACCCAGAATGGCGGAAGCGCAAACTGATAGGAGTTTATGATATTGTATACACTCAACCCGATGGCCACTCCAACAGACCAACGCGGAACAAAACGTCCGGTGGGGAAAACGAGGAAAAATGAGTATAAATACATATTGCCCACAAAAGCCGCAAAGGGAATGATCCATACCCAGTCAGGATAAGCAGCAGCAAACGCCTGCCAAATGGGGATGGCTCCCGCCGTTCGATTCCCAACATCATGGCTGATAAAATCAAGGCGCTGCGCTCACGTGATTTGCGCCAAAGATGAGGATGGCGGGCTGCCCCACAGGATCGGGGTTGGCAATTGCAGCAAGAAACGAAAAGTCGCATAGAATCCAAGACTCAAGCCCATGCCTTCTAATTCCCGAATTTGGGCCGGAGCAGGCTGAGGTTTTGCGCCTGGTGGAAAGCGGCCACTTGACCAGCGATCTGAAGTGAAAGCAGCGTGAAGGCAAATACAGCCCACCTATCCGAGCGTAGGTAAGCCCGGCGGCCAGACAATTCGTTTTTCATTGTGTTTGCGGCTCACGCGCCATCTCCCCATCAGTCACCGCGATACGTCTGCAACGCCTTGTTGGCCGGACTAGCAGCACTTCTCGGTGGTGACGTCGAACACGACCCATGCCAGGTGCAGATGACGATCTCGTCGAGCTTGCCCTCGCTCAACAGCCCGCCGGCGTGGGGACACGCATCCTGCGTGCGCGTAGCGTCCCCTCGACATTGTAGACGGCCACGCCCTGCCCGTCCACCGTGACCCGCTTGATCTGGCCGGGCTTGAGATCGGCGACCCGGAACTCGTTCGGCGGCGCCGGCCGGCTGATCAGCGCCGCCGAACATGCCCGTGAGCGACACGTCGGGTTCATCGCGGATGCACCGGCACTCGCACGGTCACCAGCCGTCACGCACCGACACCGGGTAGTGGGCGGGGCCGACGCCCGATCAGCAGGAAGCTGGCCCGTGGGAGATCGTACTGGTAGCCGTGCTGGGCAGGTCAGCGTGCCGCCCGCCAGTTCGCCCGTACACACTGGCCCGCCGCGGTGCAGGCAGCTATTCTGCAGCGCAATCCACTTGCCGTCCAGGTGGAACACGCCGATGGACAGGTTCTCGGCCTCGACGATCACCGCCCTTCGGGGATTGCGTCAACCGTGCCAGCTCGACACGTCGTGATACTCGATCGCTCGCGCCATCCAACGCCTTCTCATACGTCTCCACCGCCGGCACGCGCACCGACGCCTCGGCGTCGCCTCGCGCGACTGGAAGGTCTCCGGTTCGCGGCCTTCCCCATACGGTCGCGCCAGTAGTTCGATCAGGGACATGAGCAGGGCGTGCCAGGCGGCCAGCCCTGCGTATCTCCAGCCCGGATCCAGCGTGCAGCTCCGGCACAGCCCGGCAATCCGCTGCCCAGTAAAGCCCATCATGCCGATGACGTAGCGTTCGGGGATGTAGACCTGCGGATCGGCGCCGTGCGAGGTATGCGCGGCCGACGTAGTCCACGAAGCGCATAATCTTCGTCGAAGAGGCCCGGCGCAGTGCGCCGCCAGAAGCTGGCCTGGTGCCACTCGCAGATCCAGGTACTCCTGGTCAATCGTCCCATCCGCCCGCAGGAAGTGCTTGCGCGTGGCGGAAAGCTCAGCACTTGCGCGTAGAATTCGCCCACGATGGCTGGGATGTGCTTCCTCGATCACAAGCGCGTCTCTCGGATGGCTTCGGCGTGCTCGGGCTTGAACCCGATGAAGTCGGCCATGAACTGGAGTAACGGCCCGCATCCGCCGCGCTTGGAAGCTCTTGGGTTGATAATTCGCTCATGGCTTCCAGACTCCTCGGGGCGATAGGCAGACCGGTGCTGGCCGCAGCCACCGCTGACCTGCTCCGGCTGCAGCGTCTCCTGCACCACCGCGCCAATCACCGGTCGGCGCGATCCAGGTCGGTCTCATCGCGCGCGGTCTGGGCGAACTGCGCCAGCACCCGCTGCGCATCGTACTTCTTGCGGAAGAAGCGCCGGTCAATGATATCCTGGATGCGGCGGCGCAGCGGCGTGAACAACCGGCGATGGCCAGCGTCGAGACGACGACCGCCAACGTGGACTGTTCGACGCCTGTCGGCGCGCCGACCAGCCGCTGCAAGAGCACCGCCGCCAAAGTAAACCAGCGCCAGCAGCGCTGGTCAGCATGGTGTAGACCAGCGTCTTGCGGATGATGACGTCAATGTCCCACAGGTGGTAGCGCAGCACGCCGACACCGATGCCCAGCGGTATCGCCGAAACTATCACCTCGACCTCGGCGGGCAGCGTCACGAACAGCCGGCGACCAGGGGAAACCCTACGGCTACGACCAGGCCGAACAGAACCACTTCGTTTGGTCTCGTTCGACCCTGCCAGACACCCGCACATAGCGATAGATTTGACGAACTAAGGGGCCAGGAAGAAAAGCGGGACAATCAAGACCGCTCCGAACCGAGCGGGTGCAGAGGCCAGGTCAGCGCTCGCGGGAAGATGGTGAGCACGCCAGGGATGACCGAAACGACGAAAAGCAATGTAAACACGGCCACCAACGGGCCGATGGCCCAACGCAGTCAACGCGGCACACGACCATCGGGAAAGAGATAGAGCCACACAAGAAAGAGCGGCTAGATGAGTGCGCCAGCTTCCAGATGGTTTGGGCAACCGCGAAATCATGGCCGTGCGGACGGCTGTTCTGGACGCTGGAACCGCCGCACACTTGCCATGGCCGTGATCCAGCCAAACCAGGTGCGCAACCGCCACACCACCAATGCGGCCGTCAGCGTGAACACGACGGCGCTCAGGATGTTGATGAGGTGTTGAGCGCCCAGGCGGAACGGATTCCCCAGGCAGCCGAGCGGCCGCAAGAGTGCAGGCGACACCTGCACGCCGCCGCTGGTCACAACAGTCGGGATGGCGCCGGCGTTGACCAGCGAAGAAGCGGGGCATGCTGGCGACCCAGTACACCCACTTGAACACCAGGAAGGCCAGCCAGCAATAGACGGGCGAACGTCAGAGACGATTCTGGAAATGTTTCATTGTAGACTCATTGATCTTGCTGCCTTCGTGTAATTCGTGGCAGGGGAATCGTTGCTTCCTGTACAAGAATTCAACCGATAGACGCCTAACTCGCCGCTGTGCGGCTGCTGCGCCTGGCGCGCTGCCAGCGGCCCCAATAATGCTGCACGAACATAGTCACGCCCGTCAGCAGCAGCGCCAGCAGCGAGCCGATCGCCACAGCAGCCAGCCAGCCTGGCAGCTGGAAGGCGCCGCCCTGGCTGAGGCTGCTGACCACCAATACGATGAAAGCTAGTATAAAGGGCAATCCCAGCCAGCGATGTAGTTTCCGGTTCCATTTGTTCAAGGTATTCATGACATCTCCTTGTCTTCTCATCTATTCACCGTAGATCCAGCAGCATCGGCAGCCCGTTGGCCGGCCGCAGGGTCGCTTTCGGTTGGGGCGTCGCCACCGCGCCGGCCGGCAAGCGCAGGCGATAGCGCTGGGCCACGGCGGCCAGGATCAGTGTTGCTTCCATCAGCGCAAAGCTGTTGCCGATGCACTGGTGCGGGCCGCCGCCGAAGGGCATGTACGCGAAGCGCGGCCGCTCATGCGCCGCATCGGGCGCGAAGCGCTGCGGGTTGAAACGCTCCGCCTCGGGCCAATAGGCCGGCAGGTGGTGCATGACATACGGGCTGATGCCCACGACGGCGCCGGCCGGAATGTGATAACCACAGATTTCATCATCAGCCACAGCCTGCCGGTTGGTGATCCAGGCGGGCGGATAGAGACGTAGCGTCTCGTCAATCACCATGCGAGCGGTATGCAGATTGGGCACGTCGGCCACGCCAGGCGTGCGTCCGCCCAACACCTCGGTCAGCTCGGCGTGCAGCCTGGACTCCACGTCGGAGTGCTGGGACAAGAGGTAGAACACCCAGGTCAACAGCACAGCGGTGGTCTCGTGGCCGGCCACGAAGATGGTGACCACCTCGTCGCGCAGCTGCTTGTCGCTCATCGCCTGCCCTGTCCCCTCGTCACGCGCCTCCATCAGCATGCCCAGCAGATCGTCTCGCTCCTCGCGGCTGCAGCGCCGCTGCTCGACAATGCCTAGCACGACGTCGTCCACGGTGCGTATGGCGGCCAGCGCGCGGCGGTTGCGCGGCGTCGGCCAGCGCAGGGAGGGGTAAAAGGGCACCTGGAAGCGAAAATTGACGTCGGCCAGAATCACGCCGATGGCCTGGCTGACGGCGTGAACGTCGCCGTCCAGCCGAGCGCCAAACATGGTCTCGCTGATGATGGCCATGGTCAGGCCAGTTAGCGCCTCGGCGACGTCGAGCGGCTGGCCGGGATGGGCGCGCTGTTCCCACTGCGCCAGCATATCCAGCGTGCGGCCGGTCATGAGCTCGCCAAAGCCGGCGATGCGGCGGCGGTGAAAAGCCGGCAGCATGAGCCGCCGCTGGCGCTGCCACAGCTCGCCCTCGCTCGTGAAGAGGCCGTCGCCCGCCACCCGGCGGATGATGTCGAACAGGTCGCCTTTGACATAGTTGCGATGGTTGTCCTGCAGCACGCGCTGCACGCCGTCCGGGTGGTTGATTTGGTAGAAGGTGATGTGGCCCAACCGGTAGCGAGCCACGTCGCCATAATCGGCCGCGGTGTGCATCAGGAATCCCAGCGGGTCGCGCTGGAACTGCAGCGTGTTTCCGATCACGGGCAGGCCAGCGGGGCCAGACACATCCGGGCGGCGAGCAGGCATTGGTTGAACTGATCGTTGAGTGATGGTGCTCATGGTTTATCTCCTGGGCTACAGGATACCACCCGACCGTCCACGAAACGTTACGAAAAGCGTTACGAAGCGGTTGAACATACGATTCCAGCCATTTCACGCGCCCAGAACTGACCCCTGGCGGGCATTGCGAGGCATGTCAAATCAACTGATAATGTTACCGGGCAGGGTCATTCACTCAACTGATAATGTTACCGGGCAGTCCTCTCCTTTCATGTGATGAAATAGGCACCCGATTGTGCCAATGAAGCACGAGACAGTTCAGCGGCTGAGAATAGCCCACCCCAACCAGGCAAATTGTCTGAGGAGGTCTGGATCAATCCCCCCAAGGCCATCGCAGACCAATCAGCATCCGCTTCCGATCGGCCGGCGCAGCCGCCTGTCACCACCCAAGCAGATGTGCTGCCACTTGCGCCTTTGTCATCCATCCTCTAGACTACGCCTAGCGGGACGGAGGATAGTGCAACGCTGGGGAGCGACACGAGCGCCGATCCCGTTGACGATGTAGCCGGGCAGAGTCACGATCATGTCACTCTGCCCGCATCGTCCTCATCCACACACAGGGCTACATTGTCAACAAAGCGAAAAACCCAAACGTTCAATGCGGCGAGCGCCACCGTTCGGCTGAGACCTCGGCGAGCTCGGTCGAGCCGCTCACGTCGAAGCCCAGACCGGCGCCAACCGGTTCCCAGGGCAGCCCGGTGGTCGGCGCATCAAGCCTGTACACTAATTTCCAGACTCAAGTTGTCTCAAAGTCATTGACACATTCCACACTGCCGACTCGCCATGGATGCGTGTCAGGTAGGAGGGACAGCTGGCCGCTTGGATGGGCGAGATGCCAGCGCCAACCACTCATCGCCGGTGGGGGATGGTCCGGTTTGCGCGATGAGGGTAGCAAAGATATCCTCGGTGATGCCAGGCACAGCGCAGGGAAGTGCAAAGAGCTGGTCAATGCCGTCATAGATGTTCTGGCGGAGTTGGCGTGGGTTGATACGGTCGCGCAACTGCTCCAGGTGTGTACGTTGTGGTGGGAGGATGGCTGCGGTAGCACACACGCGGTCGAAAGGCGTGCGCGCCTCATCGTAGCGTCGGCGATAACGTACCTGCTCGCCGTTTTCAGTAACCGGTTGCTTGGCGCACAGGCGCATGACTGGTTGGAAAAGGTTGTAATAGAGCCACATCTGGTTGTATAGACGATTCATGGCTAATGTCTGTGCGACCGTATCGAGTCGCTCATTGCCCAGGTATGCACGCACCAAGGTGTCATTCTTCTGCTCGACAAAACGGTTGTCATTTTTGTGGTAGGGTCGGCTGCGCGATAGGCGCACGCCAACCACCAACTCTTTCCAGAAAGCGACCAGATGGTCGTTGAAGAACTCGCTCCCGTTATCCGGATGCAGTTCACGAATCGCAAAGGGTAGACGCGCCTGAATGCGGGTAAAGCCGTCTTGCATCACCCGATAACTGCGCCCCAGCACGGCCACCCGCTCACTCCAGCCCGTCGCCACATCGATCATCTGTAGTGTATGCACGTACTCGCCGCTGGCGCTGATCCCACTGTGGTGAACCGTGTCCACCTCGAAATGTCCTGGCTCTGTTTCATCCCAACTGATACGCTCCATCGGCACCTCACGCCTGACCTGGTTGGCCCGCGCCGGACCTTTTCGTGGCAATCGCATATCGTCTTGCCCAATGCGCGCCAGAATCCGGCCAACCGTCGCCGTGCTGATCTCACGCAACTGCGCACGTAAGTCCTCGCTCACCTCCAACTCTCCATGTTTCTCCAACTGACTTGCCATCCACTCCAGGTTTGGCCTCAATCGCTCCGCACATAGGTAGTCGAAGCTCGGCGCAATCACACGCAACGCATCTTCCACTTCCGCTCCGTACACCCGCCCCCGTTGTTTGCTCCGCTTCTCCCGCTTGGGCAACTCCTTCATGTGTCGCACCAGACTCTTGCGATGACACCCAGTCACCGCCACCATCTCATCCAGTAACCCCTGCCGTTCACGCCGGCTCGCCTTCGCATACCGGCGCTGCATTAACCGCAAATACTTGTATCGCTCATCAATCGACATCTTCTCGTCTGTGGACATGATCCCCTCAGTAACATTTTCATTTGAGTGAACCATACCACACTGGTAACATTTTAGCTGAGTGAATACGGAGGCTTTCCGGCCCAGCATAGGTGTGTTATAATGCCGACGAAACAACTGTCGCCTACAGCGCGCTGAGAAAGGGTGTGAATAGCGTGAACCATGTCCAGGTGATTAACCAGTCTCTGCTCCGCCGAACAGTGGTCGAAGTCGCAAATCTTCCTGATGACGATTTGGCTATCCTCCTCGATGTCGTTGCCTTTCTGAAACAGCAGAGGGTAAGCGAGATGACAGCCGACGACATCCGGCAAGCAGCCCGCCGGCGCGCCGTGGTCCTGCGTGGCGCACCGCGCGACCAGCTCGCCGCGCAGTTCCGTGAGGTTGGCGAGCGAATACGCAGTCAAGCTGTTGCTGCCGGCACAGCCGTCGAGGGAGACTGGGAAGGTGACTGAGCGCCTGCGCGCCGTCTTCGACACCAACGTCTTTGTCTCAGCGTATCTGAGCCGTAACCCCACCAGCCCGACCCAGGAACTCATCGGCCGCTGGCTGGCCGGCGAGTTTACCTTGCTCGTCTGTGACGCGATCGTGGACGAGCTCATCGAGAAATTGATCGAACGCCGGATCGCACGCGCAGACATCGAGGCATTCGTAGCGCTGCTCGACAGCATGGCCGAATGGGTGGATGTGCCGGACCAAGCCATAGAGCAGGTGGTGCTGGCTGACGCCGACGACAATGTCGTGGTGGCATGCGCTGTTGTCGGCAACGCCGATTGTCTGGTCACCTATGATCCACACATTGCAGCGCTAGGCGACAGTTACCAGGACATGAGGATCACGAAGGCGCTGCCATTTCTCTGGGCGGTTCGGGGTGACAAGCGATCAGACGTAGCCGAGAACGGTTAAGCATCAGCCGGATTTGCCGGGGGCCTCAGTCGCTCTTGCGCCTACAGGTTGCCGCAGCCACACGCTGACCTGCTCCGGCTGCAGCGTCTCCTGCACCACGCGCGCCAGCTCGCCCGTGAGCGCATCCAGGTCGGTCTCGTCGCGTGCGGTGACGGCGAACTGCGCCAGCACCTGCTGCGCATCGTACTTTTTGCGGAAGAAGCGCCGGTCAATGCCATCCTGGATGCGGCGGCGCAGCGGGGTGAAGAGCGCGGCGATCGCCAGCGTCGAAACGACCACGGCCAGCGGCGATTGCGCCGCGCCGGTCAGTGCGCCGACCAGGCGCTGCAACAGCACCACGCTGCCGAAGTAAACCAGCGCCAGCAACCCGGTTAGAGCAGTGTAGACCAACGTTTTGCGGATGATGACATCAATGTCCCACAACCGGTAGCGCAGGATGGCGATGCCGATGCTGATCGGCAACGCAGCCAGGCTCACCGCAAAGAGAGTTGTTGCCACCGTCGAAACCCACAAATCCCACACGGTGAACTGCTGCTCCGATTGGCTTGCAGCCAGGATGCTTCCTGCCCAAGTCGTCATCACGACTACGAAACCCAAAGAGAACAGCACCCATTTGGTTTGCTGTCGTTGGACGACATCCGACCGGCGGGCAAAACGATAGCCCTGGCTGCCGATGCCAAGCAGCAGGTACAGCGCCACCGGCGCAAAGGCCAACGAATCGGGGAGAAGCTGCAAGGTGAAAAGAGTCATCAGCCCAAGCCAGACCGGCAGCAGCCAGCCTGTCCAGCGCGGCACAAAGCGGCCATCGGGGAACAGGTACAGCAAGGGGAAAAAGGCCAGCCAGGCCAGGTTCCCGAGAACATCGAGGATTGGCGCAAGTATGGGCTGAACCTGCCCCACAGGCCCGGTTACAAAGTTGGCCTGTGTACCAAACCAGACAAACAAAACGCCCACATACAAGCCAAACCAGCTATCCGCCTTGCGCCAGAAAATGATGAGGCCGACAGCTACCAGGCTCAAAGCGGCCAGCACGGACACCGCCAGTTGCGTGTAGCCCAACGCGGCCACCGACAGGCCAGCGGAGGCCATCACAGCCAACAAGGTCGCGTCGCTCCAGTTGTCGTTAGGACGGATGGAATCCAGATTGGTCAGTCCATAGCGCGGAAAAAGCAGCAAGCCCCATAGGAAGGTGGCAATGCAGAAGGCCATGAACAGCATGGCGACGACGCGGGCGATGGACAGCAGCCGGCCGCGTCGTGCATTGCCTAGTAAGGGGCCACTAGCTTGCGTGAGAACTGGCGTAGTTGTTGTCATAGACTCCATAATAACCGATGATCGTCCGCGAAACGTTACGATAAGCGTTACGGGGGGCGGCTGGATCACGAAAACGCGAAGACCGCTGGATCGCGAAAACGCGAAGACCGCTGGATCACGAAAACGCGAAGACCGCTGGATCACGAAAACGCGAAGACCGCTGGATCACGAAAACGCGAAGACCGCTGGATCACGAAAACGCGAAGACCCACGAAGTCGCGAAGCGCGAAGGTCGCGAAGCGCGAAGATCGCGAAGCGCGAAGGTCGCGAAGCGCGAAGGTCGCGAAGTCAGCAATCTTCGTGCTTCGTGTCCTTCGTACTGCTTCGCGCCTTCGCGCTCTCCTTCGTACTGCTTCGCGCCTTCGCGCTCTCCTTCGCATCTTCGTGATCCAACGCCCCCTACTCGCTCCTCTCCCACTCGGCCGGCGCGCGACCCAGCGTGCGCCATTCCGGCGCCAGCGGCGTCACGCCCAGCTCGGCCACGATGCGCCGCGCGGCCAGGCCCAGAATCGCGGTGAAGGTCGGATAAGCGATCTGCAGCTCGGCCAGCGGCTCGACGCGCATATCGGCCGCCATACCTGCGGCCACCACATGGACGATCTCCAGCGCCTGCTCGCCCACCACATGCGCGGCCACGAGCCGGTGCGTTTCCCAGTCCACGATGAGCTTGCAGAAGCCCTCGGTGCGGCCATCAATCACGGCCCGGTCCAGGTCAGCGTAGGGAACGACGGCGACGGCGACGGCGCGCTCCTTGCGCGCCTGCTCTTCGGTCGGGCCGACGCTGGCATATTCGGGGTTGGTGAAGCCTCCGTGAGGCACGATCTGGTATTCCTTGCGGCCCTGCCCGCCCAACACCGCGTTCTCGGCGGCAATGCGCGCCTCGTAGCCTGCGCTCTGTACCAGCATCATACGGCCGTCAATGTCGCCGGCGGCGAAGATGTGCGGCGCGGAGGTGCGACAGGTGTCGTCGGAAAGGACATAGCGACCGTCGGTGGCCACGCCCGCCGCGGCCAGGTTGAGCCCGTCCAGGTTGCCCAGCCAGCCGGTGGAGAGCACCACCGCCTCGGCCAGCAGCGTCTCCGTGCTCTCGCCGCGGCGATAGACCAGCGCCAGCTCCTTGCCCTGTCGCTCGATGCGTTCAATGCCGCTGATGCCCGTGACCACGGCAATGCCGCGACGCTGGAACGCCTCGGTCATGGCCTGCGACACGAGGCTGTCTTCGGTGGTCAGGATGCGCGGAGCCACGTCCAGCACGGTGACCGCGCTGCCGAAGGCGTTGAAGATGGCGGCGAGCTGGCAGCCGGTGGCTGCGCCGCCCACCACGGCCACGGAACGCGGCAGCCGCTGCAAGCGCCAGATATCGCTGTGGGTCAGCGCGAACTCAGCGCCCGGGAAATCCAGCCGCCGCGCGCGGCCGCCGGCGGCCAGGATGAACTTGTCGCCGCGGAACTGGCGACCGTCCGGCACTTCAACGGTGTGCGGATCCAGGAAGCGGGCGTTGCCCACGCCGTCATACACTTGAATGCCTGACGCCTCCAGGTGGGCAATGAGCTGCTTTTTCTCGTGGATCTCATAGACGATGGCCTGGGTGCGCGCCAGCAGGCGCTGAAAATCCAGCTCAGGCGGCGGCGCGCTCATGCCGTAGTCGGCGTACTGGCTGGCGTTGGCCATAAGCCGCGCGGCGCGGGCCAGCACCCGTGTCGGCACGCAGCCGTCGTTGGTGCAGGTGCCGCCCATGGCGCCGCGCTCGATCAGGGCCACGGACACGCCCAGTTCGCGGGCGCGCAGGGCGGCGGTCGAGCCGGCTGGCCCGCCGCCGATAACGATCAGATCAAAGGTGGCTAGAGAAAGGGTCACTGAGTTTCTCCTTGAAGCGGCGGGCGCCCGCCGCTGAACGCACGGTTCTGGACCTGTCAAGCCGGAATTCCAAAGGTAGCACACATCCAACCACAAAGAACACATGCGGGGGTGGGTGAACACAAAGAAAAGGCAGCTCAGGTGCAAATTGGCGGCTTCTTTGCGTTCTTTGTGATCTCTGTGGTCAAAAAACCAGGCCGCATTTGGAACTACTGCCTGTCAAGCCGGGACGTTGGGCTTGCGACAGATGAACACCATGGTCCCCGTGTGCTGCGGACCGAAGTCCTCGTCGGTGTAATCGCCCTTGACCTGCACATCCGTAAAGCCAGCCAGGCGCAGCATCAGCAGCATCTCCTTCCTGAAGTACCAATGGTTCTGGCCGGCGTGAATCTCCTCTTGCAGCAGCTGCTCGCCGTCGTAGAGGCGATACCGTCGCTGCTCGCTGCTGATCTGCTCGACCGGATCCATGCCGGTCCAGCGCCGTTCGACCACCAGGCGCCGCTGCCCGCCAAACTCCTTGATCACGTGCGGCTTCCAGGGTGACGGATAGATGCGTTCGGCCTCCGGCTTGTTGTAGTCGTAATCGCCCCAATCGCCGAAATAGGCGTTGAAGGCCAGCACACCGCCGGGCAGCAGGTGGCGATGGAAGCGGCGCAGCGCTTCGAGGGCGTTCTCCTGGCCAATGACGCAGGTGAAGCTGCCGCACGGAACATAGATGCACGCGTAACGCTTGGGCAGGTCGAGCGCCTGCATCGGCTGGCAGTAAAGCACGGGCGCCAACCCATCGGCCTCAGCCTTTTGCCGGCAGACCGCCAGCATGTCGGCCGCGCTGTCCACGCCCTCGACCTCCAGCCCGGCCTGCAAGTAACGGCGCAGCAGCCGGCCTGCGCCGCAGGCCACGTCCAACGCCAGCCCGCCAGCCTGCTCCACGATGCGCTTGTAGAAATCATGATCCCACGCCGGGTCGTCATACGCGGACCAATGCAGCGCCGCCAAACCGGAATAGAGGTCAATCTCGTCAAAGGTCATTTGAACGGTCATTTTTGTCACCTTCAAGTTAGAGTGCAGCGATGCGCCGGATTTGCAAAAACGGCAACATGCGTAGTATAATGGTAATAGCCGCCGGTTCGCACGCTCACCCCATCCTATCGCGGGCGCCCATGATTTCCCGGATGATGCGGTGTCGTTGAGACCACTTTTTACGTTCACAGATTGTACCACAATCTACTACTCGTGTCATGATGCTCTGATGAACACCCGCTGAGGAGGGCCTCCGCATGACCATGTATGTTCCTTCCACCGATGAATTGCGCGCGTTCTGTTTTCAGCTCGTCGAAGCGGCGTGGGCCGAGCAGCGCACACCATGGCGCCGTTGGCCCGCGGACGATGGCGCAGAATTGCTCAACCGGCTCGCCTATCACAACCTCACCGGGCCCCGCTGGCAGCGCCTCCAGCGTATGCGAGCAGTGGTCACCCGCCAGGGCTGGATGCCGTATGTCGCGATCATCGCGCAGATGATCGAGACGCACTATGACCATGTGCTGGCGCTGACTTCCAACGACCCAACCGTCTGGCGTGCACTCTATCGCGATATCAGGGCGCAGGTCGTGCGCTCCCTGACCCGCTATCAGGTGCCGTGGCGACGCGCGCAAGTGGACAGCGAAGACATTGCCCAAACCATGTGCCTCAAGCTGCTTGTCGTTCTCACGCGCTATCCGTGGGACGTAGATTTCGTGGCCTGGCTGACCATCGTCGCGCAGCATCTGACGATTGACCTGCTGCGTCGGCATGAGGCGCTTGATGCCTCGCTGCCCTACGACATTGAAATGCTGCATGAGAGTTCCGAGGAATCGCCCTTCGATCTTCATCCCAACGACCGCATGCGCGTCGCCTTTCATGACCGCGATCACCTGTTGTTCGATGAAGCCATGACCGAAGCGTTGCGGTGCGTCACGTCTCCCTGGCAGCGTCAGGTATTCGTTGAATGTCGGCTGCGAGACAAGAGCCTGGCGGACGCGGCCTCAGAGTTCAACACGACGTACGGCGCAGTTGCCAGCGCGCTCTTGCGCGCGGAGCAGCGCCTGCGGATCTTCGTCGCGGATCATCCCGATCATTTCGAGCCGTAAAGCCGACAAGGCAACGCAAGGGGGTGCATTTCAGTTTGAGGGCGTAGCCCCGGAGGGGCTTGCACCTCGTAGCCGGATGGCCTTTGGCCTCCGGCGGGGGTGCTGGCCCGGATGTCGTAGCCGGATGCGCACCCAGCTAAGCGCCTGCCGGCGCGGCGGGTTACCGTGAACGGATGCCGGGGTCTACGGGCTGCATGGAACGCGTGCAGCCCGACCTGGAGGTACGTTTCGGCAGCAATGCCGGCCTGGACGGTTCCCGGATCGGGGCTTGGCGGCATCGTCTTGTAACTGGAGCGGCGTGGCTGACGTATTTCAGGCCGCGCAGCCGATAGGAACTGGTTGCATCTTGTCAACGGCTGGGTTACGTAGGTGGCGGGCCCTTTCCATTCGAGCCGCAAGGCCTGACGCGGGCCCGTGCTTGGGCTGAGCCTGCCGTGCAGAACCGTGCGGCCTCGACAAGCCGGTGCCAAGCCCGTGGCTGAGGAGCTGCATCTAACCGTATTAACCGTGGTGGCAGCGGCCTTCGACAAGCTCAGAGCCTGTCGAACCGTGCGGTCGAGCCTGTCGAACCGTGCGGTCGAGCCGCTCACGACGAAGCCTCAATCGCCCAACCCGCTTCGACGAGGTCTCAGCCGAACGGCCCCCATTCTGAAATGCCCCCAGTTTGAACCACACCCTACGCAGGGCGACAAGATGACAATCGGCGAGGACTATGTTAAAATAATCACATAAGGTCAGCATCACAAAGGACAACGATGTCAACTGAACTGATGACCATCATTGATGCCTGGGCGCAGCCCGCGTCCCTGCAGGGTTTCCAACACGTGCCGGAAATCTTGCGTCTCTTTGCCCAATCGGGCGCCAGCCATCTTCTCGAAACCGGTTTGACCCCTGCAGAAACAGTCGCCCTGATGGATCGAGCCGGCATCCAAACGGTGCTGCTGTCGGCCTGGCGTCGGCCCGGCGCCTGGGTGTTCAGCAACGACGACGTCGCAGCCATTGTACGCGAGTTCCCCGGCCGCTTCAACGGCGTCGCCGCGGTCAACCTCGAGCGCCCGTTGGAAGCAGTGCATGAACTAGAGCGCGCAGTCAAAGAGCTGGGCTTCAAGGCGCTGCGCGTGCTCCCCTGGCTGTGGAATCGCCCACCCAACGATAAGCTGTACTATCCCCTTTATGTCAAATGTATCGAGCTTGACATCCCATTCTGCACGCAGGTGGGTCACACCGGCCCCCTCATGCCCTCCGAAACGGGGCGCCCCATTCCCTACATAGATGAAGTGGCCCTCACGTTTCCCGAACTGCGCATCGTCGGCGGGCACATTGGCTATCCCTGGACCGATGAGATGATCAGCCTGGCCTGGAAGCACGCCAATGTCTACATTGACACATCCGCCTACCTGCCGCGCTACTACCCACCGTCGCTGCTTCACTTCTTGCGCACCTACGGCAGGGACAAGGTGCTGTTTGCCACCAACTTCCCGCAGTTATCCTTCGAAACCTGTACGCAGCAAGCGCTGGCGCTCGATTTGCCGCCGGACGTGCGCGCCCGGTTCATGCACGACAACGCGCAGCGCGTGTTCAAATTGGACTCGTAAACCCCCGCCGCCTGGAGGAAGAAATCGTGGAGATTGAGAAGCGACATGGCGTCCCGCAAATGACGTTGGGACATTATGAGACTGACTTCGCCGATCGGCATCTGCTGCATGGCATCGTCGCCAAATGGGCGCGCGCCAAGCCCAAGGCGCTGGCCCTCATCAACGCCGACACCAAGCAGGAAATCACCTGGGAACAATTCGACAAGACCACCACCGCGCTCGCCATGAAGTTGGTCGCGATGGGGTTCAAGAAGGGTGATTTTTTTGCGACTTCGCTGCCGTTCCTAACCGAACACATTTTCCTACAGTACGCCTGCTTCAAAATCGGCGTGATCCATGCGCCGCTGGATCTGCGCTTGAAGGGGCCGGAGGTGATTCGCAGCCTGAGCCTGATCAAAGCCAAAGGTTACGCCTTCCTCGGACAGACGCCACTGGCCGACTTCCGCGAGCTGGGCAAGGCCGTGATGGCGCACTGCCCGTTCGTGGAGCATTTCATTCAGTTCTCTGCGCCCGATGAGACGATCGCGGGCGCCAAGTCGGCCTTTGTTCTCGCCGCCGAGGCGCAGGCCCTGGCGACGGCGGCGGTGCAGGACCCTGCGAACTCGCCGACCCTGCGCGCGTTTGGCGCCGCGGCGGCGGCCGTTGCGGAAACCGACGGCGCGCAGGTCATTTTCACCACCGGTTCCACCGGCTACCCGAAGCCGGCGCTGCTCTCGCACCGCAACATCACCTGCCAAAACATGTGCCTGGCCTACGGCTTTGGCATTGGGGAAGACTCGCGCATGTTGGTCAACCTGCCGCCATCGCACGTCGGCGGACAGGCCGAGCAGTTGATGACTGTCCTCTGGATGGGCGGCACAGCCGTCATTTTGCACATCTTCGATCCGGTCAAGTCGCTGCAGGCCATCCAAGACTACAGGGTCACGGTCATGGGCCAGATTCCGGCCCTTTTCAACATGGAGTGGCGCCTGCCGAATTACGACCAGTACGACCTGTCGAGCTTGGAGTTTGCCCTCTACGGCGGCCAGCAGGTGCCGCGCTCGTTCCTGGAGCGGCTCAAGGCCATGGCGCCCAAGTTTGGCACAGGGCTGGGCTTGACGGAAACCGGCGGTTTTGTCACCTATTCGCCCCTCGATGGCACCGTGGATGATATTCTCGCCAGCGTCGGCTTCGACATGCCAGCCTATCCGCTCTCCATTCGTCAGCCCCTGCAGGCTGATGGCGCGGCCGGCGCCGAGCTGCCCGACGGCGAGATTGGGGACATCTGCTTCAGCGGCCCGCAGACATTCTTGGGCTACGTCAATAACCCTGAAGCGACGGCGCACACCATCTCCACGGATGGGATCATCTACACCGGCGACATCGGCTTCAAGGACGACGCCGGTCTGCACTTTACCGCGCGCACACGCTGGGTAATCAAGCCCAAGGGATACCAGGTCTACCCGGCCCAGGTGGAAGATTACCTGTGCGAATTGCGTGAGAAAGTGGCGGCCGCGGCCGTGGTGGGGGTGGAGCACGATGTGTTCGTCGAAGCCATCGTGGCCTTTGTGGAAAAGAAGCCGGGAATTGAGTTGACCCCGGCGGACCTGGAAGCGCATGGCCGCGGGCTGACCGCCTACATGCGACCGCTGCACTATGTGATCTTGGAACCTGGACAGCTGCCTCTCAATCGGGTGGCAAAGACCGATTACGTGACGCTGTCAGCCCTGGCCAAAGAGACCATCGCCGCCTTGCGCGCACAGGGCGGATGGGACCGCTGACCTGAAGATGCTGGCTCCCCGGATAGGACTGGCTCACACAAAGACACCAAGACACAAAGAACCTATTGACCCTCGGCGGCTTTGTGTGAAGGCTGACCGAAAAAGAATCGAACAAGTTTGCGACTCCGGGGCCGCCTGCCGTTTTCATAGACGGTTGCGCGCGCAGCGCATGGGCCGCTCATCTGAGAAGCTGGTCCAGCCGGCATGGAATTCCCCAGTGCATGAACGAAGCCTGGGCTGCCGTACACAACCGGTAGCCCAGGCTTTTCCAATCTCGCCGCCGCAGATTCACAGGCGCCGCGCTTTGGCCAGTAGTTCCAAATTTGGCCGAGTTTTTCGCCGCAGAGATCACAAAGAACACAAAAAACTGCTGTTTTGCGTTTAGTCTGCCGTTTCTTTGCGTTCACCCACCCCCGCATGTGCTCCTTGTGGTTGACTATGCCCCACATTGGGAATTGCTGCGCTTTGGCAACCGGCGTTGGCAGAACAGGCGCAACGTGCTACAATAGACCCCATCCCTTTGCTGAGGTTTGACCCGTGCCGCCGCTGTCCAGAATCTGGAAGATTGCCGAGCCTGCCCCACCTGCCTTCCTGGCGCAAGTGCCGCACGTGCATCGCGTGCTGGCGCAGATTCTGTACAACCGCGGCCTGCGCGATCCCACCGTGATCGAGGCCTTCCTGCAAGGATCCACCCTGGTCAAGAATCCATACAGCCTGAAAGGGCTGCCCGAAGCTGTCACGCGCATCCGCCGCGCCCTGCGCCAGGGCGAACGCATTGCGGTCTACGGCGATTTCGACGCGGACGGCGTCACCTCCACCACGCTGTTGGTACAGGCGCTGCGTGCGTGCGGCGGTCAGGTGGAGCCGTACATCCCGCACCGCGTAGATGAAGGCTACGGCCTGAATAACCGGGCGCTGACGTTCTTGCACCAGCAGGGCTTCGCGCTTGTCATCACCGTGGACTGCGGCATCCGCTCGCTGGCCGAAGCCGACCATGCCCGCACGTTGGGCCTCGATCTGATCATTACCGATCACCATCACGTCGGCGCGGAGCTGCCCAACGCGCTCGCGGTCATCAACCCGCGCCAGGCCGGCTGCCGCTACGGCTTCAGCGGGCTGGCTGGCGTTGGCGTTGCCTATCGCGTCGCGCAGGGTCTCCTGCGCGCGGTCAACGCCAATCTGCCCCGCGGCGCTCAGCCTCCGAGCCTGGACGAAAGCGATCTGCTTGACCTGGTCGCGCTCGGCACCGTGGCCGACATCGTGCCGCTGCTGCAGGAGAATCGCGAGCTGGTGCGCCAGGGGCTGGCGCGCCTCAACCGCACGACGCGCGTTGGGCTGCAGGCGCTCATGCAGCAGGCGGGCGTCACGCCGGGCCAGGCGGATACAACCGCCATCGGCTTTCGGCTGGCCCCGCGCCTCAACGCCGCCGGCCGGCTGCAGTCGGCCATGCTGGCCTACCGCCTGCTCTCCAGCCAGGATCAGACCGAAGCGGCTGAGCTGGCCGCGCAGTTGGGCCATCTGAACACCCAGCGTCAAGAACTGACTGAGCAGACCGTGCAGCGCGCGCGGCGTCAAATCGAAGCCAATCCCGGCAATGGGCTGCTCTTGCTGGCCGAAGGCGACGATTTTCTGCACGGCGTGGTGGGGCTGGCCGCGGGTAAATTGACCGAGGAGTTCTACCGGCCCACCATCGTCATCGAGCGCGGGCCTGACTTCAGCCACGGCTCCGCGCGCAGCATTCCAGCGTTCCACATCACCCGCGCGCTCGACCAGGTGGCGCATCTGCTGGAGCGCCACGGCGGGCACGAAGCCGCGGCTGGCTTCAAGATTCGCACCGAACGCCTGCCCCAGTTTCGCGAGGAGATTCAGGCCGTGGCTGCGGCCGAGCTGGCGCAGCAGACGCTGCAGCCGGTGTTCGAGATTGACGCCGTGGTGCGCCTCAGCGACCTGGACTTTGGCCTGCTGGCGGTTCTGCAGCAGTTGGAGCCATGCGGTCAGGACAACCGGCCGCCAGTTCTGCTGGCGCGTGACTGCAAAGTGCTGGAGGCGCGCACCGTTGGCGGCGAAGGTGCGCATCTCAAGCTGACGCTGAGCGACGGCGGGCCGCCGCGTGACGCCATTGCCTTCCGTCAAGGCCACTGGCTGAGCCGCGTGCGTCAGCGCCTGGACGTGGTTTTTGCGCTCGAAGCCAATGAGTACAACGGCAACCGCCGTCTGCAGTTGAATGTGCATGATCTCAAGCTGTCCGAAGGCGCGCTCGACGCCTATCAGCCCACCCTGATGCCAACCGGCGCGCCATCCGCTGGCTGATTCGTCTCCCATGCGCCGCACCGCGCGGTACAAATGAGGGCCAAAGAACATGCTGCGTCGGCTATCTCGAACACCGCATCACCATCGCTTCATAGATGTCGAAAGCGACACGCAGTTCAGCGACGCCTGGGTTGTCCTGGGCGCGCTGCTGCTGTTCTTAGGGCTGGTGCTGCAGAATGTCTTCTTGACCGCGGTCGCCGTGGCTCTCCTCGTGGTCGCGGCGACGAGCTGGCTCTGGAACGCGCTCAGCCTCTTTGGTCTGCACTACGAACGGCATTTGAGCGAAATCCGCGCCTTTCGCGGCGAGACCATCAACCTGGTGCTGATGGTGCGCAACCAGAAGCTCCTGCCCCTAACCTGGCTTAGCATTGTGGATCGTTTCCCCGTCGAACTGCCGGTCAACGCCAGCAAAGTCATGGTCAACGCCACCACCAACCTGGGCGAGTTCCATACCTTCTGGATGCCCGGCGCGTTTCAACGCCTGCAGCGTTCGTTCCAAATTCAATGCAGTGAGCGCGGCTTCTACACTTTCGGCCCATCGGTGGTCACGACCGGTGATGGCTTTGGCCTCTTCAGCCGCCGCGCCACCCTGATGGAACGCCAGCGCCTGATTGTCTATCCGCACCTCTACCGCGCGGCCGATTTGCGCCTGCCGCGCAAGAATCCGTTCGGCAGCCAGGGCGCCCGCGGGCGCCTGTTCGACGATCCGCTGCGCACGGTGGGCATTCGCGCCTGGCAGCCGGCCGATTCGCTGCATCATGTGCATTGGAAGGCCACCGCGCGCCAACAGCAGCTGCTCAGTCGGGCCTTCGAGCCGAGCGCCGAAGCCCAGGTGCTGATCTTCCTCAACGTGGCGACGCTCGTGCGCCACTGGCACGGCTACATTCCTGAGCTGCTGGAACGCGTCGTCAGCGTGGCCGGCACCCTGGCCGCGCTGGCCGCAGAGCAGCGCCTGCCGGTCGGCCTCATCGCCAACGGCGCGCTGCCCAACAGCGACCAGCCGATCCGCGTGCTGCCAGGCCGCAGCCCTGACCAACTGCTGCACATTCTGGAGCTGCTGGCCGCGGTGACCAACTTCGCCACCGGCCCGATCGAGGAGATGCTCCTGCGTGAGGCGCCGCGCGCGCCGTGGGGCGCCACCCTGGTGTTGGTGACGGCCATCGCGCATGAGGCCCTGCTGGCCGCGCTGCTTGACCTGGCCCGCGCCGGCCGCCGTGTCGTCCTTTTCACCCTGGCCGAGGAGCCGCCGGTCGCCCTCATGCCTGGGATCATGATTTATCACCTGCCGCATCTGGTGGAGGACCTGCTCACCCCCACGTTGGTGCAGGATGCTGAGACGCGAGTTCTGTGAGGAGACCAGAGATCGCAGGATAGAGATCGGAGATTGGAGACCAGAGATCGGAGATTGGAGACTGGAGATCGGAGACCGGGGATTGGAGAAGGATCGTGCTGCTGAGTAATCGTCGGCATCGCTTGATTTTCATTTGCCTGGCTGGCATGGAGATGGCCTGGCTGACGCCGCTGCTCCTGCTGTTTTTTCAGGCGCGGCGCATCTGGCGCGCAGACCTGGCGCTGCCGACTCCCAGCCCGCTGGCGCTCTTTGCCGTGCTCTGGGCCAGCCTCCTGCTGCTCATGCTGATGCTCGACATCCTGCAGCGCCGCGACCTGGAATCGCCGCAGTTCGAGCTGAGCGTGCTGGGCCTGCTGCTGCTGACGACCCTGCTGGCGATTCGTTTTGGCCTCTACAGCCGCGCTCTGCTCACCGACGCGGCCTGGCTGCGCAACACGGCAGACGCCATCTTCAACTTCCAGCGCGGCCTGCGGCCGGAGTTGTTCTTCTTCCTGGTCATGCTCTTCCTATGGCAGCGCGCGGCCAGCGCGTCCAATCGTGACCTCGGTTTCTTCAGCATCGGCGTCGCCTTTCGCCTGGGGATTCTGCTGCTCATTGTCGGCGGCGGTTTGCTGGCCGGCGTCGCACCGCAGGCGCTGGCTGCCGTGCAGTTCGTATGGTTCTACTTCTTCCTCGGTCTGACCGCCGTGGCCCTCACGCGCATTGACCAACAGGCGGTGCGAGGGTACGACAGCGCCGGCGTGATGATGCCTGCGGGCCGCCTGGCGCAGCTCCTGGCGATGATCGGCGTCACGCTGGGCGCGACCGCGCTCCTGGCCGCAGTCGTGACGCCGCAGGGAATCCTGGCCCTCATCCGTTGGCTGGGGCCGCTGTGGGTCATTCTCGGCCGCGTCCTCCGCTTCGTACTCGATGCCCTCTTTGCGGTCCTGGCGCCGATCTTGGAATGGCTGTTCCAGAGCCTGGTCGGCCTCTTTCGTAATTCGTCGCTGCTCACCAGCCTGGACAACATCATTCAAAGGATGCAGGCTGCCAGCCTGGATACCCAGGCGACGACGCAGCCAACCGCCGACCCCATCCCCCCCTGGATCTGGGTGGCCGCTCGCTACACTTTGGTGCTGGTGGTCTTGGGCCTGATGATCGTCTTTGTCCTCCTGATGCTCGGGCGCGTGCGCCGGTCGCGCGTCAGCGATCAGGCCGAAGATGTCGCGCACGAGGATTTGACCTTTGGCGGCAACAGCCTGCGCCGCGGCTGGCGACGGCTGCGCAACCTGGCGCGCCTGGTGCGCCGCTACGGCCTGGGCAGCCAGCTCCTGGCCGCCATCTCCGTGCAGAACCTCTACGCCAACCTGACGCGCCTGGCGCGGCAGCGCGGCTTTGCCCGGCCGCCGGCCGTGGCCCCCGATGAATACCTGCCCATCCTCCACCAGGCCTTTCCGGGCCAGGACGTCGCCCTGCAGCGCCTGACCCTGGCCTACATGCGCGTCCACTACGGCGATCATCCGATCAGCGAGAGCGAACTGACGCGGCTGCGCGCCGACTTCCGCGCCATCCAGGAGACGCCGCGGCAAGCAGATCCCCAGCCAGTCTAACCCTGAAAATGATTTCATTGACAGTGAAAGCATTTTGGTGTATGATTGCAGTATGACTGACAATAGCTGGATAACCAGGTGGTCTAGGGACCAGGTTCGGGCTATGCTGCTGGAACAGTTCGATGCCTTCTGGCGCCGCGACACCGGCATCGAACGGGCGCAGTTAGGCGAGCTTGAGCGCGCGGCGCCGCTGCCGCATGCGGTTATCATCTCCGGCCTGCGGCGGGCTGGCAAGTCAACCCTGCTGGCGCAATTGGCCCACCGCCTAGGCGAGGACAGGTTCTACTACATCAACTTCGAGGACGAACGCTTCCTGGGCTTCGCGGCCGATGATGCGAACGATCTGTACGCGCTGCTGGTGGAGCTGTTCGGCGAGCGCGGCGTCTTCGTGATAGACGAGATCCAGAACGTGCCCGGCTGGGAGCACTTCGTCCGCCGCTTCATGGAGATGGGGCTCAAGTTCTACATCACCGGCTCCAACGCTTCGCTGCTCAGCCGCGAACTGGGCAGCCGCCTGACGGGACGCTATGTGCCGATCGAGCTATTCCCCTTCTCGTTCGCCGAGTTCCTGCGTTTTCGGGGTTACGCCGTGCCCGACCTGACCCGCCTGACCACGATAGACGGGGCGCGCCTGCAGGGTTACCTGGGCGAGTACCTGCGCCTGGGCGGGATCCCAGAACCGCTCAAGTACCCCGAGCTGCCGTTGGCGCGCACCCTCTACGACGATGTGCTTTACCGGGACATCGCGACGCGCCACCGGATCGAGGAGGTGCGCGCGCTCAAGGAGCTGGCCTTCTATCTGATGAGCAACCCGGCGGGCCTGGTGTCGTTCAACAAGCTCAAGGAGCAGCTCCGGCTCGGCAGCGTCAACACCGTCAAGAACTACGTCGAATACCTGGAGAACAGTTGGCTGATCTTCACGGCCAACGTCTACGACTTTTCGGTCAAGCGCCAACAGGTGGCGCCGAAAAAGGTCTATGCCATTGACACCGGCCTGGCGAGCGCGGTAGGCTTTGCTTTCTCGCCCAACACGGGGAAACTGCTGGAAAACCTGGCCTTTCTGGCGCTCCGGCGGCGGACGCCGGAGGTCTACTACTACACGTCGCCGGCAGGGTTCGAGGTGGACTTCTATCTGCCGGAAACCCGCGAGTTGATCCAGGTCAGCCAGAACCTGGCGCAGCCAGCCACCCGCGAGCGCGAGCTGCGCGCCTTGACCGCTGCCACGCGCGGCCTGGGCTTGACGCACGGGCTGATCCTGACGGATGCCAATGCGGAGCCGATAGAGACAAACGGCCTCACGATCGAAGTCCGCTCCCTGGCTGAATGGCTGCTATCATCATAGGCGATGCCAGGCGCCCGAAGAAGGGTGCAGATCCGGAATGTCATGCTGTTGACATGTGCTTCAAGCTGTGGCATGATTGGTTTCAGAAACCAAGCGCCTATCCGAACAAGGCTAAGGGTTCCTTCGCGGTGCGCGCGCTGCGCGCACCGCACCTACCAAAATGACCACGAGCGTCACGGCTGTCAACGGCAGGACAAATTCCAGCATCACGGCGCTGAAAGCTGGGAGCACGCGGTGCTGTGAAGCATCCAGGATGAGATAGGCCGTATAGGCCACGAAGTAGCCGAGGAAGAATGCTCCTTCCCAGCGAGCAATCACGTTCCCACGGAGAAACATCGGCATGCACGCGATGGCCACCGCGATCATGACCGGGATGTCGAGACGCAGGGCGGCCGGGGATACGGACACGCCGCCGGACGCGATTGTGCTGGCGAGACCCAAGACCCAGAAGATATTGAGCAGGTTGCTGCCGACGATACTCCCCACCGCGATGTTGCGCTCGCCGCGCAAGGCGGCCACGACTGACGTGACGGCTTCCGGCATGGATGTGCCGACCGCGACCACCGTTAACCCGATGACCAGCTCACTCACGCCGAGGGCCGTGGTAATACTCACGGCGCCGAGCACCAGCCAGTGAGCGCCCAGCGCCAACAGCCCCACCCCCGCCAGCACCTGCGCACCCGAAACGAGCCACGTGCCTGGCCCAGCCCGGATCGCCCCGAATTCTCCCGCGTATTCAGCGCGGACCGCTTGCGTCGGATCACGACTCTGGCTAACCGTCCAGATTGTGTAGGCCGCGCCGCCTGCCAACAGCACCAGGCCATCCAGCCGGCTGATTGCGCCGTCCAGCGCCATGAATAACATGAGGAACGACGCGCCAATCACCAGCGGCACGTCAATCTGCACGAGCCGTTGGGTCACGATCAGCGGCGTGGCCAGCGCGGCGAGGCCGAGCACGAACAGGATGTTAGCGATGTTGCTGCCTACCACGTTACCCACCGCCAGGTCCGGCTGTCCGGCGAGAACCGCTTGCACGGCGACCGCGACCTCGGGCGCGCTGGTGCCAAAGGCCACGATGGTCAGCCCGATCACGATCGGGGGCATGCCAAAGGCGGCGCCCAGGCGTGTGGCCCCGCGCACCAGCACCTCGGCGCCGACGATCAACAGCGCCAACCCAACGAAGAAGAAGAGTAGTGGCACGCGTCCTCCTCATGTGCGTCCGCGATCGGATGGCCGTCTTTCTCCCGCCTCAGCGTCTTGTTTGTAACTGAATTGTACCATCAGACCAGCGCGGCACCGAAACGACCTCAGCGGTCAGAGTCTGCGCGGGCATCGCAACCTCCTGATGGGAGACTATCGGCCCCGGGAACGGGTAGCGGCGCCAACGGCTCGCCCAGGAGAAAGAAGCATACCACGCGCCCCGTGTCCACATCGGCGCGAATGCTGCCGGAAACCACGTTTCGCCCCGCCACGGCTTCGACGTGCGCCTGCAGCTCAGGCTGGATGACCGCCAACAACTGTTCGGCATAGCGCTCCATCAAGTGTTGACCATCCGCGCGTTTGATCACCGCCCGCTCGGCCAGGCTCAATACGTCATCGAGCCAAGCAGCCACACTGTCGGGTCCGATGAGCACGTGCACCTCGCCGGCGGGCGCGCCGTGCGCTTGCTCCCAGAGCAGGCGCAGTCTCGCCGCCAGGGCCATCTCGTGCTGTTGCACCCCATTCGCATCGGCCATCAATGACCTCCACTTGTAGTTGCTGGGATCGCCGCATTTCTGCTGACGTTCCGCTGATCGGCGGCCTCGGACTTCGTACGAGTGATCAACTCATCTTCCCAAACCAGCCGCGCCGCACCATCCACTTTGCCAGCTCCAGCACCGGCGAGACCGTGAACGCCACGGCTGTTACGATCAACCAATCTTCCAGCGTTAGGTAGAAGGTGCCGAACACATCGTGCAGAGGCTGCCAGTAGATGACCAGGGCCAACAGCGCCAACTGCGAGACGATGGCCAGGTTCAGCCACTTGTTGGCAAAGGGCCGATCCAACACGGAGTTGCGATCCGAGCGATAGTTGTAGGCTTTGAAGAACTGGATGAGCACGAGCGAGACGAAAGTCATGGTCATCGCTTCGGCCACGCTGCGGCCGGAGTTCAGCGCCCAGATGAACACGCCCAGGTTGGCAGTCGTTGACCACAGCCCGCCCACGGTCATCAGCGACACCACCGGCCGGGTGAAGATGCCTGTGCGCGGGTCGCGCGGCTTGCGCTGCATCAGGTCCCGCTCAGGCGGGTCCACCGCGAGGGCGAGCGCCGGCAGGCCGTCGGTGACGAGATTGACGTACAGGAGCTGCACAGCGGTCAGCGGCAGCGGCAGGCCCGCCAGGGTGGCGCCGGCCATGAGGCCGATCTCGCCGATGTTCGACGAGAGCAGGTACATCAGATATTTCTTGATGTTGCCGAAAATGCGTATCTTCTCAATAAACCGGGGGGAGTGAACTGAGCCCGGTGTCAAGGACAATGATCATAGACAAGCGGCTGTCAGTCGTGCTATACTGCGAGTCGTTGTGCCGGGTGCCGTGAAGCTGAATAGTCTGACCCGTGCAGGTGGTGAGGGATTATGTTGTTCGAACAGCTTGATCTGGATCAGCTCGAGGATGTAGCGCAGGCCAAGCGTGCCATCGTTGGGTTGCTGAACTTGGTTGAGGATCTGCAGGCGACGGTGCGCCAGTTGCAAGCCGAGGTGCAGCGACTGCGCGACGAGAACAACCACCTGAAGGGTGAACAAGGCAAGCCGGATATCAAGCCCAATCGGCGTGGCAAGACGCCTGGGGCAGATAAGAACCACTCGTCAGAGGCCGAGCGGCGCAAGCCACAGGCATGGCAGAAGGGCAGCAAGCTGGCCAAGATCACGATTGATCGCGAAGAAGTGCTGACGGTTGATAAGACGCAACTGCCTGCCGATGCGGAGTTCAAGGGTTACGAAGACAGCGTTGTGCAGGATGTGGTCATCCACACCGACAACGTGCTGTACCACAAAGAGAAGTACTACTCACCGAGCGAGCGCCGGGTGTATCTGGCGGCACTGCCGCCGGGCTACACAGGACAGTTTGGGCCGGGGATCAAAGCGCTGGCGTTGGTGCAGTATTTCGCCTGCAACGTGGCCGAGCCGAAGATCCTGGAGTTCTTCGCCAATGTTGGTATCCAACTGTCGGCGGGTGAGTTGTCGAACTGGCTGATCAAAGACTGGCCGGACCTGCACGCCGAGAAGGCTGCCATCTACGAAGCGGGACTGCGCAGCAGCCCGTGGCAACACCTGGACGATACGGCAACGCGGGTCAATGGCCAGAATGAGCATTGTCATGTGGTATGTAATCCGCTGTATACGGCGTACTTCACGACGGCCCACAAAGACCGGCTGACCATTGTGGACGTACTGCGTAATCTGCACGTCCGTACCTTCCGGGTCAATGCCGAAGCCATCAGTTTTCTGTACGTGTTCGGCTTGGCGCAGCGCACCGTACGCATCGTACAAGGTCTGCCGCAAGACCAGGACTTGAGTGAAGCCGAGTTCAAAGCTCTGTTGGACGAACGTCTGCCGGCCCTGGGGCCGCAGCAGCGGTCGCACATCTTGGAAGCGGCGACCGTTGCCTCCTACCATGCCCAATTGGAGTTCCCGGTCGTCAAACTCCTGCTGTGCGATGACGCTCCCCAATTCAACTGGGTGACTGAGCAACTGGCGCTGTGTTGGATTCACGAAGGCCGCCACTACAAGAAACTTGACCCGAGCAGTCCGCCGTTCCGCAACCTCTTGACCGAGTTTACCAAGCAGTTCTGGAAATACTACGACGAACTGCTGACCTACCGTCAGCAGCCCAGCACAGACGAGAAAGCGCGACTCGAGACCAAGTTCGATACCTTGTTCGCCACGGTGACTGGCTACCGAGCCTTGGATGAGCGCATTGAAAAGACCAAGTTCAAGAAGACCAACCTCTTGCTGGTCCTCGACCATCCCGAAATCCCGCTGCACAACAACCCGGCCGAACTGGGTGCCCGCCAGCGCGTGCGCAAACGTGATGTCAGCTTTGGCCCGCGTACGCACGATGGCGCCAACGCTTGGGATACCTTTATGACTCTGACGGCCACAGCCAAGAAGCTGGGCGTCAGCATCTATCGCTACATCCATGATCGCGTGTCTGGCGCCTGCCAGATGCCTGATCTCGCCGACCTCATCACGCAGCGCGCCATCGAACTGTCACTCGGCGCTTCCTGGGAACCAACATAACTGGTTACCCCGGATTATTGAGAAGATACGAAAATGCCGCGCCCCTCTTCCACCGCGGCGACGATGGAGGCGAAGTTATCGTCGGTGAGGGTCATGGCCGCGGCTTCCTTGCTGACGTCCGTCCCGGTGATGCCCATAGCGATGCCGATGTCCGCCTTCTTGAGCGCGGGCGCATCGTTCACCCCGTCGCCGGTCATCGCGACGATGTGCCCATGTCCTTGCAGAGCCGTCACCACACGTAGTTTATGCGCCGGCGAAACGCGCGCGTAGACCTCGATCCCTTCCACGTCACGCTCGAATTCGGCCTCGCTCATCGCCTCCAGCTCCGCGCCGGTCACGCTGCGTCCGGTCTTGAGCAGGCCCAATTCACTCGCCACCGCCTGCGCGGTCAGCGGGTGGTCGCCCGTGATCATCGCCACCTTGATGCCGGCCAACTCGCATGCCTGAATGGCCGCCTTGGCTTCGGCGCGGGGCGGGTCAATCATGCCGATCAACCCCAGGAAGGTCATCTCGCGTTCAGCATCCTCGATCGACGCGCCGGGCTTGGCAGCGATGCCCAACACGCGCAGCGCCGTGCCGGCCATCTGCCGCGCCTGTGCCAGGATCTCCTCGCGGGACGCGGCGTCGAGCGGTTGTGCGCCGTCTTCGGTCAACCGCTGTGTACAGGCGTCAAGGATGACCTCGGCCGCGCCCTTGGCATAGGCCACCGGGCCGTCCGCGGTCGCATGCAAGGTCGTCATGCGCTTGGTCTCGGAGGTGAAGGGAATTTCGTTCACCCGTGGGAATTCGGCTTCCAGGTCTGCTCGCTGCAGTCCGCCCTTGACCGCGGCCACCACCAGCGCGCCCTCTGTCGGGTCGCCTTTGATGTCCCAGTGACCGTCCTTCTCGACCAGCCGGGCATCGGAAGCCAGCGCGGCCCCGCGCAGCAGTTCCAGCAGCGGCCCGGACGGGGTGACGGGGGAGCCATCCTGGGCAAATGCGCCGTGCGGCTCATAGCCCGCGCCGGAGACATCCACCAGCCGGCCGGCCACGAAGATCTTGCGGACGGTCATCTCATCCCGGGTCAAGGTGCCGGTCTTGTCCGAGCAGATCACCGTGGTGCTGCCCAGGGCCTCGACGACCGGCAGGCGGCGCACCAGGGCGTTCCGCTTGACCATGCGCTGGACTCCGAGGGCCAGCGAGATCGTCACCACGGCCGGCAGCGCCTCTGGGACCACGGCGACGGCCAGCGCGATGCCGAAGATGAACATCTCGATGAAGGACTGGCCGCGCAGCAGACCCGCAACGACGATGAGCGCCACGATGACCAGGGCGGCTTTGGCCAACGACTTGCCCATCCGGTCGAGGTTTTCTTGCAGCGGCGTCTTGCCGGTCTCCACCGATTGCAGCATGCCGGTGATCTTGCCGAATTCGGTGTTCATGCCGGTGGCGATCACTACGGCCAGCCCCCGGCCATAGGTGGCCACCGTGCCGGAATAGGCCAGGTTCTTGCGGTCGCCGAGCGCCAACTTCTCGTTGGCCAGCGGCGCAGTGTGCTTTTCCACCGGGACCGACTCGCCGGTGAGCGCAGCCTCCTCGATCTGCAGGTTGACCGACTCTACCAGGCGCGCATCCGCCGGCACGACGTCGCCTGCTTGCAGCCGAATGACATCGCCGGGCGCCAGGCCGCGCGCCGGGATTTCCACCTCCTCGCCGTCCCGGAGCACGGTTGCGGTGAGCGCGGCCATGCGTCGCAGCGCTTCGATCGCGCGCTCGGCGCGGTATTCCTGGGTAAAACCCAAGAGCACGGCCAACAGCACAATGACGGCGATGGCGATGGCCTCGACGCCGTGCCCGAGCACGGCCGAGAGCGTTGTGGCCACGAGCAGGATCACGATGAGCACGTTCTTGAACTGGCCGAGCAGCACGGTCCACGGCGAGACGCGGCCGGCCGCGCGCAGCTCATTGGGGCCGTGCTCAGCCAGCCGCTGCGCCGCTTCTGCGCTGGTCAATCCGGCAGAGCCGGTATTCAGATGGGCAAAGACCTGATCAGTCGTCAGGACATGCCAGGTAGGTTGTGGATTCATGCTTCAGTCCTTCATGGTCAAGTGACAATGAGCTTCTTTTTCGTCTTCATTTGTTACCGGCACGAGAGCCGAACGCCTCTGCCGTTGGGCCGCCAGCCAGCGCGCCATCAACCCGAGAAGCCCCACGGCCAGCAGCCCAGCCAGGAACCAGGGAGCGAATTGCTGGGCAAAATCACGCATACGCCACCAGGCGTGCCCCAGTTCATAACCGACGCCGATAAGCAGCGCGCTCCATACGTAAGCGCCCGCAAAGGTAAACACAACGAATTGCAGGTAGGACATGCGCGCCAGGCCGGCGGGAACCGTCACCCACGTTCGCACCCCTGGCACGAGGCGCCCAAAGAGCACCACGCCAGGGCCCCAACGCCGAAACTGAGCCTCGGCGCGCGTGATGTGATACGGGGTGATGCGCAACCAGCGCGCCGTATGGTCAACCACGGGTCGCCCGCCCAGGCGCGCCAGCCAATAGGTGACGGATGCGCCAGCCGTGCTGCCCAACGCGGCATAGAGCGCGCCGACGAAAACCATGCCAAACCCTGCATTCTTCGCCGCCAGTAACAGCCAGCCGGCTAACCCGAGGACGATCTCGCTGGGCGTGATGCCGGTCGCGTTTTCGAAGGCCATTAGTCCGGCCACGCCGAACCAGCCAAAACGGTCGAATAGGGTTTGGAGCGCAGCGACGATTTGAGTTTCTAATTCCGCGATCAAGTCATCTCCTCATTTTGGCCCAAGTCGCTCATTCCGCAACGCCAAAACAAAAAAGCCGACACCTTTTCCCTTAAGGAAAAGATGCCGGCCTACCGAACAACCAGTTCTCTATAACTACAAGGAACTCTTTGTTCCGTCCACCGACGAAAAGCTATATTGTTATTGCTGTCAGTATAGCAGAGACGGGTGCGATCGTCAAGTACTCCACGACTGATTCTTGCGAACTTTCTCCCGTTTGCCCCGGCCAAAGCGCTCTTCCAGGTTTTGGGTCAGGGTAAATACAATCACCCGCTCGCTGGTCCTGACGCTGATGTCGGTGTGCAGGCTGACCACGCGGCCGCCCGTCGTCTGCTGGACGATTTCCTCCAGGAGCGGTCGCGAACCTTCGAGGAGTTGGCGCCTCAGCTGTTTGATGAGCGCGTGCCCATCAGGGTTCTGCGCCAACTGGACTTCTGCAGGCGTCAGCACGCCGCGCAAACGCACAAGGATCATGTCCTCGATGATGTAGACGCGCGTCTCTACGGGGCCGCGACCCATTTGCTCTTTCTCGAACTGGGTGATGGCATCAGCGAGCGCCGCTTCGATTTCGCCGCGCGTGGATTCGACCATGGTCTGAGACCTCAATGTGAGTCTGGGCAGTACTACCTGGCGTCATGATTATACTGCGACAGTCAGTGGTCGCCAAACCAGGCAGCGAAGATTGGCGTTGGCGACGTTGCGTCCCTTGCCATGGGGTTTGCTGACAGGCCGGGAATTCTGGCCCTCATCCGCTGGCTGGGGCCGCTGTGGGTCTTTCTCGGCCACATCTTCCGCTTCGTGCTGGATGCGCTCTTTGCCGTCCAGCGCCGACCTTGGAATGGCTGTTCGAGCAGCTGGTCGGCCTCTTTCACTTGGACAAGGCAATCACCCTGGCGAAAGCCTATGGTGCAACCCGGTTAACTCTACTGTGACACTGAACGATTGCCTGCCGCTGTTTTGGCATGCCTTTCCCGGCCAGGACGTCGCCTTGTAGCGCCTGACCCTGGCCACCATGCGCGTTTACGATGGCGACCACCCAATCAACGAGAGCGAACTGGCGCAGCTCCGCGCCGACTTCCGCGCCATCCAGGCGATGCCGCGGCGTGGGCACAAGATACCTCGCTAACACTTGCCTCCACAAGGTAAAGGAGTGACCACCGGTGTGGACGGATGTGCGATGAGAGGGTAATGATTGATGATTACATCATCAGGGGCTAGTCTCATCAATACCCTGACATCGCCAGTGTAAGGGCCGGGAATCAAGAATTTCTCATATGATCCATCAACGCGCTTGATGATGCACACTGACTTCATCTCATCCGGCAAATCCACTGCCAGGTCAGTAACCTTTGATATTGGAAATGGGGTAGGTGTGGAGATGAAAACCGACGATCTTGTTTCATCAGGACGTGGGGTGACGGTTGGCGGCGTGCCGGTGTAAGCGGGAACGAAGTCGGGCGGTATCTTCGTTGGTGGAGGCGGTAGTGTAAATGTAGGCAGTGTAGTTGGCGTGCGTGTGGGCAGAACTACTGGGATGAACGTTGAAGTTGGAATCGCAGATTGAAAGAAACCAGGTTCTGGCAGCAGTCCTTTCCCAATTAACATAAAGACAAGTGCCACACTGCATATTCCCAATACCAATAGGAGCAACAGATTATTACCGATTACAAAAAAGCGTTTCATGCTGTGCCTTCCTAGATATCAGGCAACTTAATTCTACATCTGCACGCGCCAGAGGACAAATTCTGGTCAAGTATGCTGCAAGCGGGCACGAGTTGCGCCTGTTTCCTTAGGCGGACAAGTGAAGCCTATTCCCGCTTGCAGCATGTAATGAATGTCCCCCTGCTTCTCCTCTTCTTTGCGGCGGCTAACGAATCTCGATGGTCGGCGCCGTGTCGGGCAAAGGCGTGGCCTCGCGGCCGCGTGACGGGCGTTCAGGCGCGACGGGCTGCGGCAGGCGGCCCGTTTGCTGCTGCACCCAGCGCGCCAGGGTGTCTTGATAGGTGCGCATCAAATCGGCGTCTTGGATCATCTGCGCCTCGCCGGTCATGCTGGCTACCTGGCGCAGCGCCTGCTCCAGGCGAAAGGCCAGGTCCCAGGCCGCTTCGTAGCGCTGTGACTGATACAAGCGGGCGATCTCCCGCAGCCCCTCCGCCGTGCGCTGAATGGTGACGTTGCGCAGCACTTCCAGGTCCCACAAGGGGTCATAGCCTGTGATGTTGGCGGCGTCCACCGTGGCCTGGGCCGCCAACGCCTCGTCGCGCTGCGCAAACAGATCGCGATAGCGCAGGGTCACATCCATCAACGGCCGCGCCCCGCGCCGATCAGGCGCCACTTCCAGGCGCACCACGATCACCTGGCTATCGCCCGTACCCATGTCACGCGCCCGCACCTCCAGCGGTCCGGCGGGCGGCGCACCGTCGAATCCGGTCACGCTGACGACGCGCACGCCGGCCTGGGGCTGCAAGAGAATGGAGACGTCAGCGGCTACTTTCTGCATCAGACCGGACGCTTCCTCGCGGAAGACTTTGTCCATCTCGGCGGCTGAATCAATGAAGTGATAGCCGCCCTTGCCCTGGTGAGCCAATTGACTGAGCAGGGCGTCATTGAAGTCATGCCCCAAGCCAATCGTGGACAAATAGATGCCGCGGTCATTGAAAGCACGCGCATCCGCGGCAATCTGGTTGGAATCGGTCACGCCGTTGTTGGCGATGCCGTCGGTCAGCAGGATGACCCGGTTGTTACGGCGGACATCGAAATTATGCTCCACCTCCTTGAAACCCGCCATCAGGCCAGCATACAGGTTCGTATTGCCGTTGGTGGTCAGGCGCTCAACGGCCCGCTCGATCCAGGCGCCGTCGCCCACCCTCTGCGATGGCACGAGCAGCTCGGCGTTATCGCTGTAGGTCACGATGGCAACCCGATCGTTGGATGCCAGGCTGCGCAAGAAGGCGCGCAGCGATTCTTTGACATACGGCATCTTCTCGGCCGCGCTCATCGAGCCGCTGCAATCAATCACCAGCGCCAGGTTGAGCGGCGCAATGGCCTCGTTGGCCTCGCTGCGCGCTTGAATGCCCACCTGCAGCCAGGCCTCGCCCCCCTGAGTCGGCATCCACCCATTCCCCAGGCGCAGGTCAAGCCCCAGCGCGGTGTTGACAGGCGCGGCAAAGTGCTGCTCGTAATAATTGAGATACTCCGCCACGCGCAGTTCCTCGGCCGGCGCAATGCCGCCAGATTGAATCACATCACGACTGCGCGCCTTCGCGCTGTCAGGCACCGATCCCCCGCATGAACTCAGCAGCAGAAGCACGCCGATCAACAGCAGGCCACCCAACACAGATTTCTTGGACCACATGATGCTCACTCCTTCGTAGAAGATTTATTCTCGCGCTGGCTTTCAGGTATAATCGGTTGGACGAGTGTGACCTTTCGTTCGACCAATCGTTCTATGGACGATTATAAGCCCAACCCCGGCAATTTCAAGGGCCAATTGTGTACCATTTGCGCTCTGCGCTGTGTCACATTGGGTGTAACACACAGAATAAGACCGACTACGACGACATCGCGGGCGATCAGCGCCTCAGTCAGCACGCATGACCACATTTGCTGAACTTCTAACGCAATACACGGCGCGCACCGGCATCAGCGATAGCGAACTGGCGCGAGCCATCGGTGTGCGCCGCCAGACGGTTTTTCGCTGGAAGGAAGGACTGAGCGAACGGCCGCGCCAGCGCGATGACGTGGTGCGCTGCGCGGTCAAATTGCGCCTCTCGCGAGAGGAGAGTGATGCGCTGCTGCTGGCAGCCGGCTTTGCCCCGGCAACCGCCGCGCCGCCACGACCGCCGGTTGGCGATGCGGTCACAGTCCGCGACGTGACGGGCGCAACCGACCCCACGCCCGTGTCCGCGGCCGCCGTGCCTGCGCCGCCTATGCCGTCTGTCGCCCCAGATCAACCGGCCATCGCCGCGGAACCGGTCGCGGCGACCGTCCCGCCTGCGCCGGCGCGTCCCTTCTTGCGCCGCGGCCTGTGGCCGGCGCTGATTGGTTTTCTCTCTTTACTCCTCATCGGAGCGCTGTGGACGCAGCAGATGCGGGGCGCCGTCAAGCCTCTTCCGACCGCGCGCCCTGGTCAAGCGTTGATTTTGCTGGCGTCGCGTGAGACCTTTGCCTTGGCAATCGAAGGATCCCAAGCCGCCGCAGCCGCGCAAGCCGCTCTGCAGCGTGAACTGCAAGCCGCGCGTCTTGGCGCGACGACCGAGCTGCGCGAACTGCCGGTCGTCCTGCCGAATTTCGACAGCGCGGCGGCCGCGCGCGCCCGCAGTCGAGCCAGCCTTCTTCTCTGGCGTCAGGACAGCTTCAGCGACGCCGAAGCCGGTTTCCCTGATGACCTGCAGGCGGCTCACTATGTCATCCTGACCGCGGACGCGCCGCCGACCGCCTCGCTTCTCGATTCCCTGCTGGCCGCGCCCGCGTCCCTCTCCTTTCCCATCCACGCCAGCCGCCCGAACGAGGTGCGCAGCCTGGCTCTGCTGACCCTGGGACTCCTGTCCAGCCAGCAGGGCGCCTGGGATCAGGCCGCTTCTGCGTTCAGCCAGGCCGCGGCGCAGGCGCCGAGCGAGCAGGAGGCCGCCGCCACCCTGGCGTTTCTATCCGGTTATGTCAGTCAACGCAGCCGCCCCGCTGATCTGCCCGCAGCCATCGCCTTCTACTCGCAGACCCTGGCCCTGACGCCCGCCAGCGGCGCAGCCCTGCTCAATCGCGGGCTGGCCTATGTGCGCCTCGATCGTCCGGCGCAGTGGCAGGCCGATTTCAACGCCCTGCTGGCGCAGCAGCCCGACGACGCCCGCGGTCTGACCGCGCTCTGCTGGGCCTGGGCGCTCGACAATCAGCCCAGCCTGGCCCTGCCTTATTGCGACCGCGCCATCCAGCAGAAGACCTCGCCAGTGGCTTTCGACGGCCGCGCCCTGGCGCGGGCCAGCCAGGGCAATTGGCCGGGAACTGTGGAAGACCTACAGGCGTTCTTGAGTTGGCCAACCGGTCAAGCATTCGCCGACCGCAACGCGCTGGAAACGACCCACCGCGCCTGGTTGGCCGCGGCGCGGGCCGGGCAAAACCCTTTCGACGACACGGTGCGCGCTCGCCTGCGAAAGGAGTAAAAGGATCCTCATGATGCGCAAAGCTGTGCCGCTCGCAGCCACACAATGGCCTGCAGCCGATTTCGTGAGGCGGTATGCGCCGCAGCTGCTTTCTGGCTGCCTGCTGCCGCTGCTTCTCCTCGCCTGCCAGGCGGTGTCGCCGCCCGCAACGCCTGCGCCTGATCTGTCAACGCCAACGGCGGCGCCGGTGCAAGAGCTGGCCGTGGATATCTCCGCTTCTCCGGATGGGGAATGGAAGGCGGGTTGGTCGGAGAGCGACATGAGCCTGCACGTGACGCGGCAGGATGGCGCGGTCGCATGGAAGGCGACGTTCGATGACCAGCGGTTTGGCTGGGACAAAGGCGAGCTGCGGCCCTATCGCTGGTCCGCCGACGGCCAGTCCTTGACCATGCTGATTGTTCCCAGCGCGGATCACGAATGCATGATGAATGGATCAGGCCTGCTCAAGCTCAACCTGGCCGATGGCGCTGTGACCGAGGTGCTGCTGGGGAAGGGGCGGCTCTACGCGCTGGCGCTCTCGCCGGACGAAGCCCGGCTGGCCTATGTGGAGTGCGCCGGATGGCCGGGACTCATCGTGCGCGACCTGCAGACCGGCCAGGAGGTCAAGAGCCAGTGGAGCGAGGCCGCACAGCTCGCCAGCGACCTCGTCTGGTCGCCGCGGGGCGATGCAGTGGTGTTTTCCATGCAGGCTGCGCTTACCGACGCGCAGGGCGTATTGGCCGGCTGGCGCTTTTTGTTGGTGCGGGCCGATTCGCCTGCGTGGACGCAGACAATCGTGAACGATGGCCCAGCGTATTATCAGCCCATCGCCTGGCCGGAGGCAAACCGGGTGCTGCTGCGCAGCCGCGATGAGAGCATCTGGCAGCTCGCACTCGACACGGGAAAATTGACGCCGACGACGGCCAGCGGCGCGCCGCCGGCGGCCACGCAAATTTATGTGAGTGAGCAGTTCAGCGTCACCGTGGCGTATCCTGCGATCTGGCGCGCTGCCAACCCGGATGATACGGCGCTGTTCCGCGGGGCAGACGGGTTTTTCGGCCTCACCTCCGCCTACATGGTGGCGGACACCGTCGAGACGGTATGCGCGCTGGAGATCGAAAGCAATACCCGCACAGACAAAAACCCCCAGCAGCGCTTCGGCAGCCATCCCAATTTGGAGCATCTGCAAGTAGATGGACAGCCGGCCTGCCTGATTCTGCCTTCGGATGACCAGCAGCCGCCGGATGGCGGGGCGCTGCTCTTCGTGCAGTATCCCACGGCCTACGAGCACAATCGCACCCTGATCGTGTCGGCCGACCGCGCGCACATCCGCCAGATCGGCGCATCCGTGCGGTTTTCCCCACCGGCTCCGGCGCTCGACCCGCTGCGGGACACGGTCTCGTTTGTGGAGCTGGATGTCTTCTCGGGCCGACCCAATCCGATCTGGTCCCTGCCCGACGCACAGCGCCAACAACTGCTCACGCGCCTGGCGGGCCTCTCGCCAGGCGCGCCTGCGCCTTATCCGGGTCGCCTGGGGTATCGCGGGCTGCTGGTGCATTTCAATCTGCCGCCCTACGGTATGCCGGAGACGATCCAGATTTTTCAGGGCGCGGTCTGCTACGAACTGGGAGGGACAAGGACGTGCCGCGTTGATGCCGGCCGAGGCGTCGAGCGTTGGCTGCTGGAAACGGCCGACAGGTCCCAGGTGGACGTCGAGTTGCTGGATAGCATTCTGAGTGAGATAAGCGCCGTCGCCACGGTTCAGGCCAGCGCTCAGCCCAAGACCAGGTCGTACGCGTCCCCCGACAAGCAGTGGCGCGTGGATCTGGCGATGTTCGATTGCGCGCCAACGGAGGCTGGCGGCGCCAACGCCTACGAAACAATCAGCCTTGCCCACAGCGATGGCGCGGGATCAGCCATCGTTGACAGCCAGTTGATCTACTGCGGTGGATTGGGCGCGTACGGATTGGATGGCCTGTTTTGGTCGCCCAACAGCCGCTATTTCTACTACACCACGGCCAGGGAAGGCGTTCCTGACGGCTGCGGTTATTGGCAGCCCCCAGTCTGGCGCGTGGACGTCGCATCGGGTACGATCCAGGAACTGGGCGGCGGATCGCGCTCGCCGGACGGGACGAAATTCGCCGCCTGGCGGAACCAGGAGTTGGTCCTGTGGGACATTGACGGCAGCGAGCTGGGTCGCTGGCCGACGGTCGCTCCCAACGTTGCGCTGGCGGCGCTCGCCTGGTCGCCAGACAGCCAGGACTTCGGCGAGCTCAGTCGAGCCGCCGTGGCCTACCTGTTGGCTCCATCGCGTTGCGACCCGAATTCGTCGGGCAAGTCGTACGTCGTGAGGATCAACGCCGCGGACCTCAGCCAGTCCGTGCTGCTGACAACCGAGACTCCCACCTTCATCGGTCTGGAGTGGGTGACGCCCAACGTGATCAGGCTGTTCGATGACGAGGACAAATCATGGCTCCTCGACGGAAACGGCTTGAGGCAGGACTGAACAACGACATGGCTAAGCGGAGGAGCAGCATGGCGCCGCCTAACATTCAAGAGAGCAATCGCCGCCTGTGGGATGAGTTGGCCGCGCAGGCCGTCGCTAACCTACCTGCGACAGGCGCCGCAGACCTCAACGGCCTGACTAGCCTGGAACTAGCGGAGATTGGCCCGGTGGCCGGCAAGCGCGTGCTGCATCTCCAATGTCACCTTGGTCTGGGATCCTTGAGTTGGGCGCGGCTGGGCGCACAGGTCACTGGCGTGGACTTTTCCACCACGGCCGTCGCCGCGGCGCAGCGCCTGAGCCGCGAGCTGGACCTGCCCGCCACGTTTCTCGCGGCCGATCTGTATGACCTGCCGGGCCTCTTGCCAGGCGCGTTCGACATCGTCTTCGCCTCGTTTGGCGTGTTGAGCTGGCTGCCTGACCTGACTACCTGGGCCGAGATCATCGCCGCGTACCTCAAGCCCGGCGGCTTCTTTTATCTGGCCGAATTCCACCCGCTGGCGCGTGTCTTCCGCGAGGATGCCCAGCGCGTGAAGGACCTGCGCCTGGCCTACTCTTACTTCATCACACCGGAGCCGCTGACCTGGGAAATTGCCAGCCCCGACAGCCAGCGCGCCCTGACCACGGCGCACAGCTTCGAATGGAATCACAGCCTGGGCGAAATCGTCACGGCGCTCACGCGCGCCGGTTTGCGCCTGGAATTCCTGCACGAATTCGCCTTTTGCACCGAACAACTGCTGCCCTGCCTGGTGCAAGGCCCTGACAACTGGTGGCGCCTGCCCGATCACGACGGCAGCCTGCCGCTGATGTTTTCGCTCAAGGCGGAACGTTGAGCGCAAAGGGCAAAGGGCCGAGTGCAAAAAGGCAGAGTGCCAGCGTAGGAAACACTGGATGGCGGCGGCGAAGTTGAACAAACTGTCATGTGCGCAGGCGGCGTTTTCATCTGAGGTTCATTTTGCCTGCGTATGCTTGCCGGTGATGCGCCCAAGACTCATCGCTTGGGCGGGTTGCCCGGCGCCGGCGATCGGTTGGTCGTGCACCGGGATAACATTCACCAT